>CANTCS010000016.1 GCA_947652375.1 uncultured Mollicutes bacterium | reverse complement strand
TATATCATGCATTTTTGATATAATCCACTTCGCTCACGTTATTTGAATAAGAGCCTATTAAGTCAGGACATTTACCAGGTGTTTTACCACTTGGCTATAAGAAAGATGGCAATAAGAAAACAATTATTGATGAAACTACCAAACCAGTAATAGAAAGAATATTTAAAATGTATTTAGAAGGAAAAAGTTTCCAACAAATATCTAATATCTTTAATGAAGAAAAACTACTACACCCTAAGAAATGGAAAGATACCACTATTCAGAAAATTGTTGATAATAAAATCTATATGGGAGATTATGAGCAATATAAAAGGATTGCTAAAAATAAACAAATTGAACCAGTAACCTATATGAATGTTGTAGAACCTATTATCTCAAGAGCAGTATGGGAAGAATGCCAACATCAGAAAGAAAAGAATCAGAGAACTTATACTAGAGATAGAGTTTATCTATTTTTTCAAAAGATTAAATGTCCTATTTGTGGCAAAATTATGAAATGTAAAGGTTCTGGTGGCAAAAAGAAAAAGTATATGTATTACAACTGTGAAAAGTGTCACTTGAATTTTAGAGAAGATAAAATTGAGGAATTATTAACAAACTTTATTTATGATATGGTTGAGTATGATATGGCAGTTAAAAAGTATTTCTTACCTATTTTAGCAGACCATAAACCTACAAAAACTGATGATATAGATAAAGGAATTAAATCATTAGAAAAGCAAAATTCTTGTTGATATAATTATACTATAAATTTTAATAAATTCCTATATGAGAGTATTTGTTGATAGAACATTATTATTTCTTATTAAATTTTCGGTTATTTCCTGTTAAAATTTATAAAAATTTTTTGAATACTCCCACTTGAAATAATAATAATAATAATAATAATAATAATAATAATAATAATAATATCTGCTATAATTTATTTATCAGTTGATTTAATTCAAGCTTGTGAGTATAATTTTTTGCATACGTGTATCGTTATCTCTCCATTTTTTTAGTAATTAAAACGAAATATTCGTTTTAATATATAATTAAGTTTAAATTTTAAGTTGGAAGCTAAATTAAACCATTTTCAAAATGAAGATAATTTTAAAAAAGAAATAGATTTTTATAATTCAAATTCAAAAAATCATTTAATCCCAAGATTATATTATTCAAGTACAGATAAAAAAGACATTTCTTATTATTATGAAATAATTGAAAAAGTGAATGGTGTTTCTCTATATAATGTTTGGCATACATTTTCTGAAGAACAAAGAGAAGAAATAATAAAACAAATATGTATAGCGATGAAACAAATGCATTCAAATATTGGACAAGGATGTGACTGGATTAGTTGTTTTAAAGAACAATTCTAAAGCTAAAGAACTTTATATTTTTAGTGAAGATGAACAACATCTTATTAATCATGCATATTCTAAATTTGAACAATATTTAAAAAGTAAGGATTTTGTTTTAGTTCATAATGATTTACACTTTGATAATATTTTCTATGATAATGGAGATATAAAAATAATTGATTTTGAAAGATCAATGTTTGCACCAAAAGATTTTGAACTAGCTATATTCTTTAGAATGGTTAAAAAACCTTGGAAATTTGCTAGTGAAGAAACAGAGAAATACACAGATTCAAGCGATTACACAAATATAAAATTGTATGTTGAAAGATATTATCCAGAGCTAATTAATACACCTTTTTTATCTCAAAGACTTGCTATCTATGACATGGTATATTTTTTAAAACATCTAATAAGTCATCCAGAAGATAAGGAATTAAAAACAGATGTTATTGAAGCATCTAAAATAGTTGCATTAAAAGATGAACTAAATTTTGAAGATCTAAAAAATCCTTCGCAATTAATGGACTACATGAATATAAATATTGAATATGGTTGGATAGATAAATTTGGAGAAAAGCATTTAAATAATTTTAAAGGATGTAGAGAAAATTACAGAATTAGTTCAATTGAAGAGATAATTAGAAATGGTCTTGGAACATGCATTGAACAATCAAAATTAATAAAATTTTTCTTTGATAATATAGGTTTAGAAAATAAGTTATATTGTTATAGAAGATATGAAACACAAGATAATTTTGATAAGAAAGTAAGAATGCATTGTTTTGTTTTATATCATTTTCAAGGGATATGGTATCTTTTTGAACACTCTAACTCTAATAAAAGAGGAATTCATGAATTTGATTCTATTGAAAGTGCAATTAAATCCGAAGTAGATAGGCATGATGAAAGCGATATTAGAGAACTAGTGGAAATTCCAAGCATACCAGAAGGATTAACTTTTAAGCAATTTAACCAATATGTAAATACTTTTGAACCTATTTCAACTTATGATTCACACAAAAAATTATAAATATTTTTAAGAGCTTCGGCTCTTTTTTTGTTGTCTAAATTTAGAAAGGAGGCAAAATTATTAACTACTTTTTTCAAGTAGTCGTACCCCAAATTCTTGATTATTTTAAGGAAAATAAAGAAGTAATTCTTAACTATCTAATTCTAGAAGTTTTAAGAAAAGATAAACAATATCAAGAACAAATTGAAAAGTTTAGAACGTTTATCTTCGAAGTTAGTAACATCTCTTTTAAATTAAAATAGTAGACAAAATTTATTGTCTACTATCAACTCGTTTCTTTGTAACTGCAAATCCTTGATTCTTAGTTAGTTCAGAGGTAGTCCAACCCAATGCATAACCAATATCATCAATTATATCTATAGTTGCTCCTATATTAGCATTTTCTATATCACTAATTACTGAAATACTTCGCCCAGAATTAGATGCTAATTCTTCTTGAGACCACATTTTTAAATGTCTTAAATAAGTAATATTTGTTGCTAAAATTTCTCTAGTAGTCCAATTCGATTGTCTCAAAGAATTCTTCAATTTAATCATTATTTTGACCTCCTATTTTTAATAATATATAATTTTTCAACTAAAAGTCTATCTTATTCGTTTAAGCAAGTTATTGGAATTTTATAATATTTAACAAAAACCTGTAAAAGAAATGGTACTTGATAAAATATTTTAGGAACTTTTAACCTTCTTCCAAATATTTGTCTTTTTTGATATTTATAGCTCCTCTACTATAACCTACAATATCATTTTATAATATTTTTTTTAGTTTGTAATTCATGTTTTATATTATCTTCTGTATTATTTTTAATATAATCTTTTAAAGATGTAGGTGTAAAGGCATACTCACTTAACACTTTCACATAATTACATACTAATTCTTTATCAAATTTATATAATCCGTCTTTTATTGCTCGCCGATTTGAAAGGAAAAAGTATTAATAAATTCACGAGTTAGACTAATCAGTTTCTCTTAAGCCATACTTTTGTTTTTCTTTCATCATATAGCTTGTTATTTCTGTTTCTATTTCTGTTAATGCATCTTTACTTATGTTCGATAATACGACAAATTCTTTAATAGTATCAATATAAACTTTACCCCAAATTATACCACTTGAAACAGTTAAATCATTAAACATATCTGGAGTAATAGAATTTAGAAAATATCCAATCACTACTCTAGACCTACCTATTAATATTCTTTTATTTGTAAGAGCTATTACAGCACTTCCTAAGATATTAAAGGGACTGTCATTTTTTTGAGCTATAAAAGCATATATAACTTCTTCATCAGGATTTAGATGTCTTTCAACTATTTCGGAATTTTTCTTTAACCGCCATCCAATTGTTAATGGATGTTTTTCTTTAAATTTTAAAACTTTTTTGTATACTTGACTCATTCTACTCTCCATTAATTGATAAAGCCATTATTTTTAAAAAATTCAATGTAATGAGCCTTATCTGTTAAACCATCTATCTTATCCACTATTTTGTTGTTTTTAACTACTAATAATAATGGTGTGCCAAAACCTTCGCTAAAAAATTCATCAGATTTTACTAATTTTGTTTCATCATCATTTTTAAAATTATCAGTGTTTAAATAGAAAACTTCAACAGCTTTTTCATATGCAATATTTTGAATGATAGGTTTAGCTATTTGACAATAGCTACATGTTGGTCTTGCTATTAAAATGATTTTATTTTCTTCTCCTTGATAGTATTCTAAATAAGTATCAATATTAATATCATTTAATTCTTTCTTTTCGGATTCTTTTACACTTGCACTTTCTTTTTGCGCATTTTCAAAGATTTTATTAGGATCTTCTGTTAGTTCGCTATATGTATTAGAATTTTTTTTGCCAGTATCTTTATCAGTTCCTACAAAAAAGCTAAATCCTAATATTATAATGAAGGCTCCTATTAAAACATAAATAATTGTTTTTTTTTGATTATTTTTCATAATTTTCTCCTACTTATTTTAATCCTTTTTTGTTAAATATTCCTCATATGGGATACTTCTATCAATAATCGTTCCATTATCTTTAATTTCTATTACTCTATTTGTTACTGTACTATTTAATTCATAATCACGAGATGTAAAAAGTAACTCTCCTTTAAAATTAACAAGACCTTTATTTAATGATGTAATACTTTCTAGATCTAAATGGTTTGTTGGTTCATCTAGAATTAAAAAGTTTGGTTCTTCAAGCATCATTTTAGATAACATACAACGAGCTTTTTCTCCTCCTGATAAGACATTAACTTTTTTAAAAACATCTTCTCCAGAAAATAACATTCTTCCTAAAAAGCCTCGAAGAATAGTTTCATCTTTTATATCATAGTAATTTCCTATCCATTCCATAATGTTTTTATTTGTATTAAAATAATCACTGTTGTCTTGTGGCAAATATCCTGGATTAATAGTTTTACCCCATTCAATAGTTCCACTATCATAATTTTCTTTTCCACTTAAAATATTAAATAATGTTGTTTTTACCATATCATCTGTTGCTAAAAAACAAATTTTATCACCTTTTAATATAGTAAAAGAAACTTTATCTAATATTTTCTTTCCATCAATTGTTTTTGTTAAATTTTCAACTTTTAAGATTTCTTTTCCAGATGCTTTTTCTATTTTAAAATCAATATATGGATATTTTCTACTTGATGGAACAATTTTATCTAATTCTATTTTATCAAGCATTTTTTTACGAGATGTGGCTTGTTTTGATTTAGAAGCATTAGCAGAGAATCTTGCAATGAAAGCTTGTAATTCTTTAATTTTTTCTTCTTTCTTTTTATTTGAATCGCGCATTTGTTTTTGTAATAATTCACTTGATTCATACCAAAAATCGTAATTTCCTACATAAAGCTTTATTTTAGAATAATCAATATCAGCAATATGTGTACATACTTTATTTAAAAAATGTCTATCATGTGAAACAATTATAACTGTATTATTGAAATTAATTAAAAACTCTTCTAACCATTTTATTGCTTCAATATCCAAACTATTTGTTGGTTCATCTAAAAGTAAAATATCTGGATTACCAAATAAAGCTTGAGCTAGTAAAACTTTAACTCTTAATTTAACTGGTATTTCTCCCATGTTAACATAATGAAACTCTTCAGAAACTCCTAAATTATTAAGTAGTTGTGCTGCGTCTGGTTCTGCATTCCAACCATCTAAATCCATAAATTCTGCTTCCAGATTTGCTAATTTCATTCCATCTTCTTCAGAAAATTCTGTTTGCGCATACATTTTATTTTTTTCTTCCATTATTGAATATAATTTAGAGTTTCCCATAATTACAACATCTAGGACACGTTGATCATCAAATTGATAGTGATCTTGTTTTAAAATTGATAATCTTTCATCTTTAGTTATTATAATTTCTCCAGTTGTTGTTTCAAGTTCTCCACTTAATAGTTTTAGGAATGTAGATTTACCACTTCCATTAGCACCTATTAGACCATAACAATTTCCATTAGTAAATTTTATATTTACATCTTCAAACAAAGTCCTTTTCCCAAACTTTAAACTTACATTATTAACTTGTATCATTTTATCACCTCAGAAACTTATTATATTTTACTATAATTATATAAAAAAAACAAGTAAAGTTAAAAACTAATAATTTACTTGTTAAAACTATTTGCCTTTATAAAATATAGAAATTATTTTTGCAAATTCATAAAGAATTATATCACTTTTGTTAATGGCAAAACTTTTGCCTATTGCTTTACCTCCAATTGTAAGAGATGCAATTGTTGCAGCTACTGTCAGAGAAGTAATTAAAGGATTAAAATTAAAATCTTTAACTAAAATAGCTGCTATAGTTGTTGCGGCTACTCCTGATATAATTCCACAAATGTCTCCTATAACATCACAACAAAAACTTGATACTTTATCAGCATTTTTCTTAAATTTAACTGCAATGTTTGCTCCTTTGACTTTTCTTGAATTCATAGAGTGAAAAACAGCTTCATCTGCTGTTGTTACTGATACTCCTACGATATCAAATAAAATTCCTAATAATATAAATAGTAATGTTACTAAAATACCTAAGATTAATGAAAGATTTGGAATAGTCATTTCAGAAATAAAAGATAATCCAAATGAGATTGAAAAGGCAGTAATTGTAACAATTAAAATCCATTTAACGTCTACTGATTCTTTTTTTATCTTTTCTTTCTTTTTAGTTTGAACAATTAAATTTTCTAATTCATTATTTTTATTTTTTTTAAACATTTTTTCCTCTTTCTTTTTTATTTAATTTTTAAAATACTTTTTAAGAAAAATTTAGTAATTTAAATATTGTTTTCCTATTATATAAGAAATTCTTGCAGATGTAAAATTTATAGACATATATTTTTTATTCTAAACTAAAAAAGTAGTAAAACTACTTTTGATATCAAATTAATTGGTTTGGCTATCACTATAGTAAACTTTGAGCCTTAGGTCAAGTAGGATTTCCCTGATTCTTACAATTTCGTTACCAAAATTGTGGTTCCCCTTTAAAAGAATCAATATGTCGTTACCGAAACATACGACTTGATTACCACTTAGTGCCCACTGCAATCCTATAATGAATTACACTCTAGGAGATTTCCTCTCCAACACTTTAATAATAATTCTTTTTTGCAAAAACAATTTCAAAATGCAATACTTAATTTAAGTGGCCGCTTAATTTAAGCAAGATCATTTATCCCAATATTTTCACTCAAGACAGGCTACACTGTACATAACTTTCGCCACAATACAGGTTCTATCCTATTTCGTACTAAATCATCAGTTATATAACGTATAGATTTACCACAAGAATAGGTCTCCACAGACAGTGGGTCGTGATTCGTATGCCATTACGAGTCGCCCAAAATCTTCATCTCCAGCATCCACCCCAAACTGGGCGTAAGAAGCAGACACCAAAGGTTTCACAGATATGCCCTTTAACGAATTTTTAAGCTCGTCTTCTTAATAAAGTAATTGACTAGAATAGTGTGCCATCAATTACATGTTTAATTATAGCATCTTTTAAGGACTTTGTCAAATTTGTCCTCCATATATATTATTCTTCGACTATCAAAAAAGACCAAATATTTAGACTAATTTGCTCTTATTTGTTCAACATACCAATTTATTTTACCTCTCCAAGCAGGAGATTCTGCATATCTTCTTCCAATAGTATCTACAGTTGTTAAGCCTCTAGAATAATAATTTCTATATAGATTATCAATAAAACCTACCAAACCATCATCGATAGAATTATATGCTTTATAACTTCCACCATTACAACTTGGAGTACCTTTTTGTCCACCAAAATTATTGCATCTTCTAGCAAGTGATGAACATCTAGTCTTACATCCAGTTTCATGAAGTAATATTGCAGTTGCTACATATGGATCTACTCCTTTATTGATACACTCTGTAGCGATTAAAGTCCCCTTGCCAGCAACTATATCACTTCCTAAATTTCTATCTAATTTTATGGATAATTCTTCCAAGGTCATTCCATCAAATACTTCAACTCTTGGAGGAGCTATTACTGATGCTGGAGCAGTTTCCATTGTTACTTCTGTTAATAATAAATTTTCCTTGGATTGTTGCTCTTTATTATTTTTTGGTTCTTTTACAATCATATTAGCACTAGCAGCCATATTTTTTATATTGAATTCCTGAACTGTATTATTTATTGCTAAAGTATTTATTGAACCATCTTTTTGAATTACCATGCCAATTGAAATCATCATAATTCCAACTACTATAGTTACTCCACATAATCCTTGAGTTTTCTTCAAATTATTCACCTCGAATTTGTGTAATTACTTAATTAATTCTACTCTATATAGTTATCTTTGTCAAATTTCAAAGACTAATTAAAAAAATATTATAAATATGTTGAATAAATTAATGTTAAAAATTCTATTTTAGAAA
This sequence comes from uncultured Mollicutes bacterium, assembly GCA_947652375.1. GTDB lineage: Bacteria > Bacillota_I > Bacilli_A > RF39 > UBA660 > UBA3789. Next base: position 24,519 of record CANTCS010000016.1, on the reverse strand, counting down.
TTCAAATTTATTCTAGTTATTTTTATTCTTTTAATTTAAAACTCTTTGGAGCATTTAAAAAAATTAAAAAGAAAGAAATTACTAAATAAAATATTGTAAATATCAATGTTAACAATGACAAATTTATTGAATTAAATTCTATATCTTTTAAAATAAAACTTAATAAATAAGTAAAAGTTATGATAACTGAATATTTTTTTTTCTTTATCTCCATATTTTTATTAAATGGTTGAAAGAGATAATATATTACTAAATAATGGATTGAAAATAAAATATTCAATGAAATTATAAATATTATATTACTTAACATTAAGGATAGATTATAATTTTTTAGTAATAATAATATTCCTAAATTCCCTATAACTATAACAGAAGAAGTAATTAAATTAATATAAATAATTGTAATCAATCTTTTTTTGAATAAATTTAAAATATTTTTAGGTTTTCTATAAAAACTATATTTTAACATAGCATGATCACAATTATAAAACATTGCTTTTGTAATAACTTCGCCTCTATTTAAAAAAAACATTATTAAAATAAACCAACTCATTTTTTTAGTAAGAAAAATTCTTGTAAATTCGGCAAATTTGTTATTGTACAATGTTAAAAAACCAATTATGAAATAAATTATTATAAGGAAGATACTATAATTTTTGGCACTATTTATAAGTATTTCTTTATGCCTATAAAAAAATATTTCATTAAATAAATCAAAGCCTTTCTTTTTATTAATCAAATTATTGTTTGTTTGATTTTTTTTATTAATTAGAGCTTGTCTTAAATAAGATTTTTCATTATTTGGATCATTTAAATTAGTGTTCTTATCTATTATTTTATATAAGTATTTATAATCTTTTAAAGTAAATAAATAATATATTGAAAATATTTGCAAATATGTAAAAATTACAGTTAAAATGAGTATAAATTTATAAGATACAAATATTTCAAAGAATTGAAAACTAAATAATAATATGATAATTATGGTTATTAAAATTTTTAAAATATTATTATCGATTAGAAACTTTTGTCGTTTTTTAAAGTTTAAAATATTTAATGCTTCACCTATTATTTTTGCAGATATTAAAAAAATTAATAGCACAAAAATATTTGAATCATTTTCTAAATGTGGTATAAATAAGAGTAAAAATATATAATTATATAGCAGTTCTTTAATTATATTGCATAAAATATATACTTTAAAATATTTAGTAGCGTCTAATTTAAATATTTTCAAATTATAATATTTTAACATATTATTTGATAAAATCTTATGATTAAATAAATTTATAAGTACAAATATTAAAAAAAGATGGAGTAGTGATTTCGATAAATTATCGAAAAAAAAGATGTAGGAAACAAAATAAATTAATAAAAAATAAAGGCTTTTAGAAAGTAAAGTTTTACAAAAAGAAAAAATAATATAAAAAAAATAAATAATTTTTTTGATAATTACACTTGAATAAATTTCATTAGTAAATAAATCTTTAAAAACAGGTACTTTTTTTAAATTATAAATTATGATGTTAGAATTATAATGATAATTAATTTCCAACGTCTTCTTTAAAATGTTAATCATGTCATTGTTCCTTTAAAATTTTTATTATTTCATTTTTTATTTTCTCATTATTAAGTTTCTCTTTATCAACTACTTTAAAATTTTTATTATTTATGATAATAATTTCATCGCAAATATCAAGTGCTAGCTCTAAAACATGAGTAGATAAAATAATTATATGATCTTTTTTTAAATAATTTAATATTTTTTTTATTTCTTCTTGAGTAATTATGTCAAGTGTTGTTAATGGTTCATCTAGAAGTAATATTTCTTTATTTGATAGAATACTAATTAATAGCTGAATTTTAATTTTCATTCCATGGGAATAATCTTTTAATAAAAGTTGTTGGTCTTGTGTATTTATTTTTATTAATGAAAAATAATTTTCAATATCTTGTAAATTAACTATTTGTTCTTTATTTAAATCAAGAAATATTTTAAGAAACTCTTTTGCTGTTAGAAATTCGGGAACAACAGGAATTGTAGGAATATAACCTATATTATCTGATGTTAATTTTTTTGTTTCAGTTTTATTTGTTAAATAAATTTGGCCCGAGGTAATATCTGTTTCTTCATTTAAAGTATTAAAAAAAGTTGTCTTACCTACTCCATTTTTTCCTATTAAAGCATATATTTTACCACTATCAAAAGAAAAATTAATATTTTTAAAAATTTCTTTGGTTTCATAACTTTTTGAAAATTCGCTCACTTCTAGTCTCATAAGTTTCCATCCTTTTTAAAATTTGGTTATTAATTTTTATAAAGTATTAGGACTTTTAATTTAATTATTTAATTTTTTTATATGTTTTTCCCATAATTTCCTAATTATTTTTAAAGATAAAGTTGATAGTAAAAATCCTAGAACTGGAACAAGGGAAGATAAAAATATATTTGATACGTTAAGAGTTAAATATGAGTAAATTATTACAACAATATATGTTAGTGTAGCAATAAATATTTTTCTTGTTAAAGAAGTTTCCCATGCTTTATCTTTTTCTACTTTTATGTTTCTTTCTTTAATTTTTTCGATTTCTTTTTTTAATTCATTATTCATTTTATTTCTCCATTTTTAATTCGATTGATCCTTTCTTATTTTTGCTTATTATATGAGCAATACATCCATTTATAATTATCATTTTAGGAGCAACATGTCCTATATCCGCATTCATTACTATTGGTATATCGCCAAATATTTTTTTTAAAGCTTCTTGATAAGTTAATTTACTAAAACCCCCAGGAAATTTTACTCTTCCTATTATTACACCTTTTATATATTTGAACCAGCCTGCTTCTTTTAATTGAAATAATGCTAAATAAAAATTTTCGGTAGTTAATGAAAAAATATCAAAATACCATATAATTCCATCTTTTTTATATTTCTCAATAAAAGTTTTTGTATAATCGAATGGGGTTCCTGGTAAATTACGTAAACAGTCGAGACAGCCCCCGATAATTCTTCCAGAAATATCAAAATCACCATTTAAGTTTTTCCAATAGATTTTCTCTGTTAAGTTATAACAAGTTGCATTTTTGGGACGACTTTTTTCATATAGGTCAAAACTATTTTGTTTAATTAAATTACCCTTTATTATTTGTAAAGCGATTTTTTGACTTTCATGTAAAATTTTATGATCAAAACTACAAGCATTAAATCCATAAATTGTTGCAATGTCTAGAGCGGTTGTAATAAGATATAATAAACTTGTTGGATCACTTGCTCCCATTAGCCATTTTACATTTTCTTTAAATTTATTTAAATTAATAAATGGCAGTATTTCTAATAAAAATTCTTCTCCTGTTGCACACATTATAAAATCAACTTCATTATCTTCAAGCAATTTTATTAATTCGCTTACTCTATTTTTAGGTGTATTAGAAACGTCCCCTTTATTTCTAACACTTGCTGTTTCTTTAAATTTAAATTTATTTTTTGTTAGATTTTCTAATGATTTTTGATAGTCATTTAAAAATTCTCCTACTCCTGCTGACAAAGCAGTTATCCCCAAATAAAATTCTTGATTGTGAAATTTAGGATACTGCATTTGTTTTTTCCTTAAATTTAATATTTTTGTCTATCAAAAATTTAATAATTAATGATAAACTACCTAATAAAATAACTGCAAAGCCACTAAAAAGTATTGAATTTGTATGTAAATTAGAGATTTCACTTAAACTAGATATAATTAAATTAACTGTTAGAGCCATTATAGTAAGACTTATTCCACTAATAATTGATGAGATACCAAATGATTTTAGCCAGTTATAGAAAGATTTTTGTATGATAGATATCAAAATTAAATCTACTAATATTGATATCAAAATTATAATTTTAAATTTTAAGGAAATAAGAAGATTATAAACTTTTAAAATAATTTTTGTTTCTTCATTTATATTTTTACTTGTATTTGAAAGATTTTGTTTTAGAATATTACTTAATTCTTTACTTTCTAAATATGCTTCTGCTTGCTTAAACATATCATTTGTTAAATTTGACCCAAGAGCTTTTTCTAAAATACTTTTATTTTGTTGTAAATAGTCTAGCATATCCTTTTCGATTTCAATTTTGTCAATTGCTCTTTCATCTAGCATACCATTTATAGTTATATCAAGATATTTATCAATAAGTTCACTAACTTCTTCGCTTTCGATCATTTTATTTAAATAATTATTAGGAGATATTAGTTTAGAGTCGTCTTGAGCTATGCTGTTAAGAATTTGATGTTTAAATGTTTCTTTAAATATTCCATCTGTAAGAGTTTTTATATTAAGACTTATTACAAAAATAGTTATTAAATTAATTAAAATAATATTTAAAATTCCAATAAAGATTTGTTTGATTATTTTCATGAGTACCATTTATTATCAATAAAATCAATTATTTGATAATTTTCCTTTCTTTGAGATTTTTATTAATTTTTATCTATTAAATTATAAAAATTTTATTTAAAAAATTGGCTAACTTTTAATACGCTTTTATTATAACATACTTTATTAGTTTTATAAAATTGTAATTTTATTTTACTATTACACATTTCTTTAAAAAAATATTTAATTTACTTTTTTTAAATTATTTTTCTTCGAAATAAAAATAATATATTAATCAAAAAAACTAGGATTAAATAAACTTTAAGTTCCTAGTTACAATTTAATTAATTATTTGAAAAAGATTTTTTAACTACAGAATACTGATTATTGTTATAATCTACTATTACAGTATCATTTTCTTTTAAAGAATTTTCTATTAATAATTTAGATAAATCTACTTCAATTATTTTTCCGACTAATCTTTTTAAAGGTCGTGCTCCAAAAGTAATGTCATATCCCTCTTCAAGAAGTTTTTCTCGTGCGTTAGTTGTAAGTTCTATTTTTATATTTAAATCTTTTAAACGAAATTCTATTTCTTTAATAATTTTATCAAGTATCTTATTTAAAGCATCTTTTGTTAAGGTATTAAAAATAACTAATTCATCGATTCTATTAATAAATTCTGGTCGAAAATATTCTTTTACTGTATTCATTACAAGATTATTGTTATTTTCTAGAATATGTTCACTACCAAGATTTGATGTCATAATGATAATTGTATTTTTAAAATCGACACATCTTCCGTTTGAGTCTGTTATTCGTCCATCATCAAGAATTTGAAGTAATAAATTTAATACTTCTTTATGAGCTTTTTCTATTTCATCAAATAATACTATACTATATGGATTTCTTCTTATAGCTTCTGTTAATTGTCCTCCTTCTTCATAGCCGACATAACCTGGAGGAGAACCAATAAGTCTTGAAACGCTAAATTTTTCCATATATTCACTCATATCTATTCTTACCATATGTCTTTCATCATCAAATAACTCATATGCTAAGGTTCTTGCTATTTCAGTTTTACCAACACCAGTAGGTCCTAAAAACATAAATGAGGCAATTGGTCTATTGGGATCTTTAATTCCACTACGAGATTTAATAATTGCATCACTAACTATTTTAAGCGCTTCATCTTGACCCATAACACGATTTCTCATATCTTTTTCTAAATTTAGGAGTTTTTCTTTTTCTGATTCAATTAATTTAGTTACTGGGATGTTTGTCCATTTAGCAATTATTTTACATATGTCATTGTCAGTTACAGTGTCACTTAATAATTTATTTTTTTCAACTTTATTTAGTTCTTCAATTTCTTTTTCTACACGTGGAATTTCACCATGTCGAAGAATTGCAGCTTGTTCTAAATCATATTTATTCTCAGCTTGTTCTAAATCAAATTTTAATTTTTCTAATTCTTTTTTCTTTTTCTTAATATCATTATTTAAAGTTTTTTCTTTATTCCAAGCTTCAGTTAATTCTTTTTCTTTTACTTTCATTGTTTCAAGTTCACGTTCAATATCATGACGTCTTTTTATTGATAATTCATCTTTTTCTTTTTTGATTGCTTCGCGTTCAATTTCAAGACGCATAATACGATGAGTTAAACTGTCTAATTCAAATGGAACAGAATCCATTTGGACACGAATTGTTGCACAAGCTTCGTCTACTAAATCAATAGCTTTATCAGGTAAAAATCTATCAGTTATGTATCTATTGGAAAGAGTTGCTGCTGAAATTAAGGCTTTATCTTGGATTGTTACTCCATGATGGATTTCAAAACGTTCTTTTAATCCTCTTAAAATAGTAACCGTATCTTCAACTTTAGGTTCTCCTACTTTAACTTTTTGAAATCTTCTTTCTAAGGCACCATCTTTTTCAATATATTTTCGATATTCATTTAAAGTAGTTGCTCCAATAACATGAATTTCTCCACGAGCTAACATTGGTTTTAAGATATTAGATGTGTCCATAGCTCCTTCAGTGTTACCAGTTCCTACAATCATATGAATTTCATCAATAAACATGATAATGTCGCCTTCATTTTTTTTAATTTCATTTAACACATTTTTTAATCGTTCTTCAAATTCTCCACGATATTTTGCTCCTGCTACTAAGGCAGCCATGTCAAGTTCCCAAATAGTTTTATTTTTTAAACTACTTGGAACATCTCCTTTTAATATTCTAAGAGCAAGGCCTTCAACTATAGCAGTTTTTCCTACACCAGGTTCTCCTATTAAAACAGGATTATTCTTTGTCTTTCTTGATAGGACTCTAGTAATACTTCTAATTTCTTCATCTCTTCCAATAACTGGATCAATTTTACCAGCTTTTGCTTCTTCTACTATATTTCTTCCATATTTTTCTAAAACATTTTCATTTTCTTGTTGTTGATAGTTATTAAACATATTATCACCCCTCATTGTTAATTATACTCATCTTTTAGCACTTGTCAAGTACGAGTGCTAAATATATTATATAAAAAAAATTAAGTCTTATTCTACTTAACTATTTAATCTTTATAAAAATTTGTAAATATTTTTTTCTCTGGATTAGGGAATTCAATACCATTTTCTTTTCCTAATTCAATGCATTTTAGTAACCAAGCCATATTATTTGCAAGAATTCTCATAGTTTGCATCCCTTCTATATCTTCTCTTATTTCTTCTTTAGTACTACCAAAAACTCCATTCCAATAATTGCTTGAAATTATTGGCATACAGGAATATGTAAAATATTTATTTAGTCTATCAAAAGTAGAAAGTCCTCCTGCTCTTCTACAGCTAGTTATACAAGCAGCTGGTTTTCCCTTAAAAATATTAGGTTTCCCGTAAAATGCACGATCCATAAAGCTTGTTAGAAAACTACTTGGTCCTGCATAATGAACAGGACTTCCAAAAATAAAGCCATCAGCTAATTCAGCTTTTTCTAAAAATTCATTTACTTTATCATTAATTATGCATCTTTTACTTTTAAAGCATTTACTACACCCTAAACAGCCACTTAATGGTTTATTTCCTATCCAAAAAATTTCTGTATCTATTTTATTATTTTTTAAAGTTGTTTCTATTTCTAATAAAGCTTCATTTGTACAGCCATCTTTATTAGGACTTCCATTTATTAATAAAACTTTCAAATTTTCACCTCTAAATTACTTATTTTTTTTGTTTTACTTTAACATCACTAATCTCATATTCATTTTCTTCTAAATCAATTATTTGTTTTTCATCTTCTTCATGAAACCATTCTTTATCATAAGCATTATTACTTCTAAACTCTAATATTATTCTTTCAGCAAGTGTAGCTTTTAAAAACATTTCTTCTAAATCTCTATGTAGAAATTTTTTTTCAAAAATACTTGCAAACTCTGTTTTTAACAAATTATAGATTCTTTGGAAATCATTTTCATTTGTCATTTCAATGATATAATTTTCTTTTTCTACATCTTGTTTTTTTCTTCCATATTTAATTATATTTCTTTGACGTTTTAAATAAATAATACTTGCTTCTTTTTTTATTAAATTAAATTTTATAAACTCGATTAAATCTTTAACATCTTTACTAAATTTAGTATGATTATGACTAAATTTTAATATTGTGTCTTTTTTTGGTGGTTTATTATAATTTAAAAAATCATTTATTTTTTGCCATATTTCTTCTAAAAATTCTTCACTCATAAATCATTTCTCCTTTAAGTATTTTTTATTATATATTAGATTATTTTAAATTTCAAATATTATTAATTATTGATATATAATAATTATCAATTTTTAAATATCTCCTAATTGCTTAATTTAATAATTATTCATTTGATATTTTGGTATAAAGTCTTTTTTAGATTTCCATTCTCGTGAACAGTACTATTTTTTTGAAAACAAAATGTCTGTATAAATGATTTTATCTTCTTCACCTTTAAATAATTCCAAAAATATCTATATAAACTGCTTAATATTAATTATCTTTATATGTAAATTTTTGATACATTCATTTTATAGCAGCTTTTTTTGTAAAAGAAAAAAGTCCATAATATCAAGTATTACGAACTTTTACTAAACTCTCACACAAAGGTGTCGAGTAAATTTCAATATGGGGCGCCATAAGAGAATCGAACTCTTGCATACTAGTGCCACAAACTAGCGTGTTAACCACTTCACCAATGACGCCATGTCAAAATATAAGAATATTTTATCAATAAATTTAAAATAATGCAAGTATTTTTAAAAAAAAGAAGCTCTTGTGCATAATTATTAAGTAGGAGGTTTTATGTATTCAAAAAAACAAATACTAGAAGCAGCACAAATTCTTAATGTTACTTTTAGAGAATTTACATTAGAAGATTTAGAGACTGGTGTTTTAATTGAACTAGAGCATGGGACTATTTCTCCAAAAACTAATGTAACTAATGATAATTTAATTTTAACTATGAAGATTGCTCTTGCACATTTAAATGAATTCCCCGATTACTATAATAAAGAATATGGTCTTCCAGCCTTAGAGAGCTTTCTTAATCAAAGAAAAAAAACTAGTTATTAATGAAGTTGTCAATAAAAAGTAGACACTAAAAGAAGATTATTTAAATCCTAATTGAGTTTTATATTCAATTGGGGTTTTATATTTTAATGCATAACTTGGACGAAAATAATTATTATCATAAACAATATCATCAATAAATTCCTGAACTGTGTTATAATTATTTATGTCAAAATCAATATACATTTCTTTTTTTATCCAGCCATTTTTAGATTCGATAACTGGATTATCCGTTGGTGTACCGGCTCTGGACATAGACCTGGTAATCTTATAGGAATTGAATATATTGTTAAATGACACTGAGGAATATACTGAGCCTTGATCTGTGTGAACAATTGTTTCAAGGTCTTTATATCCTCTTTTTATTTTGTTGTTTAACATATTATTTAATGCTTCTCTATGATTTAAAATACCATTACCATGCATCGAATCTCTTACATCATATCCAACTATTTCATTATTAAATACGTCTAAATAAAACGTCAAATCATATTTTCTTTTCTTAAACCAAAATGTAGTTGTATCAGATACTATCTTTTCAAACGGTCTTTTTGTATTCCAATTATATCCAATTATATTTTCATATTTAACTGATTCTTCTCCTGGCTTTTTATACTTATAATGCTTAGCTGTTGATTTTATATTTAATAACTTACATATTTTATGAACTAAATTATCTGATACAATCCAACCAATTTCACGTCTTATTACTGCATTTATTCTATGATATCCATAACTTGGCTTTCTTTTATGAATATCCTTTATTAATTCACCTAAATCTCTTCTATCTATTTCATATTGATTTAATTTATCTTTATTTTTAAACCACTTATAATATCCTGATCTTGATACGTTTAATATTAAACATAAAGATTTAATATTGTAATCTTTATTTAAAAGTTCAATTATTTCATATTTTATCTGAGTTACTTCGTGAATCTTACAATCGTACTATCTCCTTTCATCAGGTATCCTTTTTTTAATAATTCATTCTCGATTCTTAATTTCATATTTTTGTATTCTAATTGTTCTTCTTTTGTTAAATGTTTTCGTTTTGAATATTTTGCTAATGGATTACCAGGTTTCTTTTTATTCTTTAGCCCATCAATTCCTTTTTCTTTATATAATTTTGTCCATGAATGTAGCATACTATTACTTATTCCAGTTTCTTTACCAACTTTGGTAAGACTTACTTCTAAATTTATAATTGGTTTAATTACTTTGTATTTTTCTTCAGCTGTCCACATTTTAAATTTTTGACCTTTTTTTGCCATATTTCTGTCTCCTATCATTATTTTATCAAAGAAAAAAGCAAACACATTCTTTTAGTGTTTACTTTTATCTTACAACTTTATTATTAACTAGTTTTTTTAATTAAAATGTCTAGATTGGGTATATAACTATACGGATATTTGTCTATAGAATACATTAAAGAGAAGGGAGATTTTATGAATAATTATATAAGTTACGATTGGTATAGAAATGCCAAGATGAATAGTTTTCCTAATATGAATTTGTTGGCTCCAAAAGAAAGTTATGAAAAAGGTAACCTATTCAAAGATTTATACAGTCAGTACAAAAATTATCGTCCAGCAACATTAAAACCAAGAAATGAACAGGAGAGTAAATTATATGAGTTATCAGCAATTGCTTTTGCTGCTCATGAACTTAATTTATATTTAGATCTTCATCCAGAGGATCAAAGTATGTTAGCTTTATTTAATGATTATAGAAGAAAAAGTAATGAATTAACAAGAGAATACGAAGAAAAATATGGACCTCTAAATATTTCAAGTAATAGTTTAGATGGTAATAATTTTACTTGGGCAACAGACCCATGGCCATGGGAGGGAAAAAATGTTTAGTTATAATAAAAGATTACAATATCCTTTAAATATTACAAAAAAGGATTTAAGAATGGCAAAATATTTGGTTACTCAATATGGTGGTTCAAATGGAGAATTAGGAGCAGCATTACGTTATTTGAATCAAAGATTAACTATGCCTGATGATAAGGGAAAAGCTCTTTTAACTGATATTGGTACAGAGGAACTTGCTCATGTTGAAATGCTTGAAACTATGATTTATCAATTAATGAAAGATGCTACTTTAGAAGAAATTAAAGAAGCTGGACTTGATGCTCATTATGCCGAACATGCTAAAGCATTATTCCCAACTGATGCAAGTGGTGTTCCTTTTACAACATCTTACTTTGCAACTACAGGAGATCCTTTAGCTGATATCTCAGAAGATATGGCCGCTGAGCAAAAAGCACGTGCAGTTTATGAAAACTTAATTGATTTAACAGATGACCCTGATGTAATTGGACCATTATTATGGTTAAGACAAAGAGAAATTGTTCATTATGCAAGATTTAAAGAATTATTTGAATATTATGAGAAAAAATTAAGAAATGGTAATAATGAATTTGCTGATAAAGCAAAACAAACTTTTAAATATAATAATGATGATGATATAATGTTACAACAGTTACACTTAGATAATAATGAATTTTTTATGTAAAAATCAAAGCCTAATGATAATAACATTATGGCTTTTTTATTAATTTAACTATGAAAATTATTTAAAAAAAGAAAAGGCATCTAATGCCTTTTTGATTATCTATTGTTGCAACAATTACAGCCACCATTATTCCAATTACCATTAGAGCCAAAGCCCCAGAATAAGAAGAAAATTATTATAATAACTATAAATATTGCCCACCAACCACCAAATCCATCATTATTATTTGAATTTTGATATTGATAGTAAGCAGGATAAACTGGACAACCATATCCGTACATAAAAATTCTCCTTTCATATTATTATATTATTAAAATAAATGGTTGCTAATAAAGTTTACCTACTTTACTATATTTTGTTATGTGAAATATTAGATTAATTTTATAGATCATAACGATAAAGCAAAAAATAAAGTAATTAAAAATTTCTTATCTTGTTATTTCTTCTTTCGAAAAAACAAAATTTTTTTTCTCAGATGTATTTTTATTATTTTTAATTAATAGATCTTCTTTTTTACTATCTTTTTTTATTTTAAAGTAGTCTTCTTCTACTTGTTTTAATTTATCTAAATATTCCTTTTCTTCTAATGATATTGTTTTATTAATATCTTTCACTTCTAATTCTTTTATATTAAAAGTTTCTAAGTTAAAAACCAAATAATCATTTTCTGATTTATATTTTTTATAATATGAAGTATCATTTATTTCTATTTTTAATGTAATTTCATATTCTTTTTTATTATTTGTGGGAATGATTTTACATACACCTTCGCTAATATTTTCTTTGTGATTATTATTTTCTAAAGACTTATAAGTTGTTTTTAGTAGTGAATTACAAGTAGCTTTATTATTACTATTTTCGGTCCAAAATTTATTTGTAGCTGTTTTTTTATAATTAATAGAAAATAAACTAAAAAATAATACTGTTAAAAATATAATATAAATTATTAAAGCAATCGATACTTTTACTCCTCCTTTTTTTCGAAGCTTATTTTCTATTGCAAAACTATCCATATCTTGATGTTTTTTTATAAAAAATTCTACTTTTAATTTGGAGAAAAAGATATAAATTTTATTAAAAGTTAGCCCAATTATTAGCATCATTATTAATAAATAAATTAAAAGATATTTTGGATTAATTATAACCATAATGTAAGTTATTATCATTCCGAAAATTCCTAATCCATACATTTTTCGATATAAAATATAAATCCAGTTAAGAAGAAAAGCATAAATATTAAATGGAGATTTCTTTATAAGTTTATAATCTTCACCGATATAAGATTCAAGATATTTTTCATCTTTATAAAAAAATTCATCTTCCTTAGTTCCACTGGAGTCAGCTTTCAGGTTAAATTCTTTAACATAATCGTATTCTTCTTTTGTTTCATAAATTGATTCATCTAATAAATTTAATTCCTCATCAAAAAGACTGTGTGATTCTTCATTTGTTTCTTCATTGTAATTACCACAATAAGTACAAAATTTTTCTTTTGATTTTAACTTTTTTCCACAATAATTGCATTTCAAAATTATCCCATCCTTCTAATCTTCAGCTAACTTTTCGTAATTTTTCCCATAAATTAAATTGTATTCTTCTATTTGATCAGAAAATATTTCATCAAAATCTGGCATTGATTTTTTGATAACATCTGGATAGATGTTTTTACTATTTATAATAGCTTGTTTAAAATCAATTATATTGACTTCATTTCTATTATCAAATAAAGCATTAGAAAACGCTTGTTGGACTATCGTTAATGAAACATCTGGATAACGTGAACCTATTTCATAAATTCTTTTATATTCACTAGTTATATCTGTAATAAACTCCATCACTTTTTTTTGGATAAATGATGAATACATCATTTTTGCTCCAGTTCTTATTTCTATTTTAGGTAATGTTCCTATTAATATTTGAATATTTTCTTCTCTAGTTGGTTCAAAAATTTCAACTTTTTGAAAACGTCTAACAAATGCTTTGTCCCTTAAAATATATCTTTCATATTCCTCTGTTGTTGTTGCACCTATAACTTTTATATCACCACGATCGAGTGCTGGTTTAAACATATTAGCAAAGTCCAAGGCTTCTCCCTTTGTTCCCATTAATGTATGAATTTCATCAATAAATAAAATAAGCTTAGTTTTATCTTTTAATTCATCTATTAAAATTTGTACTTTAGATTCACCAGTTACAGGGTCAACACCTAACAAAGCAGCAGTATTTAATTTGATAACTTGATAACCTTTTAAAATATCTGGAACACTGTTTTTTTGGATTCTATATGCTAAGCCTTCAACAGTTGCTGTTTTACCTACACCTGGTTTACCTATTAAAACTGCTGATTTATCTGGAGTAAGCAATATTAAAATTAATTGTTTAATCTGTTCATCTCTCCCAATTGCTGGGTTAGTTATATAATTATTTTCTTGAAAATTCTCTCCATAATTTTCAAGCATACTAATTCTTTTCTTTTTTATATCAAATTTTTCTTCCGCTTTCTTATCAAACAATTTATTCATTTCATTATCATTATTCATGTTTTCACTCCTAGTATTTTTATTATATCATAAAATAGAAAATTTATTGTAATTATTGAAATTTCAAATATTATAAAATTAATTTTTTTAATTAAACATTTTAAATTTAAAACATATTTATTAAGTTTGTTTCAATTTTTTCGAAAAGAATATATTTGGTACTTTTTCTAATAACTTGTAAATTAGTTTAGAATTATTAGTTTTTTATGATCCATTTTATATCTTCTATTGCTTTATCAATATTAAAAAAACCATTTCCAACAGGGTAGTATACTGAATAAAATTTAAAGCCTTTATAATTAAATTCTTTTTTTCTAACATTACTTACACATATTTTCTCATCTAAAACAATTGATGATACTTGATTACCAAAAAGAATTATTTTTTTAGGATTAACTATATTAATCTCTTTAAAAAATAAATCTAAGTATTCTTTAAAAACTTTATCTTTTAATGCTCTAGCATCAATTTGTGTACATTTTGCTAAATTAGTTATATAAACTTTATTGTCTTCGATACTTTTATATACTTTTTTAGCAAAATCTTCGGTCCATTCTTTTCCTTTTTTACTTCTTATTTCTTGATATATTTCTTCATTGATTACACCAATTTTGAAAAAAAGATTCCATACATTTTTAGTTCCAATCCATGGTGCTTTTAAACCTGTCCACTCTTTATTAGCAGTAATATTTCTACCAGTAGGATTCATAAATACAAAACATATTTCTGGATTTTTTTTACAACCTCCAAAAGTAATAGAATCCAAGTTAGGATCTCCATATTTATTTTGCATTTTTTGATATTCTTTTACTATATCTTCTAACATTTGATCACATCCAATTTTAGTGTACCATAAAATAAAGAAACAGCCAATATTTGACTATTTTTGAAAATTTAACATTAAACTTTTATTATAATACGTTTATTTTTTTAATTTATAGGATTTACATGTATTACAGTTAAATAAATTTCTGGAATATTTTTTTCTATTTCTTTTTCTAGATTGTTTGCAATTTCATGACTTTTATATGTGGTAAGATTTCCATCAACATAAATAGTAAATGTTATTTGATATTCATAACCAACTGGTGTTGAATTAAAATGACTTATTTTAATAATTTCTTTGTGCTTTTTTATTAGCTTATATACTTTTTCTTTAGTAATATCGTCTAAGGATTTATCCATTAAAACATCATAGCTTTCAATAAAAAGTTTTATTCCTGTATAAGCTATCCATAATGAAATTATTATTCCTACTATTTTATCTACCCAAAAAATACCTTTTAGACTAAGAATAATAGAAATTAAAGTTGAAGTTGTTACAAGGCAGTCATTTCTATGATCTTTACTATTAGCATCTATTAAAATATTATTGAATTTTTTATAAAGATGGAGTGTGTATAAATATAAACTGAATTTCGTAATAATAGTTATAATACATACAATAATTAACCATATTGAAAAAGTAAATTTCTCTTCCTCGATAAATGTTTGAATTATTCCTTTTATAACTGTTACTGACATGATTATCATAGAAATACTAATTAATAAGGAATAAATATACTCAGCTTTGCCATGACCTAGATTATGATCGTCGTCAGCTTCTTTTCGACTAATCTTATTGCCAATAAAAGTCATAATTGATGAAAAAATATCTCCTGCACTATTAAAAGCATCCGCAATCATTGATTGTGAATTACTTATTAATCCTGATATTATTTTTATTATAAGTAAAAATATATTTCCAATTATTCCTAATATACTTGCTATAGTGGTAGCTTTAAAACGATCCAAATACTTCACCTCTTTTTAATTCTTTTTTTTTGTTAAAAGCTTATATTTCTTTTTAACATTAGAAGTCTCTTTAACTATATCAGGAAGTTTTTCATAATTATCTAAAACATCAAGTTTTAATATAGTTGCTAATTGTGATAAATCATACAAACTTTTCTTATTTTCAATGCTTTTTTCTTTATCACTTTTTAATTCTTTTTGTAATTGCTTTTTATTTTGTTTTAAATCTTTAAGTTTTACAGATGTTAATTTTTTCAATAATAAGAAATCAATAGCTATAATTCCGAATGATGATAATATTGAAAAAAGAGGCCAATAAAATTTTGATTTGACCATTCGAAAGTCTTTTTCATTTATTACTTTTTCAGTAATTATATATTTATTTTTAGTATAATCTAAATCTTTTGGTTTTTTAGTTTCTATTTCTTCGTTTTCTTCTGATAATTTTATTTTTTCTTTTAAATCTGATGTTAGATAATCTTCAATGTTAGTATATTTTTTCTTAATGCCTTCTAAATCATAAGTGTATACATTTCTTGAATATTCATCTCGAAAATAACCTGGCTCATCCCATGGACTATATTCAATTAAACTTATAGTATCTGTGTCCAAATCTTCATATCTTTCTGTTATTTCTTTTGTATCTCTAAAGGAGTCATATACTGTTGTTTTAACTTTATTTTCTTTATTTTCAGTTAATTTACCAATTGCAATTGCACTACCAACTATACTTGATGTTACTAATAATAAATTCATTGATAAAAATACTTTTTTCTTGAATATTTTTAAATTATGTATTTTTAGAGATTTTTTTATTTCATCAACTTTACTATTACTAATTGCCAATTCTGTTTTTTGCATATCATTTTCTATTTTAGTATATTTTTTTAACGAATTTAAAAACTGGTCTTTTACTTTATGTGAAAGATTTTTATCTGTTAAAATTGCTAAAAGTACAATAAGATTTTTATCTAATAAAAACATATTATTAAGACCATTTTCTTTCAATTTATCAACTTTTTCTTTTACTAGCTTTGTATCTGGATTATTTTCATCTAATAAATTAATATCTTCCTTAATTAATTCTGTAATGTAGTTTTGATCTGTTGGATTTTTCAAAGCATAAAGTAATCCTGCTGAATTACTATAGATAAGTTCTAATTTAATTATTCTATATGTTAATTGATAAATTTTTTCTGTTATATCTTTTTCAAAAGAATAATCAATATTACTGGATGATTTTAATAATTCTAAAATACTTCTACAATCAGTAACTATATCACATATATTATCTTCTGTAACATCATCTACTAAACTTAATAATTTGTTATATTTCATTGTAATTTTGTAATAGATATCATATTCTTTTATAATTTGTTGGTTTAGGTTATCTATTTCTTTACTTGCTTGGCAATATATTTTGGCATTAGCCTCATCTAAATCTAAAGTTTGATTAGCATTATTAAACAATTTATAATTGTTTTCAATAGAAATCTCAGTTTTCTTTATAATATTTTCCACAGCTTCTTTAAATGTTGGAATAATAATTTTTATATCTTCTAATTTTTGTAAATTATCCTTAATTTCTTTTAGTTTTCCATTATAAATAATTGAATAGTCTCTTCGCATATCTTTACCTCTCATATATAAATGAATTTATTCTAGCATAAATATATTAATTATTCAATAATAATAAATTATTATTTACTTGTTAATTCTTTATCAATTTTATTTATAAAATTATTTAAATAATGATAATTTGTATAAATTTGCTTCATTTTATGACAATAAGCAGATAATTCTTCAAAATTAGC
The DNA here is from genome assembly GCA_947652375.1 of uncultured Mollicutes bacterium. GTDB lineage: Bacteria > Bacillota_I > Bacilli_A > RF39 > UBA660 > UBA3789. Next base: position 6,898 of record CANTCS010000016.1, on the reverse strand, counting down.
TTTTTTATATTTATTTTGATAGCTTTTAAGACAATTATCAAAACATTTATTTATGCAAGTCCTTAAAATAATAATTTCACCTTTTATATTTTTTAGGTTCTTCATATGTCTAAATGACTCACTGGTTATAATTAATAATTTAGTTTCATTTTGGTAAAATTTTAATATATCTAAATATATTTTATCAAAATTTTTATCAAGATTTGGTATTTTATTATATTTAGTTACAAGCATTTCATAAACATGTTGATTATTTATATCCTTATTTTGTTTTTTTGTTATTTGATCTAAATCAATTACAATACAGTTTTCATCATTTATATATTTTTCGGTTGCTGATTTTATATTACTACCACTTTCTCCTGTTAAATTAATTATTAAATCATTAGTAATAAATTTTATTAAAGGCTCTTTATCAATATCTTCTGTTATATACAAACTCTCTTTACGAAATAAATCTTTTAGAAAGATATTTTTTGTTAATTCGTAATTAATTATTTCTTGTTCTTTTCCTATTTTTTCAAAACCTAAATTTTCAATAAGAGATATACCTGATTTATTTTTTTTAGCTACTTTAGTTATAATTTTTTTTATATCAATTTTTAAAAATATATATTTTAAGACTTCCACACATGATTCATAAGCATATCCTTTTTTTTGAAATGAAGGATACAAAAAACAATTTATATTATTCTCTTCTTTTACTAAAATGCTTATTTGTCCTATTTTTTCATTTGTTTCTTTTAGATAAATTATCCATATAAATTTTTTATCTATTAAATCTTCTGATTTATGAAGTATTAATCTTTTAGTTTCGATTGTTTTATCATATTCTATATTCATAGTACCTCTAAATTATTTATTTCTATTTTTTAAAAATTCTACAAATTCGATTAATAAATTCTTTTTATCATTATTTATCCATTTAAGTTCTTTTATAAGATTTAATCCTTCGTTATACATATCATTCATTAAATTTTCTGCGTAATTTCTAGCATTACTTTTTTCGATAATATCTTTTATTTGTATTATTACTTCTTCTGATAAATTATCTTGACCATAAATTTTTAAAAATTCATCTTTATAAGAACTTTTTACAATATAAGAAAATAAAATTGTTTGTTTAAACTCTTTGATATCTGATCCTTTAACTTTTCCAGTATTATCTGAAAAAATTCCTAATAAATCATCTTGAATTTGAAAAGCAATTCCTATCTTTTCAGCAAACTTTTTAATATCTTGTATAATAGATTCATCTGCTCCTGCTAAAATCAACCCTACGGTTAGAGGTCCGATTACAGTATAGTAAGCTGTTTTTAAGCAGTATATATTCATTATTGTTTTTTCTAATGAGTTAGTATCTATTTTCATATTTTTACTTTCAAAAGGCAAAACTACATCTAAAACTTCCCCTTTGATTGTTTTTAAAACTGTATCATTAAAAGCAGTTATCAATTTCCCAAAATAAGGATTGTCATTATAATTATCTGTTATAGTTTTACTTGCAAGATATAATCCATAATCTCCTATACAAATTCCTATAGAATTGCTTAAATGTTTTAATTCATTTTCATTCTTAGAAAAACTTTGATACTTTTCATAATTTGCTTGGTGAACAGTAGTTTTTCCACGTCTTTTAATATCTTTATCAATTATATCGTCATGAATAAGAATTGATGTTTGAAATATTTCATAAGCTAGGGCAAGGTCATTACTATATTCAATATCATCTTTTAATAAATTATAACCTAACTTAACTAATGTTCCTCTAATTAATTTTCCATCTCTATTTAAATTTTTAAAAAGATTTATATTATATGAAAATATCTCATTATCATCAATTAAAGAATTATTAAATTTTTCAATCGATTTATTTAAGGTTTTAGAAGTTTTTTCATAAAATTTGTTAAAACTATTTTTTGGCATGATTACTCTCCTTTTCTATAAGTATATTCATTTCTTCTAAAAGCATATTATTTAATTCCGCTTTTTTATCTGATAAATTTAAATGTAAATATTCATCTATCTCATAAGGAAATGAAACAATATCTAATGCTTTATTATGATATATCATTCTTCGGAATGTTCTTATCAATTTATTTGTGGCATTGGACTGAATAATATCATTTCTATTAAGCAATTCTTTTTTTCTTAATGAGAATTGATTTGCTGAAATGAATCTGGAATTATAACGTAATGGTAAATATGTTACAACTTTTATTTTTTGAATATTTTTGTTTTGAAGTAAAGATAAAAATATATTTAAAGAAAAAATAAATGATGGAGAAATGTCAGAAATATTTTCTTCTGGATAATATGTACTTTTTTTATTAATATAATCTAAATAATCTTGACTTTCAGATTCTCTAATATTTTTATTTACTTTATATAAAAGCCTATTTATCTTTTTAGAGAACTCTTCTGATTTGTTATCTTCTTTCTTTTTTTGAATAATACTATAAATATAACAAACTTTTTCATTATTTTCTTCATTAATACCATAATAAATAGTTGGAAAATTATGAATACAGTCTAATTTTATTAGATTAAAACTAATATTGAATGGTGTTTCCATAGCTACAGGACTAATGTTATTTTTTATTTGAAGTTTACCATTATAAAAAGTCTTATTTAATGGAATTTCTATCAAATCATTAAAAGCTTCAAAAGTATTGTCTTGTAAAAAATTAATAATTCTTTGTATATATAAAATTGGGTTTAAAAAATCTTCTGTAGTTGCATTTACAAAAATGTAAGACATTAGCCATTTTAATTGATTTTTTTGTTCTTCATAATAAAATTTTGGCATTTTTCTCTTATTTTTCATTTCAAGCTCTAAATATTTTGTTAAAATTAATAAAAATTCATCATAGTTGTTTATCATTAAAGTGTCAAAATCTTTATTACCTACAAATCTTATTTCTTTATCGCCATCGTTTACTATTGTGTTAAAAGCTATAGGCCACTCTTCCTTATCAATTATTACTTTTCCATTACTTGCTTCTTTAATTAACTCATAAAAAATTTCTTTCATTTATTCACCTCTTTTTTATCTCTTAATAATGAAATAAATAAGAAAAATACACCCATTGTAATACAAATATCAGCTAAGTTAAAAACAGGAAATTTAAAATTGATTAAAGAAAATGATAAATAATCTATTACTCCATGATGAATAATTCTATCTATTAAATTACCAAATATTCCTCCCATTACTAGACCTAATGAAATTGTTGAAAGTTTGTTAAAACTAGTTTCTTTTTTTATAAATTTATCTGTTATATAAATTATTATTATTGTAAATATTGTTATTAAAGTAGTATTATTTTCTAGTATAGAAAAAGCGGCTCCTGTATTTTTAGTATAAAAAAGAGAGAAAAATTTAGGAAAAATGGTAATTTCTTGATGGAGAGTCATTGTATTATTTATAATTAGTTTAATTAATTGATCTAACATTAAAATAATACTTGTAATTTTATATATTTCTTGTCTATTCTTCATTTATTTCTCCTTGTAAATAGTTTATTTTTTCGGCTATTATTTGTAATTCATTTAATCTTTTTTCAACATTACCCCTAATTTTTATAATATTTCCTTTTTCTAAAGTTTGATTATCTTTAAATAATCGTGGAAAAATTGTAAATTCACAACTACCAGTTTCATCACTACCTGTTACAAAGGCCATTTTATCTCCTTTTTTTGTAGTTATTACTTTTATTTTTTCAACTAAAATTATTGTATCTATAATTTTATTAAAATAGCTATTAATTGTATTAATCGGAATACATAAGGTGTTATCTTTTTTAAACATTGTAACAGGATGTGATGACAAATAAAAACCAAATACTTCTTTTTCTTTTTCTAATATAAAAGATTGAGAAAACTCTTTTTTTAATTCGATCTCTGGTTGTATTACTAAAGATGGATCTATATCTTTTGTTAATTCAGCATAATTATATAAACTATCTAAATTAGAGATTAAAGTTGCACGATTAAAATTAAATTCTTTAAAAACATCGGCATAAATTAAAACTTCAAATGTTTTTTTACCAAGGCCTTTAATGTATAACCTACTAAAACAATCATAGATATCTTGAAAGTGACCATCTATTTTAGCGTTTATTATTTGATTTGATACAACAGTTCCTATTGATTTGATATTAGATAAAGGAAAAATAATTTTATTATCTTTAACTATATATTTGATATCACTATGATTAATTGATGGTTTTTCTATTTCAATTTGATTAGCACGGGCTTCTAAGATGTATTCACTAGTTTTAGATTCTATACCTATAACATTAGTTAAGAGATTTGCAAAAAAGATATTTTTGTAGTGACATTTTAAATAGGCCATTTTATAAGCGATAATCGAATAAACTACTGAATGTGATTTATTAAATCCAAAACCTGCAAAATTCAAAATTAAATTGAATAATTTTTTCGCATTTTCTTTGTTATGATTATTTTTAATACTTTTAAAAATAAATTTTTCTTCTTCTGCTTTTAATAAATCTAATTTTTTCTTGCTCATGGCTCGTCTTAAAATATCAGCCTCTCCCAACGAGTAATTAGCATAGACCTTAGCTACTTGCATAATTTGTTCTTGATATATTAAAATTCCATAAGTATTTTTTGTAATTTCTTCTAATGATGGGTCGAGATATTTTATTTCTTCTTCGTTATTTTTTCTTCTTATATATGTATCAATATTAACTGCTGCTCCTGGTCTAAATAATGCTATTGCAGCAAAGATATCATCAAATGTTTTAGGTTTCAATTTTTTCAAAAACTTTCGCATTCCATTTGATTCAAATTGAAAAATTCCACAAGTGTTAGCATTTTCAAATAAAGATAAAGTTTCTTGATCTTCCATTGGTATTTTATTAAAATCTAAGTTTTCATTTGTTTGAGTTTTGATATCATTTAAAATATTATCGATCAAAGTTAAGTTTTTTAAAACTAAAAAATCCATTTTTAATAAACCTAATTCTTCAAGATATTCCATAGAAAAACTTGTTAAATATAAATCTTCTGTTTTTGTTAGTGGAACTACTTCATCTAAATCAACTTGACTCATAATTATTCCAGCGGCGTGAGATGAGGTATGTCTTGGAAATCCTTCTAATTTAGTTGCAATTTGAAACATATTACTTAAAAGTGTGTCATTGTCAATTCTTGCTTTAAAGGATGCATTTTTTTCATAAAGTGATTGTAAATTTTCTTTATAAAGTGTAGGAATAAATTTACATAAACTATCAACTTTATATAATGGAATATTTAAAACTCGAGAAACATCTCTAATTACTTGTTTAGTTGCCATGGTTCCAAAAGTAATGATACCACTAACACGTTTCTCACCATATTTTTTTTTAACATAATCAATAATAATATCTCTTTTATTATCGGGGAAATCTATATCAATATCGGGCATTGTTTTTCTTGCTGGATTTAAAAATCTTTCAAATAATAAATCATATTTTAAAGGATCAATATCAGTTATACCTAAAGAATAAGCCACTAGTGATCCTGCGGCACTTCCTCTTCCTGGACCAACTAGTATTTTATTTTTTTTTGCAAATTTTACAAAATCATATACTATTAAAAAATAATTTGAAAAACCCATTTTATTAATTACTTTTAATTCATATAAAAGTCTTTCAATGTATTTTTTAGACACAGAACCATTTAAACGTTTAGTTAGCCCAACTTTACATAATTCAAATAGATATTTACTTGGATTTTCACACTCATAAATTGGTAAGAGATTTTTCCAACTAGGAAATTCTAAATTACATTGATTAGCTATTTTTTTAGTACTTATTAAACCTTCTTGACTAGATAAAGTAAGTATATTAGGAATATTTAATGCAAAGTCTTCTATCTCATATTTAATGTCATCTAAAATAGTTTTTCCATCTCTAATTAAATAAAGATAATTTAGAATTTCTGCATTTTGTTTTTCTAAATATAAACTTTCTCTAAAAAACACAATATTTTTCGTTATAATTTTAGCTTCTTCTTCTTCTGTTTTATCTTTATATCCTAAATAAAGAGTTTTATAAATTTCTTCAATAATTTTATATTTTTTTGCAAATTTATATTCTAGTACTGCGATTACTTGATTATTATATTTTTTTAAATCGTTAAGGTCAACCTCTCTTTCGCTTTGTATAGTTGATAATTTTATTAATGATTGATAACCTTGATAGTTTTTAGCATATAATATAAGATTAAAATCTAATAGATTAATTTCTAATCCAATTATAGGTTTAATTTTTTTTGATGTACATTTTTTTATGAATTCCATAGTTGCAAACATATTGTTATCAGAAATGGCAATACTTTGCATATTATTACTTATGGCATAATTAATAATATCATCTATTTTTAAAAGACTTGATAATAGTGTGTAATTACTTTTGTTATATAAAGGAATATACATAGCATGGCCTCCTTAATTTAATTTTAACATAATATTTCTTAAATGTAATTTGTTAATTATTATATTTTTTATTTCATATATATTATACTGTTTTTTTATTGATTTGTTTGACTTTCTTATAAAATTATGTTAAAGTTATAAAGCAGATGAGGAAATACCAAAGGAGGGATAATATGGCAGTTAATATTTCAACAAGAAAAGGTAATGTAAAAAATAAAAGATCTCATGCTTTAAATGCTACTAAAAAAAGACAAAACCTTAATACTCAAGTATATAGACTTGAGGATGGAACAAAAGTTAGACTTTCGACTAAAGAAATAAGAACTTTAAAGAAGAATGAGCAAGCAGTATAATTCTTTATTTTTATAAATAAAAATCTTACTTATAAAAAAGTAAGATTTTCTTTTTTAAAATCTCAACCGCACCATTTTATTTATATTTTAATTCTATATC
>CANTCS010000015.1 GCA_947652375.1 uncultured Mollicutes bacterium | reverse complement strand
TGGATTACAAAATTAACTGCACAACAATTGTGCACTTTCAAAAATAACTTACAATTATAAAATAATAAAAAAAATCTTCTTTTTTGTATTGACAATTCATATCTAAAAGAAATATACTAGATATATATAATAGGAGAGCGTATGAAAATGAAGAAAAAAGTATTTTTAATTTTAATATCAATTTTTATAATTTTAGGATTTACAAATGTTTATGCAGAGGATTTTAATAAACAATCAGGTCAAATTATGCCTAGAATAAATGATTCTTGGCCAAAGTCTTATGATTATAAAGGAACATATGAATATTTAATAGAAGATGTAGAATTATATGTCTATGAATTAAATAGTGAAAACGTATCAGTAAAAGGAAACGATATAATTTCAACAATTGCTAATTCATCTAACATGAAAAAATATCTTAAAGATGAACCAACAAGAATAATAAATTTATCACCAGCAGATTATACAATAAATCCAGAATATAAAGAAGATAAAATATATGATTATCCAACAACTTTTGTTAATTTAAATTTAAATATAACTAAAGATAAACTACAAACTCTACTTAGTGATGAGTATAGTAAAGTTTCTAAAGAAAGAAGTTATATTGCTGAAATAATAGTAAAATATAAATTAAATAAAGCACCAAGTAAATATAAATATTACATGAATGTAAATACTACTAAAAGATTATTTAATATTTTTTATCCAGAATTAAATATTGAAAATAAAGTAAGTGCTTTAAACGTAACAAATGCTCAAGTTTTTAATATTGCTCATTTAGGTTTAAATGCAAATGGACAAAAATATATAAATTACGAATCAACATTAAATGATGTTAATATCAATGGAATTTTTGGACTTAACTACTTAGCTTTATCAGAAAAAGCAAATTTACAAGCAAATGAAAATGATGATACTCTAAATTTAATTATGTTTCATAATTATACAAATATCGATTATTTAATAAAAAACAGCTTGAAAATTCAAAATAATACAGAAGATAAAATAAAAAATATAGCAACTCAACAAGTGGTTAAAGTTGAAGATACTTCATCTAATACTTCTTATTTATTATATGTAGTTAGTATTATAGTAATTTTTGCTGGTGTAAGTATAATATATTTTGTTGTTAATAAAAATAATAATTAAAATTGAAAAAATAAAATAATAACAAAGAAAGATGTCAACCATCTTTTTTTTTTAAGTTCTAAATGATATACTATAATAAATAAAAGGATGAAGATTTTTATGGACCAAACTAGTAACTTAGCAAAAAAATTACAAAATAAATTTTTACAAAAAATATTAGATAATATCCCAGAAAATTTAAAACTTGAACAAAAAGAAATTATTGGAACTATAATTTATAAATCTCCTGATGTAGAAGCTGAAAAATATAACATTAGTAGATGTTTATTTTTTGATAAATATAATGACATTATAATTGAATTTACAACAAAATTAGAAGAAAATTTTTCTCACTGTAATTTATCATCTTTTTATCATAATATGGAAACTGTTGAAATAAAAGATAAAGTTGAAGATTTAACAACATTAATTAAAAAAATTTTATTTCAAGATGTCTATGCTTTCTATAAAATAGAAAAAAATATAATTCAAATTTTACAAAAAAAATCTCAAAAAAAGTTATATGCTATATTATTTCATGAATTACTTCATCTTTCAACAAGAAAAAAAATAGGAAATATTCAATATTCTGGATTTTATCAATATAATAAAAAAACTAACAGTAAAATAGGAAAGTATTTAAATGAAGGTTATACTGAAGATTTAAATCAAAAATATTTTATAAAAAATGATAGAAATACTTATAAACAGGCAAAAAATTTTGCTAGAGCAATAGAAAGAATTGTTGGCGTTAAAAAAATGCAAGAATTATATTTTGATTCTGATTTATATGGTCTTATTGAAGAACTTGAAAAATATTGTAGAAAAGAAGCAATTTTCAATTTGATTAATAAAATAGATTATTATTGTGAACAATATTATATGCATGGTTATAACAATAATAAAATTTATGAAGAAATTCTTAGTATGATAGCAAATATTCATAGAAACAAACTTTTAATTGATTTATCTGAAAAAAAGATAGACGAAGAAGAATATAAAAAGAAAAAATTACTATATTGTGATGACTTAGAAAATGGTAGACTAAACTCCGATAATATTGAAGTAGAAGAATATCAAGAATATTACCTAATAACAGATAAAGAAGCGCATGAAAGTCACTTTTATATGAAAAACCCTTTAGAATATAAAACAAATGATTTAAAAATAAGTAAAAAATAACTAAAAAAGACTGGAGAATAATTATGCAAAAAAGAATGTTAGAATTAATAGATATAATAAATGAAGCTGACTATAATTATCATACACTTGATAATCCAACTATAACTGATCAAGAATATGATAAATACTTACGAGAATTATTTGAAATAGAAGAAACTCATCCAGAATGGGTATTGGAAGATTCTCCAACTAAACATGCAGGAGGACAAATAATTGAAGGTTTTGAAAAAGTAACTCATACTATTCCTATGATGTCATTAAGTGATGTTTTCTCAAATAGTGAATTAATTGCTTTTGATGAAAGAATTAAAAAAGAAGGAATAAAACCACAATATGTTTGCGAATTAAAAATAGATGGCTTATCAGTTTCACTATTATATAAAAAAGGAAAACTACTTCGAGCTGCAACAAGAGGAGATGGAACAATAGGAGAAGATATTACTCATAATGTTAAAACAATCAAATCTATCCCATTAAAATTAAAAGAAGAAATCGATATTGAAGTTCGTGGCGAAATTTTCATGAATAAAAAAACTTTAGAAGAATTAAATAAAAAAAGAAAAGAGAAGAATGAACCTCTCCTACAAAATTGTCGTAATGCAGCAGCAGGATCAATTAGGCAATTAGACTCTAAAATAGCCGCTAAAAGAAAGCTTGATAGTTTTATTTATCATTTACCAAATCCTCTAGATTATGACTTATATAATCATCATGATGCTATAGAATATATGAAAGGTTTAGGTTTTAAAACCAATCCTAATAATAGAGTCGTAAATTCAATTGAAGAAGTAATAGAATTTATTGATGAAAAAGCATCAATCCGTCCAAATCTTCCTTACGATATTGATGGAGTAGTTATTAAAGTAAATAATATAAAAGAACAACAAAAGATGGGTTATACAGCAAAATATCCAAAATGGGCAACAGCATATAAATTTCCTGCTGAGGAAGTATTAACTAAACTAACAGATATAATTTTTACAGTAGGAAGAACAGGTCAAATAACACCAAATGCTGTATTAGAACCAGTTATAGTTGCTGGTTCCACAGTTTCAAGAGCAACTCTTCATAATGAAGACTATGTAAAAGAAAAAGACTTAAAAATTGGTGATATAGTTTCTATTAGAAAAGCAGGTGATGTAATACCTGAAGTAGTAGAAGTAAAAAAAGAAAGAAGAACAGGTGCTGAAAGTGACTTTGTAATGATTAAAGAATGCCCAATGTGTCACACTAACTTAATAAAAAAGGAAGGTCAAGTTGATTATTATTGTTCTAATACAAAATGTCCAGCAAGACATATTGAAAGCTTAATTCATTTTGTATCTCGTGATGCTATGAATATAGATGGATTAGGTGATAGGATAATGGAAGATTTTTATAATTTTGGTTTTATTGGCAGTGTTGCAGATATTTATTCTTTAAAAGATCATGAACAAGACTTAAAAAGATTAGAAGGTTTTGGTGATAAATCAATTACTAATCTTTTAAATGCTATTGAAAAAAGTAAAGAAAATTCTTTAGAAAAATTAATTTTTGGTTTAGGGATACCTCATGTTGGAGCAAAAACAGCTAAACTCTTAGCAGGTTATTTTAAAGAAATGGATAATCTTGAAAAAACTACTATTGAAGATTTGATAAGTATTCCAGATATAGGAGAAATTATCGCAAAAAGTGTAACAACTTACTTTGAAAATTCCCATAATAAAGCAATAGTTGAAGAATTAAAAGATTTAGGACTAAATATGAAATATTTAGGACAAAAAATAGAAATAAATGAAAAATTTGCAAATAAATCTTTTGTTTTAACAGGATCTCTACAGATTTTTACTAGAGAAGAAGCAAAAGAAAAAATAGAATCTTTTGGAGGAAAAACAACTGATTCAGTATCTAAAAAAACATCAGTAGTTATCGTCGGAGAAAATCCAGGTAGTAAATATAAAAAAGCTCAAGATTTAGGTATTGAGATTTGGACAGAAGAAGAATTTAAAGAAAATATAGAAAATATGTAAGAAAAAAATGAAGTTGTAAGATAAAACCTTTTCCTTCTAAAACCTTTACAAATCATATAAAAAGTGTTATAATATAGCACATAAAAGGGGATAAAGAGGTGGATTTTAATGTTTAAGAAGAAAAATAATATAGATTTAGAAGAGTTTAATGAAAATAATGAAGAATTTATCACTATATCAAATAAGGAAAATGAAATTCTAAATTCTTATAATGATATAAATAATTATAGTGATATTTTAGACTCATCTTCTAATGAAGAATATTTGGAAACTAAAGATACTACAGACGATGAAATAGAAAAAACTCGAAATAGAACAGCAAATTATAAAAAAATTATAAATATAATTTTTGCGATAATAATCATAATTTTAACTATGATTTCTATCGATGTTATTGGTGTCGCAAGATATGATGTAGGACCATTTTTCGCTCTTCCAATAAAAACATTTAAAGATGGAGGTTCTAAAGCATATTATGGATTTGGTTATAAAGTTATAAAATATAATCAAAAACAAGGACGAAAAGATAAAGAAATTGGTTTATGGAATTTAAAATATAATATTGATCCTTTTACAATACAAGATTTAGATTTAGCAATTGAAATGTCAGGTAAAGAAGTAAAAACTTACAAAAAATATTATAAAAAATTTGTAAGAATTAATTCAACATTAAAAAGTATTGATAAAAAAAATAATAAAATAACTTTAAGTTTTGAAGATGAAGGAAAAAAATATTCACTAGATTTTGAGTGTTCTATGGCAAGTGAAAAAAATGCTTTAGAAAATTTAAAAGAAAATAAAAATACAACAATTATCGGAACAATAACAAATTATCAATTTAAAACAAAAGATAACCCTGGCAAATTATATATAAATAATTGTTATTCTGAACAATAAAGGTAATGCTAGTCATTATCTTTTTTATTATGACAAAACGCTATTATATGATATAATAAATAACGTCAAAGGAGTAACTATGGAAATATATAAATTTTATTAGACTGTAGTAATTTATTACAAATGTAAACAAATTTGTAGAGTAAACTACTTTTAATATAGTACTTATTTATAAGTTTGGTAAAAGCAATTTCTAAATAGTTAAATCTTATGAAAAGACCTTTGTTTGAAGATTTATTGTTATGAAAAAGAAGAAAAAAGTAAAGAAAAAGAGAATTATTTAAAAACACAAAGGAGAAAATTATGAAAGATAAATTATCAAAAGAAGAAGTATTACATGTTGCAGAACTTGCACGTATATCTTTAACAGAAGAAGAAATAGAAAAATATCAAATAGAATTAAAAGAATTACTTAATGACGTTGAAAAAATTAATGATGTAAAAGGCTATGATGACGATATCTTAATAGCTTGTTGGAGTGAAAACACTAGATTAAGAAAAGATGAGGCGAAAGAAATGCTAAATCCAAAAGATGTTATTAATGTAGCCCCAAGACATAGTGGAAACTATATTGAGGTTCCTGTAGTAATTAGTGATGGAGAGGGTGCTTAGTATGAAATATTTAAACTTAAAAATAGAAGAAATTAACAAATTACTAAAAGAAAAGAAAATTACACCAACTATTCTTGTAGAAGAAGCCTTTGAAAATATCGAAAATAATAAAGAATTAAATGCCTACATTACTTTAAATAAAGAAGAGGCTCTAAAACAAGCGAAAGAATTGGAAAATAAAGAAGTTGATAATATTTTATTTGGTCTACCAATTGCCTTAAAAGATAATATAATTACTAAAGGTCTAAGAACAACTTGTGCCTCTCATATTTTAGATAACTTTATTCCAATATACAATGCAACAGTAGTGGAAAAATTAAAATCAAAAAATATGATTATTATTGGTAAAACTAATATGGATGAATTTGCTATGGGTTCCAGCAGTAGAACTAGTTACTTTGGTGCTCCTAGAAATCCTTGGAATAAAGAAAAAATTTCTGGTGGATCATCAGGTGGTTCTGCAACTACAATTGCTGCTCGAGATGTTTTATTTGCACTAGGAAGCGATACAGGAGGATCAATCAGGCAACCAGCAAGTTATACTGGAATCGTTGGAATGAAACCAACCTATGGAAGAGTTTCACGTTATGGTTTAGTAGCTTTCGCATCAAGCTTAGATCAAATTGGACCAATGACTAGAAATGTTTATGAAAATGCCATTCTTTTAAATGCTATTGTTGGAAAAGATGATAAAGATTTAACTAGTGCAAAAAAAGAAGAAGAAGATTTTACACGTTTTATAGGCAAAGATATTAAAGTTTTAAAATTAGCTGTACCTAACTTTTTTATGAGTGATATTGTAAATATTGAAATAAGAAATAAAGTTAAAGATATAATAAAAGTCTTAGAAAATAACGGTGCAAAAGTAGATTATATTGATATAAAATATATTGATAAAGCTATGACACTATATCAAATAATTGCTATGGGAGAAGCTAGTTCTAACTTAGCTCGTTTTGATGGAATTAGATATGGTCATTCTAAAGAAAATCCAGAAAATATAGAAGATGTTTATTATGGTACAAGAGCTGAAGGTTTTGGAGAAGAAGTAAAAAGAAGAATAATGGTAGGTTCTTACCTTTTAAGTGGTGAGAATGCTAAAACTTATTACAATAAAGCTCTATCAATTAGAGATGATATGAGAAAGGAACTTACTAATATCTTTAAAGATTATGATTTAATAATAGGGCCAACAACTACAACTACAGCTTATAACTTAGATGATCCAATGGATGATCCAAAGAAGAGTTTTATGGATGATGTTTTAGTAATTCCAGTAAATATGGCTGGTCTACCTGGACTAAATATTCCAATTGGTTTTGATAGTAAACATATGCCAATTGGTATGCAAATAATTGCTAATGCCTTTGAAGAAGCCAAAATCTATCATTTGGCAAGTTTTATTGAAAAAGAACTAAATCTTAAACTTGATCCAAAAGGAGGAGAACATAATGAGTAATTATATCGCAACAGTTGGTGTTGAAGTACACGTAGAATTAAAGACAAATACTAAAATATTTTCAAACTCTATAAATGGTTATGGTGAAATGGCTAATTCACTAACAAATGTAGTTGACTTAGGCTACCCAGGAACTCTTCCAACTTTAAATGAAGAAGTAATTAATCTAGCTCTTAAAGCAGCTACAATACTAAATTGTAAAATAAGGCGTGAGATGCACTTTGATCGAAAAAATTATTTTTATCCAGATAATCCTAAAAATTATCAAATTACTCAAGCTAGAACTCCTATTGGCTATGATGGATATGTAGAAATAGAAATAAACGGTGAAAAGAAAAAAATTTATATTGAAGAAATGCATATCGAGGAAGATACATGCAAAAGTGCTCATCGTGGAACAAAAACATTATTAGACTTCAATCGAGCAGGAGTCCCTTTAATAGAAATAGTTACAAAACCATGTATGGAAAGTGGTGAAGAAGCAAAACTTTATTTAGAAAAGTTAAGAGAGATTCTTTTCTATGGAAATATTAGTGATTGTAAAATTGAAGAAGGTTCGATGCGTGCTGATGCTAACGTTTCAATTAGAAAGAGTAAGTCCGATCCTTTTGGTATAAAAGTAGAAATTAAAAATATTGGTTCAATTTCTAATGTTGCTTTAAGTATTGAAAAAGAAAGACTACGTCAAGAAAAAATGATTGAAGCTAAAGAAACATTCAAACCACAAACAAGACGTTTTGATGATAAGTTAGGAGATACAGTTTTAATGCGTGTTAAAGAAACTGGTAATGACTATCGTTATTTTCCTGAACCAGATATTCCTTTTGTAATTATAACAGATGAGATGATAGAAAATGCTAAGAAAACAATTCCAATGTTACCAGATGAAAGAAGAAAGTTATATTTAGAAAAAGGTGTATCCAAAATAAATACTACTAAATTAATCCAAAATAGAGTACTTAGTGATTACTTCAATAATCTTTTAAATGAATTTACAAACTTTCAAATAGCTAGTAATCTTTTATTAGGAGATATTTCAGGCTATTTAAATAAAACAGAAAAAACAATAAATGACACAACCCTAACAAAAGAACGTTTTATAGAATTAATTAATTGTATAGAAGACAATACTTTAACTAGTAAAAATCTAAAAGAAATATTAGAATCTATTTTAACGAGTAAAAAATCTATAAAAGAAATAATTAAGGAAAATAATATTGAAAATATTACTGATGATTCTGCTATAAAAGAAATAATTAATAAAATTATAATGAATAACCCAGAAAGTGTTAATGATTATAAAAATGGTCATGATCGAGCAATAAAATTTTTAATGGGACAGGTAATGAAAGAAACAAAAGGACAAATTGATCCAAAACTAGCTATGGAAATATTACAAAATGAATTACAATAAAGGGAATTTTTAACCAAAATAGAGGAATTAGATTTTTAAAAAATTCATTTTTTATTTACTTTTAGCTTATTTATATCAAATAGAATAAGACTAATTTTCTTAACGATTTAATAATAAATAATTTGCAAGTTGAAAAAGAATATCACATGGTGTATAATATAATATATTAGGATGTGATAATATGAAGTTTATAAAGAAAAATTCAAGTTTTATTGTAGGAATTGCCGTTTTTATCGCTGTTCTAATCGGAATTTTTACATTGAAAAATATTTTATCTATGGATGAATCATCAGCATTATATGGGACAAGATTAGAAGGTAAAAAAGAAGTTGAAATAACAACAGCTAAAAAAAATCAAGTTGAAAAAAAATTAAAAGAGAATTCATCAAAAGCATCATTAAGAATTTCAGGAAGAATAATTAACATATATATTAAAACTAATTCTGAAACATCTCTAGAGCAAGCTAAAGAATTAGGAAATAAAGCCTTAGAAGATTTCTCAGAAAAAGAAAAAAAATATTATGATTTTCAAGTATTGATCGAAAATGATAAAAACTCTAACCAATTTCCTATTATAGGATATAAACATCATACAAAAGACAATCTTACTTGGACAAAAGATAGAGTGGAGAGTTAACAATGAAAAAGAAATTTATAATAATAGTTTCTATCTTAATAGCAGTAGTAACATTTATCTTTGTTTATCGTTACTATAATAAAGAAGATAAAACAACTACATTATCAGTAACAGAAAAAAGATGGGTAGAAGATAATAATGAAAAAACATTTGACTTTGAAATCGTAAATGATTATCCTTTGTATGCCTTAAATGGTGAAGGAGTAATCTTTGATTTTATTAGCGATTTTGAAGAATATATTGGTATAGAATTTAATAAGATTCCATATTTAAAATCATCAAATCCTACTTCTGATAGTTATAAAATACAAATACTTAATAATAATGAAAAATTAACAAAAAACGATTTATTATTATTTAATGATAATTATGTAGCGGTAGGTAAAACATATCAAAGATTAAATCATATAAAAGAAATGAAAAGTATAACTTTTGGAGTATTTAAAGAAGACTCAGAAGAAGTTAGTTATTATTTAAAAGGTGGAACTAATCTTTCATTTAAAACATTTGAAGATATTGAAAGCTTATACAATGCTTTAGATAATTCAGAAGTTAACATGATTATAGTACCAAATAATATGTATTTAAAATATACTATTGAAAAAGATAAATATTCAATAAACTATCATTTTACTGAGTTAAAAAAACAAATAGTTTTAACTTTAAGTAAAGAAAATAAAGAATTAAATACAATTGTAACAAAATATTATAATAAATGGCGTCAAACTAAATATATAAAAGAGTATAACAACGCCTATCTAAACTATTATTTAGAAATAAACAAATTAAATGCAGAAACAAAAGCTTCTTTAATATCTAAAAATTATGTGTATGGTTACTTAGAACATGAACCTTATGAAGTAGAAGTTAATAAAAAAGTGGCAGGTATTGCTGGAGAATATATAGATAGGGTTTCTAGACTCGCTAATATTAATTTCAAATATCAAAAATTCGATACAAGAAAAGAATTAGAAGAAGCAATTGAAAAAGGAAAAGTTGATGTTTATTTTGATTATTATAATATTAATAATGAAGATTACTTACCAACATTATCTACTTTTGTAGAGGATTATGCCGTTCTTGGTGAGCAAAAAGATAATCAAATTGTAAATTCTTTTGAAAGTTTAAAAAATGAAAAAATTGCAATGCTAAAAGATAATTCCTTATATAATTATTTTTTAAATAATTCTCGCTCAGATATCAAAACTTATAATAATTTAGAAGAATTACTAAAAAATGCTAACGATAGAATAATAGTTGTTGATTATGAAGTATATTCACATTACCAAAATAATAAGTTTAAAAAGTTAAAATTATTGTATAAAGATACTATGATGAATGATTACAAATTTATGGTAAAAAATAATAATGAAGCTTTTTATGATTTATTCAACTATATAATAAATACAAATTCTTATTATAAATATCGTAATTCTGGAATTGAAAATTTAAATGCTTCTATACTTGAAGATTCTACATTGGAGCAAGTTTATACAATTGTATTAATATTGATTTTTACACCATTAATTATTCTAACTGTTTTATATTTGATTATCAAAAAGAAAAAACAAATAAAGAAAGTAAAAATAACAGATAGACATAAATATACTGATATGTTAACTTCATTAAAGAATAGAAATTATTTAAATGTTAAAATGCCAGAATGGGAAGAGTGTGAAATATTCCCACAATCTATAGTAATGGTTGATTTAAATAATGTAAAATATGTTAATGATAATTATGGTCATGAAGAAGGAGATCAATTAATCATAAAAGCTGCCGGAATTTTAGTTAATACACAATTAGAAAATAGTGAAATTATAAGAACCGATGGTAATGAATTTTTAGTATACTTAGTAGGATATAGTGATAGACAAATAAGTACTTATACGAAAAAATTAACTAAGGAATTAAAAAATTTACCTCATGAATTTGGAGCAGCAATTGGATATAGTATGATTAATGATGAAATAAAAACTTTAGATGATGCTATAAATGAAGCAACTTTAGAAATGATAACGAATAAAGAAGACTATAAATAAAAGGTGAGAGCATGGAAAAAGCAAGAGACTTTATATTAAAAATATTTAAACTTCTGATGAAACCAGAAATGCGAATATTACCAGGTCAACTTGCTTTTTTTCTTGTAATGACAATAATACCTTTAGTAGCTGTTATTGCAACAATGGCGGCAGCTTTATCTATCTCAACAGAAACTATTAGAGTTGCAATTTCATCATCTGTACCTAATGAAATTGCAAATATTATTAATAGCATTATTGGTGGGGATGGAATTAATTTTAATATAATTGTTTTTTATTTTTCTGCATTCTTATTAGCATCTAATGGAACTTATTCTATGATAAATATTTCGAACGAAATTTATAAAGTTACTCCCAGAAATATATTAAAAAGAAGACTAAAAGCAATTTTAATGACATTTATTTTAGTAGGTTTATTTCTTTTTTTAGTAGCTGTACCAGTCTTTGGTAGTACTTTATTTGAGATTTTAAAACAAATTTTTGTAAAAGGAGAAATAGTAATAATAATTCAAAACATTTTACATATATTGAAATACCCTCTTATAATCTTAATATTATTTTTTAATATTGATTTAATATATGTAATAGCTCCTGATGAAGAAATTCCAACAAAATCAACAACAAAAGGAGCTTTATTCACATCATTAGGTTGGATATTATCTACAGAAATATTTGCATTTTATATTGATAAGTTTACCCAATATGATATTTTTTATGGAAGTATTTCTAATATTTTAGTCCTTTTATTATGGGTATATTTATTATCATATATCTTTGTATTAGGTATGATTATAAATGCTAGTAATTATAATGTTAAAACAGAAGAATAAAATCTTCTGTTTTTGCGTCAATTTTTGAGCCATTGAAAAAATTGTATTACTATGCTATAATTTTAATAGTGAGGTTAAAATATGAAGAGAATAAAAATTGGACTGAATAATTTTAAAAAAAACATTAGCAAGAAGATTAAAAGAATAAAAAAAGAACATCTCTTAAGAGAGTATTTTAAAAACAATATCCTATTTATTTCTTTTGTTGTAACAACAGTTTTATGTTCAACATTATTAAGATTTTTTTGCATGAATTCACTTGAAAATTATCTATCTTGGAAAGCAGTTTTAGCAGATACCATTATCGCAACATTTATAGGGTCGTTTGGATATCTATTTAAACCTAAAAATAGATTTATCTATTTCTTATCTTTTAATATTTTTTTAAGTGCAATATGTATGATTAATTCTGTTTATTATACATTTTACACTTCGTTTGCATCAATTTCAATGTTATCACTGACACAATATATTGGTGATGTAGGAGATGCAGTTGTAGAAAATGTTTTACAATTAAAAGATTTAATATATATTATTTCACCATTAATAATGATTTTTGTTCATTTTAAATTAAAAAAGAAAAATTATTATAAAAAGGTAGAACTAAAATCTGATAGAAAAAGAAAAACTTTAAAAACATTATCATCAGCCGGAGCAATGTTAATAGTATTTCTAGTTACTCTTTCTTCTTTAGATGTTTCAAGATTTTTTAAACAATGGAATAAAGAATATATAGTTATGCGATTTGGAATTTACATTTATCAGTTAAATGATGTAGTAACTTCTGTTCAACCAAAAATAAATTCAATGTTTGGATATGATAAGGCAAGTAGAGAAGTTAAAGAATATTATTCAAATATCAAAGGTCCTCAAACAAACGAATATTCAAATATATTTGCTGGTAAAAATGTTTTAGTAATACATGCAGAAAGTATGATGACAAATGCTATGTATCAAAGTTTTAATGAAAATGAAGCAACTCCAAATTTGAATAAATTAGCAAGTGAGGGAATGTTTTTTTCTAATTTTTATTCCCAAGTCAGTGTTGGAACAAGTAGTGATTCAGAATTAACATATAATACTTCATTAATGCCGACAAAAAGTGGAACAGCTTTTGTTTCCTATTCAGATAGAAAATTTATTTCAACTCCAAACCTTTTAAAAGAAAAAGGTTACTATACATTTAGTATGCATGCCAATAATGCGGATTTTTGGAACAGAAGAGCTATGCATAAATCTTTAGGCTATGATCGTTTCTATAGTAAAACAGATTACAAAATTACCAAAGATACCAGTATTGGATTAGGCTTATCTGACAAAGAATTCTTTAGTCAATCAGTTAAAAAGCTAAATAAAATCAATAAAGAAAATGACAATTGGTATGGTTTAATGATTATGCTTACCAATCATACTCCATTTTCAGAAACAGATAAATATGGAGAGTATCCTGTAAATATTAAAGAAACTATAACAAAAGAAGATGGAACAACAGAAGAAATAGTTTATCCATATATGGAAGGAACAAAGCTAGGAAATTATTTCAAATCTATTCATTATGCAGACAGTGCAATCGGACAATTAATCAGTGACTTAGACAATGAGGGATTATTAGAAAATACAGTTCTAATTATATATGGTGATCATGATGCTAGATTACCTCGAAAGGACTATAATCGTCTTTATAATTACGACAAAGAAAATAATACTATATTAGATGAAAGTGATTCAAATTATAAAGAATATGACACTTACCAATATGAACTTGGTAGAAAAGTTCCATTTATAATTTGGACTAAAGATATGAAGGATACAAAATATAATCAAGAAATAACTGATGTTATGGGTATGTATGATGTTATGCCAACAATCGGTAACATGTTTGGTTTTTATAATAAGTATGCTTTAGGAAATGATATCTTTAATATAAAAGATAAAAATATAGTAGTTTTTCCTAATGGTAATTGGGTTACTAATAGATTATATTATAACAGTCAAAAAGCTACATATCTTCCTTTATCAGAAGAACCTATTTCAGAAGAAGAAATAATAAAAAATACAGAATATGCTAACAAAATCTTAGATATTTCAAATGATATAATAGTCTTTGATTTATTAAATGAAGATAAAAATAGAGAATAAAATAGAAAAGGAAATTAACATGAAATTAAAAAAGAAAGTTAAAAGAACAATTCTTTTTATAATAATTATAATATTTATTATTCTGGGCATAGCTATATATAAAGGCTTTAATAAACAAGAAAAGGTAAAAGAGGTTAAAATAGTTAATGAAATAAAAGAATATAATTACAAATTAAAAGAAAATAAGCCAAAAAAATACAAAGAAATGTTTAATGAGTTAAAAATAATTTTATCAAAAGAAGATATAGACGAAGAAGCTTATGTAAAAAAAATAACAGAAATGTTTATTTATGATTTTTACTCTTTAAATGATAAAGTTGCAAAAACAGATGTTGGAGGTTTAGATTTTGTTTATGATGAAATAATATCTAATTTCTTACAAAACGCTGAAAATACATATTATAAATATATCGAAAGCAATATTTATAATAATCGTAAACAATCACTGCCAGTAGTATCTAATATATCAGTTGAAGATATAGAGAAAAAAGAATTTGCTTATGGAAAAGAAAATGATGAAAATGCTTTTTATGTTACAGTATCTTGGACATACACAGATGAAAATTTTTCAGATTATCAAAAAAATGCAATTTTAATATTTATACATGATAATAAAAAACTATGTTTAGTAGAATTACAATAACATAGTTTTTTATTCAAGTTTTAACAAAGCAAATTACTTGACAAATAGCTGGGGGGGGGGTATTATTGTAATAGATAAGGTAAGGAGTGATAAGAAAAATGGAGAGAAAATTAAAAATAGTTAGTTGTTTAGTTTTTTTCTTGTTTTTATTAATTAATTGTACACTAAATGTAGAAGCAATAAATATTACAACTAATAATGAGACTTATTCAGGAGATTCTTCATATAAAAAAGTAACTAATACAGGTAATTTTAAAATTTACACTAGTTCCAATGGTTCTGATAAAACAGTTTTTAGATTATATAAAGTGGTGGATGTTTATTATAATTCTAGTCAAGATGCTTTAAAATATCAATTTACTACAATATTTCAGCAATTTTTAAATAATAGTAGTTATTGTCCTAGTAAATTTAGAGATTTGACAATTGAAAGATATATGACTCTAAATCAAGGCGATGCAGTTAGAGATGATTTAAACTACTATTCTGGAGTAGAGGATAGTAATGTAGTAAGTGGTGGAAATTTATCCTCCAATGATTTTGCTGAACTAATGAGTGAATTTGCTGAATATATTAGAGTGCAGAGAATTGTTTCTGATGCAACTTTAAGTAATTTTGACCGTGTTAATATACCTTATGTAGATGGAAGTTCTATTCCAGTAGGAACATATTTAGCATTACCAACATATAATGAGTTAAACACTTTTGGAGCAACAGTTTTTGGAGTTATGGTAGATAGCGTAAGACTAGAAAAGAATGGTTCTTCTTGGGAATTGAAAGATGCCAAAATATTAGCTAAATCTTCCAGTTCATTTTTAAGACATAGAATATACGTTGAAAACACTCTTAGTACTTATATAGATACTAGTTTTAATACTAGTATAGAAGGAAAAATTTCTTTTGATATCCCAACCTATCCAGCTAATGCAATTGATACAGCATATCGGTCAATAACAGTAACAATTGATAAAGTTAGAGATGAGAGTGGTTGGCTTACATTTATTACATCCGGTTTTTCAACATTTGATATGTCATCAACTGGAGGTACGATAAAATATAACAATGAGATAGTTGGAAATGTAACAAGAAATAATACTACAGGACAAGTTGTAATTGAATTTAGATCTATAAGTACGCTTCCAAGAACAATAGAATTTAATTACCATGCAGAGAAATTAAATTCAACTAATAGTGTAATGGGACCAAATAGAAGAACTGCAACATTAAAGTTTAGTGATCCTTATACTGCTTCTAATGATGCAGCTGAAAAAAGTTCAGATAGTCAGTCTGTAACAATATATACATATGCTTTACAAGTAACCGGTACAAATGGTGCAGAGTTTAAAGTTACAGATAGTTCAGGAACAGCTATGGGAACAGTAACAATTGGAAATGATGGAATTGGTGAATTAAAAGGCTTAAAATCTGGAACTTATACAGTAACTCAAACGAAAGCTCCAGCTGGTTATGCATTATTAAGTGGTTCTCAAACAATAAAAGTAGGAAATGGAGGAACATCAGTTTCAGGGAAAGATGGGTACTATAACATTACAATGAGAAATTCCATTTTAGCGATATTACCTTTTACAGGAAGTATGGGAACACTAATCTTTACAATTATTGGATCTTTACTTATAATAAGTTCTATTGTATTTATAATAAGATATAAGAAAAAAAATAAAGAAAATAGAAATGCAACTATTAATTAGTTGTTTTTTTATTTTATTCTAACTATCTAAGAAAGTTATTAAAATTTCTCCTAAAAATCATTAAAAATATATATTTTTATAAAAGGAAATGTATTATATTGTGCTACAAGAGGTATATAATGAAAGAAAGGATTAAAAAAATATATTTTAGAAAAGATGGAAGATATGAAATTAGATATCATTATGGTTATAAATACGATGGAACGCCTAATTATAAATCAGTATATGGTAAAAGCGAAAAAGAAGTTATCGGTAATTATCATCAAGTTTTAGATGATTTAATAAATAAAAACGATCTTTTTATATATGATAAAACTTACATTGGATATGATATAAATTTATGGTTAAATAATGCAAAAATAAAAAGTCTACTTATTCTAATTATCAATATACTATTAAATCTAGAATTATTCCAAAGTTTGCTAAAATTAAAAAAAAATCAATTTCATTAGAATTTATAAATAAATTTACATCAGAGTTATTAAATGAAAGTTTGATGGAAAAGACAGTTAAGGATATTTTGATAATATTAAAACAAATTTTAAAATATGGAGATGTTAATATAAAAATTCCTATGCCAAAAGTACCAAAAAATGAAATACAAATATTAAAAAAAGATGAACAAAAAAAACTTGAAGAAGAATTACTTAAAAATTTGAATGAAAAGACTTTTGGCATTTATTTTTGTCTATATACAGGTTTAAGAATAGGTGAAATTTGCGCATTACAATGGAAAAATATTGATTTAAAAAAGAAAAAAATCAAAATTAAGAAAACATTAACAAGAATCAAAAATCCCGATGAAAATTCAAGAAAAAAAAATTAGAAGAATTAAGAAGTAAAGCACTAAAGTTAGAATCTAAAATAATTAAACAAAGAATAGAAAATTTTAAACAACTTAATATAAGAAATTTAAAAATATTTGCTAATGCTTGTAATTTTGCTGCACCTTTTGTTATCTCCGCAGGAATTACAGTTGGTGTATTTAGACTGTTTGGTGGTGGTTTACCATTTCATTAAGATGAAATTACAAAATATAAATGCCAAACCTATTAGGAAATATATTTTAAAGGATTACCGATTAGTTTATAAAGGGAGGGCAGATGATTATGCCTATCTAACAATTGAAAAATGTGATGGCTCAGTTGTACCTTTAGGAGTATTCGAAATATCATATTTTGATATAATTCCCTTAGAAGCTTATGAAGGATATCCAATATTTTATAAAAAAATATATCTTCCTCTACAAATAGGTGAAAAAAAAGAAGGGTATAATGATTTTGGATTTGATAAACAAAATTTAGAAAATGCACTTATTGATACTAAAAATAATATGTCAAAAAGTTTAATAAAAAAATATCAATACTATTCCAAAGATAATAACAACTAATAATATGTAAGTCAAATTTTTATTTTAATTTAATTATTTTATAAAAAAAGTTAGATACTTAAAATATCTAGCTTTATTTTTATTCAGTAGGAAGATTAGACTCAGAATCATCAAGATTAGAATCTGTGTTTTCATCCTTATCATCATCATCATCATCTTTCTCATCTTCATTGTCATCTTTATCATTATTTGGTTTAACTGGCTTTTTATCATCTACTTTATCCTCCTCGTTTTTATCTTGGTTTTTATTTCCTGATAAAGTTAAAACAACACTACCTTTAATTAAATCAACACGCTTGTTAGCAGGATAACTTTGACTTATAACAGTACCGCCAGAGCCCTTAAAAGTAACAGAAATTCCATTTTTTAAAGCATAGGCTCTAGCTTTAGCCTCACTATCTCCAGTAAAATCCGGTAATAAAGTATAAGTACCAGTTTTTTTATAAGGACCTTTACCAATAATTTCTTTTTCATAAGGTTCATTTATTGAAAAACTAAATTTTTTAATAATGCTATGATTAGTTAATTCTAAATTCTCTTTCATAGCTTGAATAATATCTTTTCTGCTATCATTTATAGGAACATAATCCCATAAAACCATTTTTGCTCTTTCATCATATATCATTTGTCCAGTACCTTGTAAATATAATTGCTGTATATTTATTAAATCTGCATCATCAGAACTTAAACTTTTTTTAATAATATCTTTACCTACATTGTAAAAGGATAAAATTTGCTTAGTTGTAAGATTTGTATCTAAACTGTTAGATATTGTATTTAAAATTCCCATAAATTTCGAAACATCTTTAATGTTTTTCATTTTATTAATTAAAGCCATAATGATTTCTTGTTGGTGTTGTGCTCTACCTAAGTCTCCATTAGCTAAAGCTTTTCTATTTCTTGCAAAAACTAAAGCTTCTTCACCATTTAATAATTGTCTACCTGGATTAATACATATTTCGCCACCACGTGAAGAATCATCAGTACACAATACTTGTGGAACATCTACTTCAACACCACCAACAGCATCAACTAATTTAACTAAGCCTTTAAAATTAATCTTAGCGTAATAATCAATCTTAGTATCAAAATAATTTTGAATTGTATTTATCATACAATCATTTCCATATGCAGCAGCATGAGTAATTTTATTTTCTGGTTTACCACTCCAACAAGCAATCGGTACATAACTATCTCTAGGAATTGAAATCATTGTTGCATTAAGAGTTTTAGGATTAAAAGTAATAAGAATTAACGTATCACCATTAGCAATAGCATTTTTTTCTAATACTTCATCAGTAGAATCAATACCCATTAATAGAATAGTAAATGGTTCGGTAATAGATTTACCAGAAGATGCTGTCTCAATCGAAGAAGTTGCGGCTTTTTTCATTTTTTTATCTTTACTTATAATTATTTTTGTATCTATCTCAATATTTTCATATCCTGTAATACCAGAAAACATTGAAACATAATTTCCTGATACAAACATAGCATCAAGTTCATTAGCATATAAATCCACAAGCATAGAAGTATAATCATCATATTTTTTTATATCATTCTCATCCTGTAAATTATTTTCTTTAATTATTTCTTGAGGGATAATATAACCATCAGGATTTTTTTGATCATTAAGAATCCCAATTGTCATTTCACTAATATCGTTAATTTCAGATGCTTTACTATCTTTCATTACTAATAATTTTGATGTATAAGTAATAGAATCTTTATTTAAATTATCAATTTTACCATATACATAAAATATAGCTCCACCAACTAAAAAACAGATAATACTATATAAAATTAATAAAAAAATAAATAAACCTTTATTAACAGTTTTCTTTTTCTTAAATTTACCTTTAATAATTTTCCTTGCTTTAGTTATAAAATATAAATCTAAAACTCCAATAATCCCTATAACAATAAATCTAATTAAAGTTTCAATTGAACTAAGTAGCAATAATTCATAAATTGCAAATCCACTGCAAGCTAAAGCTATAATTAAAAATACTCCTATGAAAATATTAACAGTTTTTTTCTCTTTTATTTCATTTTCTTTAGTCATATTATCCTCCAAAAACCAACCTCTATTATAAAATTATACCTAATTATTATGAATTTATCAAGTTACCATACTAATTTTATATTTTTCATGTTTTTAGAAAAAAAATATATTAAAATTTGTTTAGGTGAATCCTATGATGAATTATCAAGAATTAAAGAAAAAATATAATGAACTAATTCCACAATTAATTAATGACTTAGCAAGTAAAGAAATAACAGAAATATTTAAAAAAAGAGGCGGAGATTTAACAGCCTTTTGTTATAATATACTTTTTATATCTCAATATCATTTCAATTCTTGCTTAGTTTATGATTTCTATAACAAATTTAAAGATTATATTAAAGTTGTAATAATAACTGAAAAGAAAAATGCGCTTTTAGAAAGAATAAATCCTCTTAATTATAAGAAATTAGTTGAATTAATAAATAGAAATTATGAAGAAAACGATTTTTTTGCTGGACTTAGAGAATTTATGGTCAAGGAAAGATTAACAAACTTATTAAAAGAAATGGAAGAAAATGCTCAAAAGACAAAACATGTTAACAGAAACTGAACTAGAAGAATACTATAATTATTTAAGAGAAAAAGGATATAACATTAGAATTTTAAATAGTATAGAAAAAAAAGAAAATAACAATATCAGAATAAAAAAATAACATTGTCTAAATTTGTCAAAAAATGTCAATCTCCCTAAAAAAAGTATCAAAAAAAATATTTACAATTATAAAAATGCTATAATATAGATAAGATACTAGGATTAGGAGGTATAAAATGAAGAAAAAAAATTTTTTAATTGCCACAACTTTAGCAACTATTTTTTTAAATATTAAAAATGTTTATGCCTTTGATGTTAATAACTATAAAAACAGAAATCTTTGTGGTAATTATGAAGTGGCAGGTTTTCATAATGATGGAGCAATTGATAAAGTTGCATGTTTTACAAATTATGAAGAAGCCAAAAATTATATGGTAAATAATGGAGCTGATGATTTAGCTATCATGACTAAAGTTGGTGGGAATACTAAAATAATAGATGCTAATGTAGGTATTCTTGATTTAAGTGTTAATCCTGAAACTTTAACTTATTTTTACAATGATTATAATAAAAATACTGCTTATACTTATATGGATACAGGTTCATTATATGGTGGAGTAGACGGTGCACATATTGCAACAGCATACTCAAGTACTAAAAATAAATGGATGGCTAAAGTAAAAATAGGAAATTATACAGGATGGATAGAGCAACAAGCTTATGAAATTGTTCCTATAACTTGGATAAAATCAACAAGTTCTTATACCGTTCAAAATAATGAATTAAGACATAACTATGTTGCAAAAATTCAAAATACTTATAATGGTTCTAGTGGAAGAACAATTGGACCTAAACCAGAGATGCTAAATAATGGTACCTTTTACAGTTATGATGGACATTATTTTTATACAAATTTAAAAACTCTAGTTAAAGATTATAAAAACGGTAATTATAACAACTCTGTAAATAAATCAAATCCATATTATAACTATTATATGTATCTTTCTAATCATACAAGAACAAGTTATTCAAGTCTTAATATCGATGAATATATAAGAAATAATATGGGGATTAAAAAAAATGCCTATGGAAATGCTTCTAATAATGGATCATCAAGATTATATGGAATGGGAACATTTTTCTATTATGCCCAAGAAAAATATGGAGTCAATGCAATTCTTTCTCTAAGCTTAAGTAGAAATGAAACAGGAAATGGAACAAGTAATTTAGCAATCAATAAAAATAATGGTTTTGGACTTAATGCTGTAGATTCTAATCCCACTCAAGCTGCAAATTGGTATGCATCATTTGCAAGTAGTATTTTAGGATATGCCTCTAAATGGATAACTTATGGTTATGCTCATCCAAGAGATTGGCGCTATTTTGGTCCACAATTTGGTGATAAATGGATAGGTATGAATGTAAAATATGCATCCGATACTTATTGGTCAGAAAAAATGGCCGCTAATTATTATTCTTTAGATAAAGCTTTAGGTTTACAAGATTATAATTATTATCAATTAGGAGTAGTAAAAGGACAAACTAATGCATATCAAGAACCATCCACTTCATCTAAGTTTATCTATTCATACCCTGAAGCAGAAGATGCTCTTGTTATTGTTGACGAAGTAGAACGAAATAATGAAAAATGGTATAAAGTAGTTAGTGATTTAAATTTAGATAATAATTATAATGAGATAACATCAGGAGATTATAATTGGAATAGTTATGTTTATGTAAAAGCTAGTAGTGTTACAAAAATAAATAAAAGTAAAAATGGATATATTAGTCCAAATAATGTTACAAATTACCAAAATAAAGATTACGAATATAATTTGTATATAGAAAATACTGAATTAAAACCACGCGTTGCAATTACAACAAAAAATACTAATTATTATTATGATTCTTCACTTACATCAAATACTGGAAAAACTTTATTAAAAGATCGTTATGTTATGGTTTATTCTGCAGCATACTTAAATAATCAACCAGTTGCATATTTAGTAACAAGTGATTATTGGTATGATCAAAAAGAATGGGTAAGTGCAGATAGTTTAAAATTTACAACAACTAATTATGGAAAAGTTAGTGTTACAGTATCAGGTAACCAATATACTTGGGTAAATTATAATACTGAAGATGCAAAATACTCTTTAATCAGTGGTTTATATACAAACTCTTATGTACCAGTATTAGAAACTGTAAATGTAGGTGGAAATAAATGGTACAAAGTACCTGTAAGTTTAACTGATAATAATAACATTTATGGTTATACTTTAGCAAGTGCTCCAGGAGTTGCTATAACTTTATCAACACCTATTGTGGAAAATAATTCTCCAACTATTAATGCTGTGGATAAAACAATAATAGAAGGAACAACTTTCAATGAACTAGAAGGAGTAACTGCAACTGATATAGAAGATGGAAATTTAACAAGTAAAATTAAAGTCATTAAAAATACAGTTGATATCAATAAACCAGGAACATATGAAGTAACATATCAAGTAACAGACTCAGCAAATAATACAACAACTAAAACAATAAAAGTTACTGTTAAAGAAAATAAAGCTCCCCAAATCACAGCAGAAGATAAAATAATAACACAAAATAAAGAATTTGATGAATTAGAAGGAGTAACTGCAACAGACACAGAAGATGGAGATTTAACAAGTAAAATAAAAGTTATTGAAAATAATGTTGATATTAAAGTTATTGGAATTTATAAAATAGTTTATGAAGTTGCTGATAGTAAAAATAAAAAAACTAGAAAAGAGATTAAAGTAGAAGTAGTAAAAGATAGAGCTCCAGTAATAAATGCAGTAAATCAAATAATCTTATTAAACGATGAATTTGATGAATTAGAAGGAGTAACTGCAACAGACGCAGAAGATGGAGATTTAACAAGTAAAATAAAAGTTATTGAAAATACAGTTGATACTAAGGTTGAAGGAGACTATAAAATAACATATCAAGTAACAGATTCAGCTAATAATAAAACAGAAAAAACAATTGAAATAACAGTTATAGAAAATATATATGATAACGAAGATTTACAAGAAAAAGAGGCATTATTCTATTTTGATTATTTAAAAGTGATTGATAATAAGTTAACTATCAAAGGATATAATGCTATCAAAGGAATTAATCATACAGAAGATACTAATATCAATTTTATGTTAGTTTATGAATCATTAAATAATGATGATATCTATTTTCAATCATTAGAAAAGATTACTGATAAAAAAGAAATGACTAGACCAGTTTATTCTACAGATGGAAAAGATTATACTTATTCTTGGTTTAAAGGTATAATTGATACTGAAGATATAGAAGATGGAGATTATAAATTATATGTTATAACTTTTACTGATGAATATATCGCAGAATCAACTGTTAGTAATAAAGTATTAAAAGAACAAGTATCTACATTTACTGATAATAAAACAATTACTACAAGAAATAATTATTTAGATAATAGTTTACCAATAGAATTATTAATAAGAAGTGAAAAAATTGGTGATAAAACTGCAACAAGTACTTATAATCAATATAATCAATTTAGAACATTAGAGTTTACTAATAACAAATTACACATAAAAGGAACATCTTATTCATATGGTATGGATTTGAAAAAAGATGCAAAAGTAGAAAGAAAAATTATATTTGAAAATACTACAAATTATAAAAAATATAAATATGATTTAGGAAGTATAACTAATGGAATGTATACAGTAGGAGCAACTCTAAATGATAAATTAGATAAGACTAGAGCTTGGTTTGATAATACAATTGATATTTCTAATATTCCAAAAGGTGAATATGCTATCTATATATCTAATAAAGCTAATATAAATGATTATGGTGAACTAAATGAATTATTACAAAGAGATATCTCACAAATTAAACAAACAATAAATGATAAAACTTATACATTTAAAGTAAATAAAGATAAAAGATATCGTATTGAACTTATCATTGAATAGGTAAAAGCTAAGCTTTTATCTTTTCTTTTGTCTATAAATTAAGTATAATAATAAAAGAAGTAAAAATATAAACAAGGAGGATATCTTAAAAAAGATTAAAATTATTTATGAACAACGAATTATTAGAAAAATATGCAGAAGTATTATTAGAAACTTGTTTAAAGATTGAAAAAGATCAACCTTTATTTATAAGTTGTGATATTGAAAGAATGGATTTTGTAAGAATATTATCAAAAATAGCTTACAATTTAGGTGTAAAAGATATATATTATGATTTACATGATCCTTATCTAAAACATGAAGCTTTAAAAAATTTAGAAATTGAAGAATTAAAAAAATTAACATTTTGGAATAAAGAAATTTGGAATATTTACGCTAAAAAGAATGCTGCTTTTCTTATGCTAACATCAAATACCCCAGGTTTAATGAAAGATATAGCAAAAGAAAAAATAACTGCTATGACAAAATATGCTTTTGAAACTCGAAAAGAATTTGAAAAATATCGTGATAAATCATCACTAGCATGGTGTATTGCAGCTGTACCAACAGAAGCATGGGCTAAAGAGCTATATAAAAACGATGATAATGCTTTAAATAAATTATGGAATAATATTTTTGATATTTGTAGCTTAAAAGAAGAAGATCCTGTAAAAATATGGAATGAAAAAATAAATAAATTAAAAATTAGAGCTAAAAAATTAACTGATTATCAATTTAAAACTTTATTTTACAAGTCATCTAATGGAACTGATTTTAAAATTGATTTACCAAATAAACACATTTGGCAATCAGGCAGTGAAAGATTAGCTTGTAATAAAGATTGTTTAGTTAATTTTCCAACTGAGGAAGTTTTTACATCTCCTGATTGTTTTAGTGCTAATGGAGTTGTTTACTCATCAAAACCATTAACTTATAATGACATAATAATCGACAAATTTAAAATTACTTTTGAAAATGGTAAAGTAATAGAAGCAAGTGCTGAAGTAGGGGAGGAAACTCTAAATTCAATGATTAACATATGTAAAAATTCTAATATGTTAGGAGAAGTAGCTTTAGTACCATTCGATTCTCCAATTTCCAATTGTAATCAAGTATTTTTAGAAACACTTTATGATGAAAATGCTGCGTGTCATTTAGCTTTAGGAGATTCATTTACTGAATGTGTTGAAAATGGACCATCTATTTCTAAAGAAGAGCTATTTAATAATTATAATCTAAATAATTCCGATTCTCATGTTGATTTTATGATTGGAACAAGTGATTTAAATATCACAGGAATTACAAAAGATCAAAAAGAAATTCCAATATTTATAAACGGTAATTTTACTGAAGAATTTAACTAAAAAAGAAAAGAATCCTTACGGATTCCTTTTAATTTGAAACAATTAAAACAGGATAACTATCACAATAATTTAAATCTTTAGCATCAAGTGAATTTGCATTTTCAATCATACCATTAGATAAACCAGGATTTTTTACATAACTACAAGAAAATTTAATACCAGGATAAGCTGATTTCAATTTAGAGCAAGTTGAACTAGGTGTACTAGATAACAGCTCATCATAAATATAAACCTTAGTTGTTTTACTTTTATCACAACTAGGAGTAACAGGAGTATTATTATCATTAGAATTATTGTTACTACTAGAATTACCATTATTAGGTTTAGAATTTGAACTATTAGAACTACTTTCTTTTTTACCATTACTAAGTGTAACTGTTATAGTTGTTCCAGATGAAACTTCACTTCCTGCACTTATTGATTGACTAATTACTTTATCTTTAGCAATATTATTACTTGCTTTATAAACAAAATTGTATTTTAAGTTCATTTTTTCTAACTTGGAAATTACTTCTTTTTTAGTTAACCCTTTTAAGTTTGGCACTTCACATTTTTTACCATCACTTATTTTAACAATAATTGTATCATCATTTTTAATAGTATCTCCACTTTTATATGAGTAACTAATTACTTCACCAACTGCTACACTATCACTAAACTCATGTTTTTCTTCATATTTTATTTCATATTTATCTGCCCATTCTCTAAATTCATTAAATGATTTAAATTTAGGCATTTTTAATTTACCACGAGATAAAACTATTTTAATAACCGTACCTTGTTCAATAATTTTTCCTTTTGAGTAATTTGTACTAATAACTTCATTTTCCCTAACGCTATCATCATATTTATCACTAAATTCTAGTTTTACTTTATTTTTTATAGCCCATTCAGTTACTTCAGAAATAGTCATTCCCTCTAAATTAGGAACTTTAATCTCAGGACCTTTACTAATTGTAACTTTAACTTCCTGATCATTAACTTTAACTTTTTTACCAGCTTCAATATTTTGCTTCATACCATATCCACGTTTTTCTTTATTAGAGAAATCTTCATCAAAACTATATTTTAATTGATGCTGCTTCATAAAAAATTCAATTTCAAATTTACTCATACCTGTAAAATCAATTAAAGTAACCTCATCAAATCCAAGTTCTTCTCCATAAGAAAATTTAAGTTTAAGTTCATCATCTCTTTTTAAACTACCACTAGTGTTTTGTTCAATTACAGTATCTTTTGCTTTATCACTTTCTACAAATTCAACTTCTACATTACTTAAATAATTATCTTTAACAAAATTCACAACTCTTTTTGTATCCCAAGAAATCATACTAGGAATAATAATTTCTTTAGAAGGATTAGGACCTTCACTAACAGAGATTGTTATTTCGTCTAAATCTTTAATCTTAGTTCCACTAGAAATATTTTGACTAATTACTTTATATTCACTAACCATATCACTAAATTCAAATTCTTGTTTAACAGTAATGTTATTCGCCTCAGCCCACTTCATAACATAAGTTAAACTCTTTCCACTAAAATCTTCAACATTAGCAACTTTAATATTAAATAAAGAATTTACTTCTTTAAAACTAAATAAATAGTAACTAAATAATAATAACCCACATATAAAAATTAAACTTTTATTTTTTACATTATAATTAATAGAAGATACTACAAATAAAATTGTAAAAATAGTAAGTATCAAATTACTAACAAGTTCTAAAGCAGTAGTTTCTGTATTATAAATACTTAAACCAAAACAAAATAAAGAACTTAAAAGTAATATAATTAAAAATAAATGTACTAAAACATGCTTAGGTTTTTTCTTAGAAATATTTCTTTCTTTATTCTTTTTCAATTCATCATTTATTAAAACAGATACAGAATTATCATCTTTTTTATTTTCTCTAACAGCTTTTTCAATATCAAATTTCTCTTGATTAGAATTTTTACCAGATTTATTACTTTTATTATTTTTAGAATTATAGTTACTTTTACTCATCCATATTCCTCCATTCTTATTCTAATATAATTATATAATAAATAAATAAATATTAAAATAAATACTCTTAATAATTTGTAAAGCAATGTCCAATAAGAATTTGCAAAAATTCTTTTATATTTTAGTAATAAATTTTATCAAAAAAATCAATTCTAATGATTAGTTTCTAAGAAATAGCAACTACTAATTTTTTAGTTTTATTATTTTTTTTACAGTTAATAAAAATATAGACTATCTTAATTTACGAATTAAGTTTAAACATGATATAATAGATTACAAGTCAATAAGGTCGACTTTAAAACTAGCAACCCATGTTTGAAAAAATAATTAATTCTAAAAATATAAAAGAAAGGAATCAATCGAATAGATTAATTCTATAAGATAGATGTAACAAATAAAATGTCTCAAATTAACAAAAAAAATATTAATATTATTATTGCTCTATTTATTTTAATTCAACCATTTATAGATTTACTTACTGGTATATGTCTTCATATTTTTGAAATGAATTTTACTATTGGAATTATAATTAGAATTCTATTTTTATTATTTATATGTTTTGTAACGATAGTTACATTTAAAAAGAGAAATATTCTTATTCCTTATTTAATAATAGGTATCTATTTTATTTTTTATATTTTGGGAATAGTATTTTATAAAGATATAAATTTTTTTCAAGAATTTCAAGGATTAATTAAAGTATTTTACTTTCCAATTCTTTTTATTAGTTTTTATTCTATAAAAGAAAATATTAGGATTAGTAATCTTACATTAGTAACTACTTTATTTATATATTTATTTTTAATATTTGTTCCATTTGTTCTTGGTATTGGATTTAAATCTTATGAAATTACCAAAGTTGGAACATTAGGATTTTTTAATTCAGCTAATGAGATTAGTGGTATTATTTCTTTATTAACACCAGTCATAATGATTGTATTTGTATCATCAAAAAAAACTATTCCAATTTTAATATTTTCAATTATATATTTAGTAGTAATTTTTATGGTTGGAACTAAAACACCTTTATTATCATTAGGGATAACTCTTTTTATGAGCATTTTATATTTTTGGAGTTATTCTTTTAAAGAAAAAAAGTATAAAAATATAATTCTTTCATTTTTTATAATAATTTTTAGTGTTTTAAGTTTAATTTTAATCATTCCTAAAACCAATTTTTATAAAAATATTAAAACTCATCTTGATTATTTAAAATTAGATAATATTACAGAAGTTTTTACTGATAAAGAATTAGTTGATCATTTTATCTTTAGTCAAAGATTAACCTTTTTAAAAAAGAAATCAGCAATTTATAATAAAGCTCCTTTATATCAGAAATTATTTGGAATAGGCTATATTAATAATAATAAAATAACTAAATTAATAGAAATAGACTATTTTGATATTTTATATAGTCATGGAATAATTGGTTTTATAATCTATTTTTCTATTCTTGTTTTAATAGTCTACAAAGTTTTAAAAAATCTCAAAAAATTAACATTTGAAACTCACATGTTCCACACTTCATTTTTACTAATTATCTTTTTATCTTTTTTTACTGGTCACATTATAACTGCTCCAGCAGTTAGTCTATTCGTAATAATAATTATTCTATCTTTAGCAGAAAGAGAAAAAAAAGATTTATTATTTGCCAGTAAGTTTTTAAGTATTGGTGGAATAGAAATAGCTCAAGTTAACTTATTAAATAGTCTAGACTATCATAAATATAATGTAGTTTTAATATTGGAAGAAAAAAAAGGCAGTCTTTTGTCTAATTTAAATAAAAATGTTGTAGTAAAAGAATTAAAAGTAAGTAATTTTAAAGTTGTAACATTAAGAAAAGTAATAAATTTACTTCGTCAAATTAATTATAAAATATTTAATTATTATAATTATGATTTTTCTTGTTGTTATACAACATATAGTTATAGTTGTAATAAAATAGCTCAAATTTCTTCTAAAAATAATGCTTTTTATATCCATAGTGATTATCAAAACCTTTATAATAATGAATCTACTTTTAAAGAATTCTTTGATAGTAGAAACGTTGAAAAATATGAGCACTTAATTTTTGTTTCAAATGAATCACAAAAATCTTTCTTAAAATATTATAAAAATTTGAAAGATAAAACAAAAGTAATAAACAATTTAATTGATATAGAAGAAATAAAAAATAAAAGTAAAGAAAACATTTCTGAAATAAAACCTAATAATAAAAAATTATTTGTATTTATAGGACGCTTAGATGATAGTTCAAAAAAACTAAAAAGAGCTATTAATCTCGTTAAAGAAATAGAAAAAATCGATTTATGGATAATAGGTGATGGACCAGATAGAAAAATGTATGAAGAATATACAAAGAAATTAAAACTTACAAATCGAATAATATTTACAGGTAAAAAAAATAATCCTTATCCTTATATACAAATAGCAGATTATATTATTTTAACATCAGACTATGAAGGTTTTCCTGTCACATATTTAGAAGCCTTGACTCTAAATAAAGAAATAATAACAACTGTTCCAACTAGTGATGAATTAATAGATATAAAAGAATATGCTCATATAATTTCAAAAGATGATAATAAAATGGTTAAAGAAGTAAAAGATATTTTAAAAGAAAACAAAAAAAAGAAAAAAATAGATTTAACTAAATATCAAAAGAAACGATTAGAAGAATTAGAAAAAATTTTTAATCAGTAGTGGAGTAGAATATGTATAAAAAATTATCTTTAAAAAATAAAGCTTGTTTAAATTTAATATTAATATTTTTACTAATTTTAGTATTAAATGTTTTAACACCTATTATTGCTGATGACTTTGGATATTCTTTAAACTTAGATAAAGAACATTTAAAAGGTCTAAAAGATATCATTAATTTTCAAATTGTTCACTACAAATATTGGGGAGGAAGAAGTATTGCACATACCCTTGTTCAATTATTTCTTTATCTTCCAAAGGGTATTTTTAATATATTAAATTCATTTTGTTTTACATATCTTATTTATTTAATATATAAAATATGTAAAAATAACCAAGAAGATAAACCAATTTTTCTATGGATAATATTTTTATTAATATATTTTTTTGTTCCTGTGCTTGGTCAAAATATCCTATGGTTAACAGGTGCTTGTAACTATCTTTGGACAACAACCATCGTCATATTTACCATTAATTTATTTTTATCTAATAAAAAAAATAACTTATTTTTAACTACTGCTATTTTTATTTTAGGAATTATATCAGGTTGGACCAATGAAAATACAGCAGTAGGTTTAATCATAATAATTAGTTTAATATTAATAATTAAAAGAAAACAAAACAAGAAAATATATCCTTGGCAAATAACTGGTCTAATTGGAATAATTTTAGGTTTTGCCATAATGCTAATCGCTCCAGGGAATTATATAAGAAAAAATTCAATAATAGAAAACATCTCATTAATCGAAAAAATATTTACTAGATTTTTAAACTGTACATCAGGAATTTTTACATATTTACTACCTTTTGTAGTCACATTAATAATTCTTTTTTTAATTTTAAAAATAAAGAAACAAAATTTGTCTAAGAATTGCTTAATCTTTATTATTGGGGCATTTTTTACTATTTATTCAATGATTATTTCTCCAACATTTCCAAAAAGAGCATGGTTTAGTAGCATAATATTTTTAATTATTCCAATTATATCATTATCATATAATTTAGAATTGTCTAAAAAATATTTAAAAAAGTTTAAAATATTAATAATAATTATTTTAGCTTTATTTGTAATAGATTATAATAATTTATTAGTTGATATCAATAATTTAAACATCACATGGAAAAATAGAATTAACTATATCAAAAAACATCAAAAAGATTCTAAAATAGAATTTACCTTATATGAAACATCTAATCGTAAAAATCCTCAATATGGTCAATTAGATATTGTTAAAAATCCTCTTGACTGGCCAAATAATGAAATAGAAAAATATTTTAATATAAAGAGTATCTCTATGAAATAAAAAGATATTTAAATTTAATTGTTTTAATAAGTCAGTATATGATACAATTATTTTAGGAGTTTTATATGAAAGTATTAGTTATCATTCCCTGTTACAATGAAGAAAAAACAATTTTACAAACAGTTGAAAAAATAAAAGGAACAAATTATGATTACATAGTAATAAATGATGGTTCTAAAGATAATTCACTAAAAATATTAGAAGCTAATAAAATTAACCATCTTAATTTACCTAATAATATAGGAATAGGTGGTGCAGTTCAAACAGGCTATAAATACGCCTATAAAAATAACTATGATATCGCAGTTCAGTTCGATGGAGATGGTCAACATAACGAAAAATATATAAAAAATATTATTAAATCAATTGAACAAGAAGAAGCAAATATGGTTATAGGATCAAGATTTGTTTGGGAAGAAAGTGATTTTAAATCAACTAAATTAAGAAGAATAGGTATAACCATCCTTTCGAAATTATTAAAAATATTAACAAAATATACAATTAAAGATATGACATCAGGATTTAGAGCTGTAGATAGAAGTATAATAGAAATATTTCAAAAAGATTATCCCGATGAATTTCCTGAGCCAGTAACAAATTTATCTCTTGCTAAAAGAGGTTTCAAAATAAAAGAAATACCTGTCAAAATGCAATACAGAAAACATGGAAAATCTTCAATAAATAGCATAAAGTCCGCATATTATATGTTTAATGTTATTCTCTTGTTTTTGATTATAAGTTTTTCAAAAGGAGATGATTAAATGCCCATAAAATTAATAATTTTAATAATTTTATCAGTTTTAATTTTTTTACTTTATGTTTTAAAAAATGTAAAAAAACAACAACTTAATATTGAAAATGCATTAATTTGGATTTTGCTCTCAGTAGGAATAATAATTTGTGTATTATCTTTAAATATCTTTGAAAGTATAGCTCATCACTTAGGAATAGAAACTTTATCTAACATGACATTTTTTGTTGGTTTTATATTTTTAATTTTTGTAATATTTAATATCACTAAAAAGATTTCAATCCAAAATAAAAAAATAACCAATTTAACTCAAGAAATAGCTTTATTAAAAAAAGAGGTAAAAGTAAATGAAGTTAAACAAAAAAACAATAAAACTAATTAAATTTATCTTTTCATCAGGTACATCATTTATATTAGATCTAATATTATTTACATTATTAAATTTTCTTTTAAAAAAAACATTTCAAGCAGAAGCAATACTTGTAGCAACTATTTTAGCAAGAATTTTATCTTCTTTATATAATTACTTTTTAAATTCTAGATTTGTTTTTAAATCATTTACTAAGACAAGTATTATAAAATATTACATTTTAGTTATAGTTCAAATGATAGTATCAGCTCTTATAGTCTATTTAATTAATAAATATTTAAAAATAATATCTCCAACAATAATAAAATTTAATATTGAAATTATATTATTTATTATAAATTATTTTATTCAAAAAAATTTTATTTTTATAAATAAGAAAAATATTTAGAGGTGATTTTATGCCAAAATTTAGTTTTATAGTTCCAGTATATAATGTTGAAAAATATGTAAGAAAATGCATTAAAAGCCTTTTAAATCAAACGTTTAAAGATTTCGAAATCATAGTAGTAAATGATGGCTCAACAGATAAAAGTATTGCTGAAATAGAAGATTTAGATATTACAATTATAAATCAAAAAAATATGGGTTTAAGTTCTGCTAGAAATAAAGGAGTAGAAAAAGCTAAAGGGAAGTATCTAATATTCGTTGATAGCGATGACTATATTGAAAAAAATCTTTTAGAAGAAATAAATAAATCATTATTCAATGAGCCAGATTTAGTAAGATTCCAGATTCAAGAAGTTTCAGAAAACGGTGAAATAACTAAATATAGGGAAACTCCTTTTTTAGAAAAATCAGGAGAAGAAGCTTTTTCTTTAATTAGTAAATATCATTTCGTAGAAAATGCATGGTGTTATGCTATTAAAAAAACTTATTATCAACAAGAACAATTTAAATTCAAAGAAAATACTTTTCATGAAGATTTTGGTTTGATACCCTTAGTAATTATTAAAGCAAAAGTTGTAAATTCTATCGATTATATAGGCTATAATTATTTGCAAAGATTAGGAAGTATCATGAATAGTAATAATTATGAAAAAGATTTAAAAAAAACTCAAGACTTTTATAATCATTATCTTTATTTAATTAAAGAAATAAATAAGACTAAATTAAATAAAAAAGTTTTTAAAAGCTTCATTGCTAATAGTTTAGTCATAAAAATATGTAAATTGAAAAAGAAAGATTATAACTATTATTTAAATTTATTAAAAAAAGAAAAAGTATTTGATAATTTATTAGCAGATACATTAATAAGAAAAATAAAGAAAATTATAATAAAAATAAATCCTAAGATTTATTATTAGAAAAAGGTGAAAATATGCGAAAAAATAAAGAGTTAATAACATTAATTGTACCTTGCTTTAATGAACAAGAATCACTACCAAAATTTTATCAAGAAGCCAATAAAATTACTAAGAGAATGTCTTCAGTAGATTTTGAATTTCTTTTTATAAATGATG
This sequence comes from uncultured Mollicutes bacterium, assembly GCA_947652375.1. Lineage (GTDB taxonomy): Bacteria > Bacillota_I > Bacilli_A > RF39 > UBA660 > UBA3789. Next base: position 2,374 of record CANTCS010000015.1, on the reverse strand, counting down.
GGAGTAAAGATAATACAATTAATCTAATTAAAGAATTATCAAAAAAAGATAAAAGGGTAAGATACATATCTTTTTCAAGAAACTTTGGTAAAGAAGCTGCAATGTATGCTGGACTTGAAAATTCTAAAGGAGATTATGTTGCAATTATGGATGCTGATTTACAAGATCCTCCAGAAATGATAGAAAAAATGTATGAAATAATCAAAAAAGAAGAATTTGATTGTGTCGCATTATATACAAGTTCTCATAAAGATTATTCTTTTTTAAGAAAACTATTTACTAACATGTGGTATAAATTAATAGGTATAATTTCATCCACTAAGCAAGTTGCAGGAGCAAGAGACTTTCGTTTAATGAACAGAAAAATGGTAGATTCAATAATAAATATGGAAGAATACAATCGCTATTCCAAGGGGATTTTCTCTTTTGTTGGTTTTGAAACAAAATGGATCGATTATGAAGCCCCTGATAGAGTAGCTGGTAAATCTAAATTCGATTTTATTAAACTTTTTAAATATGCACTAGAAGGTATTCTTGCCTTTTCAACAACACCACTTATAATATCTGCATTTGTAGGGATATTATTTTGCTTAATTGCATTTATTACAATTGTAATTATTATAATTAAAACCTTAATTTATGGCGATCCAGTAGGAGGATGGCCATCACTAGCTTGTATAATTATCTTTGTAAGTGGTGTGCAACTATTTTTCTTAGGAATAATTGGAATGTATCTTTCAAAAACTTATTTAGAAGTAAAGAAAAGGCCTATATATATAGTTAAAGAAACAGAGGAATCAAATAAATAATATGAGTAAAATAGATATAAGCATAATTGTCCCAATTTATAATGCCGAAAAGTATTTAAAAAAATGTCTTGATTCTTTAATAAATCAAACTAAGAAAGAACTAGAGTTTATTTTGGTAAATGATGGCTCAACTGATAATTCAGAAAAAATAATCAATAGTTATGAAGACCAAAGAATAAAATATTTTAAAAACAAAAATCAAGGCATTGGAAAAACTAGAAACTTTGGTATTGAAAAAGCTAGTGGTAAATATCTTATGTTTTTAGATAGCGATGATTTTTTAGACTTAAAAGCTTGTGAATTATTATTTAAAAAAATTGAAAAGGATAAATTAGATATAGTAATATGTGATTTTTATAAAGTTTATGAAAATCAAAAAGAAGAAAAAATATCTCAAGGAGATTTTGAAAATACAAATTTACGAGAAAATCCAAAAATATTAACTGAAAATTTATCGCCTTGGGCTAAAATATATCGAAAAGAATTAATTACAAATAATAATATAAAATTTGTCGAAAATTTAAAATATGAAGATGCTCCATTCGTACTAGTAGCTCTTGATAAAGCCAAAGGAATAGGTAAATTAAATAAGTATTTATTTTATTATGTAATTCATGGTAATAGTGAAACAACAATATTAGATGAAAGAGTTTTTGATATCTTAAAAATCATTAAAATAATTAGAGAGTATTTTAAAGAAAAAACTTATGCACAAGAAGTAATAAATAAATTAACAGTTAGAATAATTACTAACTATACCATTCAACAAAGAATGCAAAAAGACAAAAAAGTTGCTACGAAATTTATTGATCAAGCTTTTAAATATTTAAAAAAAGAAATTCCTGATTATAAGGAAAAAAAATATTATGAAAATAGAAGCTTTTTAAAAAGAAATATCGAAAAAAATAAAATTTTAACAAAAATATATATATTACTTTACAAAAAAAAGTTATAACAAAATAGAAAAATTTTATTTTACTTTCTACTTAAAAAATATTTTTACTAAACATTTGTATTGTATAAATTAATATTTTAGTATACAATTATAATTAGAAAAAATATATAAATTAGGAGAATTATGAAAAAAATTATTATTATAAGTATATTAACAATTTTTATAAATTTAATTCCAAAAATTGCTCTAGCTAAAAGTGATGGTTGGCAAATAGAAAATGGAAAATCATACTATTATGAAAATGGAATAAAAGTCAAAGGATTTAAGGAAATTGGAGATAAATTATATTTCTTTAGTCGAGGCGATGATCCATATATGCGAACAGGATCATTTCAAATAGATTATGTTCCATACACTTTTAATGCAGATGGAACAGCCAAAGATGGTTGGGAGACAAAAAATAGTAAAAAATATTATTATGAACAAGGAAAAAATATCAAAGGATTCAAAGAAATAGGAGATAAATTATACTTCTTTAGTCGAGGCGATGACCCATATATGCGAACAGGATCATTTCAAATAGACTATATCCTATACACTTTTAATGAAGATGGAACAGCCAAAGATGGTTGGGAGACAAAAAATAGTAAAAAATATTATTATGAACAAG
>CANTCS010000014.1 GCA_947652375.1 uncultured Mollicutes bacterium | reverse complement strand
ACTTTTTCATAAAATTTATCAATTTAGACTTGACTTATATATAGTTGGTCTTTTTAATATGAAATACTTGTATTATAACATATATTTTTTTAATTTTCAACCAAACTTTAACACAACTTATTTAACTAGGCTTTTTTTCTTTTAATATATTCTTTACTGTTTTGATTAGATAAATTTTCTTTTTCAAAACATTGATTAAGATTAATTGTTTTTTCTAATATAATTTTTTTAGCATTTAAATAATTAGAATCGCGATAATAAGCAAAACTTTCCCATAATTCATTATTACAAAAGTCTAAGACTGGTGGAATAATTCCTCTGGTTACTAACATTGCATTAAATAAACATTTTGATGTTCTTTTATTACCTATTAAAAAAATTTGTGATAACATGACATGCCCCAATATCTCTACACATCCATCAATATATTCTAAATCAGTTTTACTATTTTTACGATAATAATCATACTCTGCTTGATATGACGCAAAATATTTCTTTATAAATTCTCTGGGCAGAGAATAAATTGTTTCTCCATTTAGTAATTTAATAATATTTGTATCATAACTACTTACTATACCTTGAGAACAGTTTAAATTCTCTTGAATTCTAATTGCATCTGATAATATCTTTATTTTACTTTGTTTGTGATATGAAAAAATAGATGCTAAAACTCCATAAGATAAAAAATATAATTTCTCTTTTCTTTTTTTAGGTAATTTTTTATATATTGTTTTTATTTCATGTTTATAATATCTTGGATTTTTAAAAATAAACTCAAGTTGTTCTTCATTTAATATATTATATAATGCTTTTGAAATTCTTTGAAAATCAAATTGACTAGTAATCATTTTTCTTAAATAGTTATCTATTTTATCTTCATAATCATTTAAATAAATATTTAAAAGATTATCTGGTGTTAAGTTCATTGCTAAAGATTGAGCTCTTTTTTTTATCTCATCTAAGTTTGTTGACTTTAAATTAGTTTCTTCAAATCGATGATAAACTGTATTTCTCTTTGGAATAAAAATTTTCTTAGTTTCTTCTACATTATGTGCGATGTCATAACCAGCAGAAATATTTAAATCTTTAAATGCTTGGACAACATTTTTGGCTTCTTTCCAATTATAGTTCAAACTTGCTAATTCCTTGGCTAATTTCTTATAAATTTTAAATTCTTTAATTAAAACTGAGGTTTTATGATGAAATAAAGAATTATCCTTATAGTTATTAAAATAGATAATAAATTGTTTTATAATTTCTAAATAGACATTAAAAACTATATAATTAGACATAGTTGGTAAATTTTTATTATTAGTTTTATTTCTCAAATTATCCCACTCTATTAAAACTTCTGTATCAATATTAGACCAAAACCAAAAGCTTTCAGTAGACAATAATTCGTCATAATTACCATCTTGGACATTTTTTAAAAATTTTTCTATTTTACTTTTTAATTTTTCTAAATTTGATGTGGTGGCAATTTTTTTTCAATGTCTTCAGCAATACAAAAAAGACGATAATCTTTTAATAAACTTTTTGACTGATTTTTTTTACGATAAAAGTCAAATTTACTAAGTTTATAAAGAGTGATATTGTTACTTTTAGTTAAAATAGAATTATACTCATTTGATTCAATTTTATATAATAAGTCTTTTAATTCGACTTTACTTCTTCCTAAATTATTTCCTTCTTTATTTTCTAAGATTTTCTTTAAATGGTCAATAAAAGATAATTTAATATTCATAAAATTTACCCCCTTTTACAAAATATGATTATCTTAATTTATTAATTCTTTAAATTTAATTTTTATACTTATAATAAAAGGTGCTCATATTATATCATTAATTTAACAATTCAGCAATATTTATAGTTAATTTATCAAAAAAAGTTAACTTTAATAAAAGAGAGTGATTGAAAATATTATATTTTCATAATAGAAAAAATACAATATTTTATGTATTTCTTCTTATTGTATAATAAAACTTCTTATAAATTTATTAATTCATTATTTAAGAATGTTAACTAAAGACTAGAAAAAATTTTAAAAAATCTTTGAGGAACAATAAAAAAAGAATACTTTAACTATTCTTTTTATAATTTTTTTAGTAAGCTATTTTATGGATTTTACTTTAAAGATAAAGCTTGTTTTATTACTATTTGTAGTAGAATATCCTTTATAATTTTTAGAAAGATTTATTAATTCTTTAGTCTTATTTGTATAATTTGTTAGTTTTTCTGAATTTTTTGTTAATTGATTAATTCCTTCTTTATTTAAAGTAGTCAAGCCATTTGAAAGTGTATTTGAGCCAATTCTAAGATTTTTTGTTCCATCTTTTAAACTTAGAGAACCATTGTATAATTTTTCAAGACCTATATCTATTTGTTTTAAACCATTTGAAAGTTCACTTGAGCCATTTTCTAATTGATACAGAGCTTTATTTAGTTCTAATAAAAGTGATTCTACTGTGTGAGATATTTCTTGAAGTGATGTGGTCATTTTACTTAAGGTTTCGTTATTTATTGTTAAAAGATTTATTATATTTAGATTAGCTTCGTAGGTTTTTTTGCAAGTTAAAAGATTATTTATAGTATTTTGATCTGTTCCAATATTTGTAAAATGATTTATTAAGTCTTGATCAGTTTGAAAATTTTGGAGTTGATAATTATCATAATTGACTTTTAAACTAGTATTTGTATTTTGTAATAAGCTGATTGTTGAATTGTTGGTATTTATTAAAGTTTGAACTTTAGTAAGAGAGGCATTAATATCTTTATTTTCAAGACTTTTTTTGACAGTTTCTAAAGCAGTTATTGTCTTTTTTAAACCATCATTTAAATTATTAGAGCCTATATCTAATCTTTTTATGGCCTGATGAAGAGTATTTAAGTTAGAAGTTATTTCATTAGAACCATTTTCTAACTGCATAGTTCCTTGAGTTAATGATTTGGCTCCCTCATCTAATTTATTCATATTATCTTCTATAGTTTTTAAGGATTTTTCTAACGTATTAACTTTGTTTAAATTTTTAAGATCAATTTTTTCTAATAATTTTGGAGTTGCTACTAAATAAATATTATTTAAAGTAAATTTTTCTGTTTTATAATTTAGTTCTATTTCATCTAATTTTTTTAATTCTTCAATTTTTAAATCTTCATATAAACCTGGAGCAGCTAGGGCTAAAGCGATACTTCTTGTCCCTGTTTCTTCTATTTCTCCATTAGTTATTTCAATATTTTTGTCTTTTGTACTATCAAGTATAATTCCGCTAGTTATAACAAATGGTGTATGAAGATTTGTAGAATTATCATAACTATTATTTTTTAATTTTATTTTTATTTTTATAGCACCTTTTTTATTTAGCATTTTTTTGGGATGAGTTTTTTTACCGTTTAAAAAATATTCTATATCTACTGTTATTGGTAAGTCTTTTTTGGTGGTACCTTGATAAAAAATATCTTCTTTTGAAGCATTCCAAATTAACTTTTCTTTATCTTTTTGATATTTTTCTTCTCCATTTAAATTAGTTATTTGAGAAAGATAAGTATAATCTTCTATTGTTTCTTTATTTAGTTTGGAAAGATGATTATTTACAACAGTTTTGTTTAAATTTCCGTTGTAATCTAAGTTTGCAAAGACTGTTTCAGTTTTTGTATAGGCTGATGCTTTTAATGGTTGAATTAAAAAGCTTGTTAATATTAAACCACTTATAATTTTCTTTTTATTTATTTTCATTTTTATCCTTCTTTCTGATTATTAATTTGTCAAAAGCCATTAGCATTGCTGGTAAAATTAAAATTACGACTAACATACTAATAATTGAGCCTCGTGATAAGAGTTCACAGATAGAACCTATCATATCTATTTTTGTGTATAAGAATACGCCAATTGTTGCTGCGAAGAAACATAAAGCTGATGTTATTACTGATGGAACTGTTGCTTGTAAAGTTTTTTGCATGGCTTCTTTTTTGTTTGGAAATTTTTTTCTTTCTTCTAAATATTTAGTTGACATTAATATAGCATAATCAATTGTTGCTCCTAACTGGATGGTTCCTACAATAATTGAGGCTATAAATGGTAAGATAGTATTAGTATAAAAAGCTACAGACATATTAACAAATATTGCAAATTCTATTACTAAAACTAAAATTGTTGGAAGAGTAATTGATTTTAAAACAAAAATCATGATAATAAATATTACTAAAATTGAAGTGTAATTTACAGCTTTAAAGTCATGATCTGCAATAGTTACTAAATCATTCATTAGAGCTCCCTCTCCTGCTACTATTCCTTTTTTGTCATATTTTTTTACTACTTTATTAATGGTTTTTATTTGTTTATTAAGATCCATACTAGCTACTTCATAGGTAGAATTTACTAAAATTAATTGATATTTATCATTGTTCAACATAGTAATTAATTCTTCGGGTAGAAGATTTTTTGTTGTTTCATTCATTAAAATTGTTGGCGATAATACTAGGTCTATCCCTTCAATATTTTTAAGATTATTTGTTAGAGATTTTACTTGTTCATTTTTAATATTTTTATCTAAAATAATTATTTGAGGAGAGATAATATTATATTTTTGAGCTAAAGCTGAATTAGCCACTCTAAATGGTAAATTTTCTGGTAAGGTTTCATCTAATTTATAATATATTTCATAATTATTATTTCCGATTATTGCTGGTATTAATAATATAAAGAACATTATTAAAATTAAAAGATTATTTTTAATAGAAAATTTTTGAAGACGTTTGAACTCTGGGAAAAAGTTTTTGTGTTTTGTATTGGAAATTTTTTTATCAAAGACTAAAAGTAAGGCTGGGAAAAGTGTTAGGACACATATAAGTCCAAATAAAACGCCTTTAGCCATGACAATACCTATATCTATTCCAAGTGTTAAATCCATCGTACATAATGCTAGGAAGCCAGCAAATGTTGTTAAAGAGGACCCTATTACGGAAGTAAAAGTTTCTTTAATGGCTTTTTCCATAGCAGTTTTATTATTTTTTGATGTATTTTTGGCTTGTTCGTATTTATGGTACAAAAAGATAGAAAAGTCTGTTGTTACTCCTAATTGAAGTATTGCAGTTATTGCTTTTGTTATATAGCTTATTTGGCCTAAAAATATATTTGTTCCCATATTATATAAAATGGCTACTCCAATATTTCCTAATAATATTGGTGGTACTAAATAAGAGTCTGTTGCTAGTGTTAAAATTATTAAACATAAAATGATAGCTATACCTATATAAGCAAGCATTTCCTTATTGGATAGATTTCTTGTATCAATAAGCATTGCTGTCATACTACTAACTTTATTAGCATCTTTTACAGTATTTCTTATATTTTCAACGGCTTTTATTGTACTATCTTCAGATATTGAATTTTTTAGAGTTATCATAATTACTGTTTCATCTTTGTTATAGGCTTTTTTTATTATTTCATCAGGTAACATTGATTTGGGAATTGTTGTATCTAAAATATCAACGATACTAAATACTTGATTTACTCCAGAAATTTTTTTAATTTTTTGTTCTAGTTTTAATATAGCTTTATTATCTTTAGAATTGGTCATAATAAAAGCATAAGATCCTATTCCAAATTCATCGGTTAATATTTTTTCTCCTTTCAATGTTTCTATATTTTCAGGTAAATAAATTAAGATATCATAGTTTATTCTAGTTTTAATAAAGCCTATTGTTGCTGGTATTAAAAGTATAAAACTTATTATTACAATAAATAAACTATGATTGGTAATAAATTTAGAAATTTTGTGCATATTTTTCCTCCTTGCATAAACTATTTTATTCATATGTATTAAAAAAAACAGTTACATATTATAAAGTTTGTATTTTAACCAACATTTTTTGTTTTTTTGTTTGATATTTAGCTTACATTTGTAGGTTATCTTTACAAAAGTAGTTTTTATATTATAATGATAAATAGATGACAAATTATTTAAGGAGGATAAAATTTATGAAAAAACGAGAGGATTTAAGAATTATTAAAACGAAGAAAAATCTTTACGAAAGTCTTTTAAAACTTATGAAAGATAAAAGTTTTGAAGAGATAAAGGTTGCGGATATTTGTAATATTGCTTTAGTTAATAGATCAACTTTTTATGATCATTTTAGTGACAAATATGAATTATTAGAGACTTTAATTAAAGATCTCGAGGCAGAGCTTTCTACCAAATTAGAAAATAATCAAAGTATTGAATCTGCAAAAGAATATTATATGTCAATGATTAAAATTTTATTTGAACATATTAGTGATAATATGAATATTTATTCTTCTATTATAAAGACAAATAAGAATGGTATAGCATCCGATATGTTGAAGGATGCAATTTTAAAAGATGTTAAAAATACTTTGAAGAAAACTAGTACAAAAAAAAATAATATACCAACTAATATTATTTCTATTTTTTTCGTAAGTGGAGTTATAAATGTTTGTTTAGAGTATATTCGGGAACCTTTTAAATTTTCTACTACAGAAATACTTGAGTATTTAAATTTTCTTATACCTAATGATATTTATAATTTAATAGATAATTAATTTAAAAATAAATTTATTTGAAATTGATATTCGTTATACTAAATTAAAGGTAATATTTTTTATTCAAATAATTTCTTAATATTGTGAAATAGTCACAATATTTTTTACTTTAAAATAATACTTATAAAGATTACTTAAATATTATTAATTCTTTTTTGATGTAAAATTAACAAATATCAATTTATATTTTAAAATTATAATACTACAAAGTTATAGTGATATTTAAAAATTATATTTTTAATCATATTCATCGACAATACTTCCTAATACTTCTTCTATTATATCTTCAATTGTTACTATACCTACTGGATTATTATTTTCTACAACTAAAGCTATAACTTCTTTTTTTGAACGTAAATAAAGAAATGCTTCATCGATTTTCATATCACTGGCAATTTTTGGCAGTTTTCTTAAATAATTTGAAATTTTAAAACTTTTGTTATTTTTAAGCATCAAATCTTTAATATTTAAAAAACCTATTATTTCATGATTTTTTTCTATGGGAAATCTTGTATATTTATATTTTCTTAAATAGTTAAATAATTCATCTATAGTTGATTCAATATCAATTGAAATTATTTCATTTTTTTTGGTCATTGCCTCTTTTACAGTTGTATCATTAAATTCAAAAACATTTAACAGTAAATCTTTTTCAAAGTCTTCTAAAGAGGAATCAATTATTGAATTTTTGACTTCATCTTCTGAGGTTGGGTCTTTTTCTTTAATATGTAATATTTTGGCAAAAAAATCTACAGTTATTTTTAGTATTAATATAAATGGTTTAAAAAACAATATAACTAAATTTATGACATTAACCATCATAAATGCAATTTTTTTAGAATATGCTAAACCTAATTTTTTGGGAATTAATTCTCCAAATACTAAGGTAAAGAATGACAATAAGATAGTAATTATTATAATTAAGATATTTGTTAGAGTAACAATAGAAATATTTGTGGGATTAATTATTTCAGCTAGTTCACTTGCAAAGTTTTCTGCAGCAAATGCAGATGCTAAAAATCCTGAGAGCGTTATTGCTATTTGAATTGCTGATAAAAAGCTACTTGAGTCATTAATTAATTTTAATATTTTAGAGGCTTTTTTATTTCCTTTTTTTAATTCTTTGTGTAAATCATATTTATTTAAAGAAAGATAAGCTATTTCTGTTGCTGAAAATATTCCATTTATAACGATTAAAATGACTAGCAAAATTATTTTTATTAACATATTTTTTATTTTCAATCTAGAATAATCTATTGATTGACTCCTTTCTATTCTTTTTAATTTAAAACTATTTTTTATGAATATTTAAAATGATTTATGAGTGTTTCCTACTATAAAAAAAGTACTTATAAAGTACTTCATTTAATTACTAATTTTACTACTATCAAAATAATAATTAGTTGAACTTAATTTAAAAAGATAACTTATTGTTGCAGCTTTTTCTTGATAATCTTCTATGTTAATAGGATTATTTTTTAAATCTAATTCAGTCAAATTTAATTTTGATTCTAGAAGTATAGTATGTTGATAATCTTTATAGATGTTAATATCAAAAGTGTTATTCTCTTTATTTATTAATTCTGTGTATATAATTTTTTCGTTTAATTCTAATGACCCATCACTTTTTTTGGTAGCATTAGTAAGTTTTGTATAGTATGGTTCAATAATATTATTCGAAATAATATCATCTTCAAGTGAGACAAATACAGTATTAAAACCTTCGTTTTCTATTGCATAAGTTAAAACACCGACGTTTAAATTATTGATTTTAAAATTGAATGGATAAGTAATTTTACTATTTGTTGAATATGTTACTTCGGGACCAAAGAATCTTTGCATATATTGTTTAACTTTGGCAGATGAAATATTATATATTTTTTGGCCATTCTCATTAACCTTACCAATATTTGCAAAATCTTCAGGTTCTGCAAACTGCAATGCATAATAAAATTTTTCATAATTATTAAAATCCTCTAGTTTTACATTTTGTTCTTTTATAAATTTGTCATTGCGAGTATTTCTAGTACCATATTTGACATATTGATATAGTATTTTGACATTTTCATCTTCTAAATCCATTTTAGTATCTGTTATTATATCTTCTCTCTTTTTTTCACCAAATATTGTATTACTGACTAAAAAAACTGTTAAACCCATTATAATTGAAAGAATTATAATGATAACTAAAGATAATTTTTTATTTGGCTTTTTTTGTGTGTTTTCTTCTATGTCATCTCCTATTTTAAAATCCATTCATAGCACCTCTATTCTTTATTTAATTCTACCATAAATTTGATTTTAGTAATAGTTATTTTGTATTACTAAGCATTTTAACAATACTTAAGTTTTGGAAATCGATATTTTCAATTATCTCATTCATTGTATCAATATTAAGTTGTCTTATAATTTCTAATTTATTGGGAATTATTTTTTTGTATTTAATGATATCATCATAAATATTACTAACAGTAGCATCAATACTATCGATCATTTTAACTTCATTAGCAATCCAAACTTTTTTTATTCTTTCAAAGGCTCTTTCAGTTATAGATAAATTCTCAAGTTCATATTTAAATTCTTTTATTAATTTGTCAGGATTAGTTGTTGATGCCATTAGATAAAAGGTTCTAATATCTTTGAGACTTTCCCATTCTATATAAATGCTATTAAGTAATTTGTCATTTCTAACTCTTTCTCTAAATTCTGATGATGATCCGTATATTAAAGTTGTAAAAAGATTAAGATATAAATCAATCTCTAAATCAGACAAATTTAAATTATTAGTAGCTACTTTTAAACCTATAGCAATTTTTGGTACTTCTATATTTTCTTTTAATACTAATTCTTTTGAATTTACTGCAAAGGGTTCTTTTTTATCATTAATTTTTGGTGGTAATTTATTGGAAGACTTTTCTAAACTTTCTTTTATGATATTTAGTGCTTCTATATACGGAAAGTTTCCAACTATCAATATAAACATATTTTCTGGAGTATAAAAACTATTGTAACAGTTATATAAATCTTCTTTAGTTATTCTATTTATTTCTTTAATACTTCCAGCGATATCAATTCTTCTAGGACTATTTTTATATAAAATTTCTCTTAATTTCATTTCTAATTTATAGTCGGGAATATCTTCATACATTTTTATTTCTTCTGCTATTATTCCTTTTTCTTTTTCAACATTTTCATCTGTATAATATGGTTTATTTACAAAATTTAAAAGATATTTTAAGTTATTTTCAAAATTTTTATTTCCATAACAAATATATTGAGTATTATCAAAAGATGTTGAAGCATTTGAATCTGTTCCACTTTCGGAAAAATACGCAAAGGGATCAATTCCATCTTCTTGTTCAAACATTTTGTGTTCTAAGAAATGGGCTATTCCCTCAGGTAGTTTTACTTTTTGCTCATCACTATTTATAAATTCTAAAATATCACTGCCAAATCTTGTTGCGTAACTTATAAAATAATTATTTTTATTTTCATAAGGTAACATATATACTTCTAAACCATTAGCTAATTTTTCTGTATAGCAAGAGATATCTAATCCTTTTAAATCAATCTTCTTCATTCTTTACCCCCTCTAATAAAAATACTGTGTCCATACCTATTTTTTTACTGGCTTTAATTATTTCTTGTTTAGTAACTTTATTCATTTTTTCGATGCGAATTTCTTTTGGATCAGTGCCTAATAATTCTCTTGAAAGATATTCATTTATAATTCTATTTTCATTTTCCTCAATTTCTTCTTGAGCCGTATGATAAAATTCTTTAGCTACAGTTATATCTTTTTCACTAAATTTTCCTTTTTTTATACTATTTAGTTCGTGGGAAATTAAGTCAATTGTTTTAGAAGCATTGGCACGATCTATTCCTGCAGAAATAACTAATAAATTATCGATTTTGTTAAAAAATGAATGAATTGTATAACATAAAGAGTTTTTTTCACGTACTTCTTTAAAAAGTTTTGAATCAGTTCCTCCTCCTAAGATTAAATTGGCTAAAATCATAGGATAATTACGCTCATAGTCTGAAATATTATTTACAGGACAAGCGATTGCTAATTTTGATTGGGCATTTTCAATTGTTTCTTTTGCAAATAGTCTTTTCCTATTACATTTTCTTATATCTAAACAATATGGTGCTTTTTGTTTTTTTAGTGTTCTTAATTTAAAGTATTTTTTTATGGTTTGAGTAAGATTAGTTTCATCAAATTCTCCTATTACAAAAATATCAACAAAATCATTTTCAATCATATTATTATAATATTTATAAAGTGTTTCAGGTGTTATTTTTTCTAAGTCTTCCAAATAACCTGTTAATCGATAAGAAATAGGACTAGTTTTATCAAAAGCTTCAGCAAGGCGCATTAAACTATAACTTGATGCATCTTCTTTAAGAGAGTTTAATGCTACTGTTGCATTGTTTTTAACTATATCAAGTTTTTCAGAATTAAATCTTTGATTAGAAATATCAGGATTAAATATTATTTCACTTAAAAATTTAATAGATTCTTCTAAATTTCCTATTTCTGTATATTTATCGTTTAAAGTTTGTAAAATGAAACTTGAGACAATGTAATTCCCAACTCTTTGATTATTAGTTGTTATATCTGCTGCGTATAATTCTTCGGCTTTAATGGTTAAATCTCTTTTACTTTCATACTCTTTTGATGATTGTAGTAAGATATCTGTTAGAACATTTCTAATTGTTATATCTTCTTTTATGATAGGAGTATGAAATACGGCTCTAATAGTTATAGTTTTAAATTTATTTGTTTTTATTAAATGTAATTTAAATGAGCCTAAATCTTTTTTTATATATTGCATTCTTTCACCTCATTATTTTTAGTATGTCCAGTTTTTTTTAAATTATAGAATTTAATGCTAAATCGATCATCTCATTCAAAGATTTTTCTCGATCTTCTCTAGATAAACTTCTTTTATCATATAATGAATCGACAACTGTCATTAAGCATGTTGCTTCACGTCCTAACTTGTTAGCTATATAAAATAAACCGAATGCTTCCATTTCTAATGATAAAAAATTCATGTCAGGAAAGTTCCCTCTAAATCTTTCTTCGGAATCACAATATAAATCAAAAACATCACTGGTAATTGTTTTTCCATATTTTAAATCGATCTTCTTTATCTTTGCAGTATTCATTATTTTTCTATTTAAATCAGCTGATGATTGAATAAAATCTATATCAACACCATCTAATAATTGATCAAAATAACTTTTACAGTAAGCACCACTTGATAAAATTACATCTAATAACTTTATATCTTTATTGAAAGATCCACAAGTACCTATTCGAATTATTTTTTCAACGTTGTAAAATTTATATAATTCATAAGAGTATATTCCAATACTTGGAATTCCCATTCCTGATGCAAAAACTGTTATCTTTTTACCTTTATATGTTCCAGTATACCCAAACATATTACGTACCTTATTTATTAGTTTAGCATCCTCTAAAAAATTTTCTGCAATATATTTTGCTCGTAATGGATCTCCAGGCATTAAAACTATCGGAGCTATATCTTCTAAATTACTTTCTATATGAGCTGTTGCCATAATTATCTAACCTTCTTTCTATTTCTTATTATACCAATTATTTTGAAAAGAAAAAATATAAAATTACAAATTTATTTATCGATAAAAGAAAATGCAAATAATTTTTATTCATCACTTGCATTTTCATCTTCACTAAATTGTACTAAAACTTCTCTTGGTTTAGAATTACCAGTTGCTGGACCAATAATTCCATTTTCTTCTAATTGATCAATCATAGTAGCAGCTTTATTATATCCTATTTTAAATTTTCTTTGTAAAAGAGACGCCGATGCTTTTTGACTTCTAACAACAAAATCAACTATCTCATCATATAAATTATCGCTTTCACTATTAACAGGAATATTATCTACATCACCTGCATCAGCTACTTCTTCTTTTTCCAAATTCATAAATGAATCATCATATTGTGCTTTTTGCTGTTCAACAGTAAAATCAATTATTCTTTTTATTTCATCATCTGTAATAAAAGAACCTTGAACACGAATTGGTGAATTCATTCCGATTGGTAAAAAGAACATATCACCTTTACCTAATAATTTCTCTGCTCCTGTTTGATCTAGAATTGTTCTTGAATCAATTCCTGATCCAACAGCAAAAGCAATACGTGAAGGGATATTAGCTTTAATAAGACCTGTAATTACTTCTGTTGATGGTCTTTGAGTAGCAACAATCAAGTGAATTCCTGCGGCACGTGCCTTTTGTGTAATACGCAAAATTGAGTCTTCTACTTCTTTAGCAGCAACCATCATTAAATCGGCCAACTCATCAATTATTATAACAATAAATGGCATTTTATCTTTTTTTGCATCTGGATGAGATTTATTCCATTTTTCGATATATTCGTTATAACCTTCTATTTTTTTAGTTCCTGTTTCACTAAATTGTTGATATCTTCGCTCCATTTCTGCAACCATCTTAGCAAGTAAAATCGCAGCTTTTTTAGGATCTGAAACAACAGGACACATTAAGTGAGGAATTCCATTATAAACTGATAGCTCAACCACTTTAGGATCTACCATTGCCAGTTTTACTTCATCTGGTTTAGCACGCATTAAAATTGAACAAATTATTCCATTAACACAAACTGATTTACCTGAACCTGTAGTACCTGCAATTAACATATGAGGCATCTTATTAATCTCACAAACTCCAATATCTCCCATAATACTTTTTCCAAGAGGAACCATTAGTTTTTTCGCCTCAGCTTGTTTCATAACTTTACTAGCCATAATTTCATAAAAACTAACTGCTTGTGGTTTATCATTCGCAAACTCAATTCCTACGGTACTTTTTCCTGGTATTGGAGCTTCAATTCGAACATCTTTTTTAGAAAGAGCAAGTGCAATTTCACGACTTAAAGTAGTTATTTTATTAACTCTTGTACCACTAGCGATTTCTAATTCGTATTGGGCAACAGTAGGTCCTATATGAACCTCTACGACTTTAGCAGTAACATTAAAACTTTTCAAAACAGCTTCTAATTTTTCAATATTAGCCTCAATTGCTGAATTATCAATTGATTTATTTGATTTTTTGGGTTGATCTAAAATATTAAGAGGAGGTAACTTATAACTTGTATTTACTGGGGCTGTTTTTACCTTTTCTTTTTCAATTTCATTTAATTTAGATTGAGTATCAGAATTTTGAACAGGAATTTTTTTAAGTTCTTCAATTGTTTTTATTACTTGCTTATCTGCTTCTTCTGTCTCTTCAACTCCATTACTTATTTTAACTTTCTTTTTTGCATCTACTTCATTGTTATTAGTAATTTTTGTGTTACTATTTTTCTTAGCTTTAACTTTTTCAAACTTTTCTTTTATAAACTCACCGATAGAAAAGCCAGTAAACATACAAATTCCAATTATTATTAAAGTGACTGTTACGATTTGCATTCCTGTATATGAAAACAATTTAGAAAATAGCAAAGAAAAAACTCCTCCAACTAATCCTCCGCCTACTGAAACTGCATCAGCAACAGATCCTGTAGTCATTAAACCATTAAACCCTTTAACTAATTGATCTATTGTTTCTCTAAAGACTAAAGATGCATTTCCTTTATTAAGGATAATAAAATCCCAATGCATAAATGTAAGTAATCCAATTACAAAAAGATATATTCCTAACATCTTTGTTGTAAAAAAATCGGGCCATTCACGTTTTAAAAATACATAAATACCAAGAATAAATAACACTAAAAGAAAAACCATATAAATAGACCCTGTTAAAAACAAACTGAATGATGCGACTAACTTTCCAAATGGACCTAATTTTCCAATTCCTAAAATTGAAGCAATTACAAATAAAATTGCATAAATTTCAATACTTATCGAAAGTGATTGTTTCTTAGTAGTTTTTTTCTTTTTCTTTTTAGCCATAAATTACACTCCTATCATTATATATATTATACTATAAATTTTTAATTTAAAATAAAAAGATACAGGAATTTTACATATAATTTATTAATTTAATTTTAATATTTATTTTATTCAACGTTTTATTTCATTAATTGCTTCATTTACTTTTTACATTTTTAGTATTTTCATTTTGTTCAAGTTTCATTTACTTTTTACAAGTTTTATTAACTTTTTACATTTTTAGTATTTTCATTTCTTTTATGTTTTATTTTAATATTTTATAACAAAGAAAAAAGACTTTTATTAAGTTTAAGTCTTCTAAATTTCTTCATCTATCATACTTACACTAGCAAATGTTCTATTCTTAAGTTCTTTATATAAACTGCATTTTTTATATACATCTTCATTTGTTCCTTTTGCAACTACTTTTCCTTTATCTATTACTATAATTCTATCAGCTATTTGCATCATCTCAGGTTTATGTGTAATCATTATTATTGTGTGATCTTCTTTTAAATCACAAAGAATTTCTCCAATTTTTAATGTAGTATTTGGATCAACATTACTTGTTGCTTCATCTAATAATAAAATTTCTGCTTTTGTCAAAAGAGAACGAGCTATTGCTAATAGTTGTTTTTGTCCTTCAGTAAATAAATGTTTATCTTCTCCAATAACAGTATTATATCCTTTTGGAAGACTTGTTATATAGTCATGAAGACCTACTCTTTTACAAGCTTCTATTTGATTTTTAGCATTAGAATCTATTAATGATAAATTATCTTTTATACTCATTTCAAAAACAAATGGTTTTTGAAAAACTCCTGAAACATTTGAAGAGTAAACTTCTCTCGTATAATTATAAATACTTTCATTATCTATTAATATTTCACCCGATTTTATTCGATTCAATCTATATAATAAATTTATAATGGTTGTTTTTCCACTTCCGCTATGTCCTATTATGGCATTGATTTCATTTGGATAAATTTTAAAGGATACTTTCTTTAATATCAAAGCGTCACCAATTTGAAAACACACATTTTTAAATTCTACTACTCCATTAATATAATCATTATTTATATCTCCAAAATCAAAACCTAATTGTGGTTTATAATCTAAAATGTTTTTAATCCTATTTACTCTTACTCCATAATTACTTAAATTAAGTAAATTATCTAGCATTAAATCAGTACATGTTATGGTCATTTCAAAGTAGCTTATCAATAAAACAAGTTGATCTAGCTTCATTTTTTTATTGATAACTAGATATGCTAAAAAGATATACAAAAGAATTTTTCCTATATATACTAAAAAAGGTATTGTGCAATATCTAGTTGTCATATAATCTCTTTTCTTTTTATATTGTTCTTTCCATTTCTTTCTTGTTTTATCTAGATTTTTATCTAAACGTGGCATCATATTTAGTGTTTTTACTTGTTTTAAATTTTCTAACATTTGTGTTAATATATCAACATTCTTGTCTTCATATTTTCTTGTTCCTTCAAAATATTTTGAAACTTTTTTAGAATTTTTATTCATTAACTTTAAGTATAAGAAATTTAGTAGTAAAGCCATTGTTGCTACTAAGATGTTGTAATACATAAAAATTCCAAAGATTATTAAAAGTTTTAAAATACTCATTGATGCTTTAACGACACAATCTATAACATCAACTAACCATCTTATATCATCACTACAAGTTTCTAAAATTTTTCCTTTTGAAATTTTATTAAAAATTTCATCATTGCTAGCAACTTTATTAAAAAGCATCTTTTCAACTTCGATATGATAAAAATCAGCTAAAACAGTATATGTATAATAATTCCAACGAAGAGTGCTGAAATATATTATATAAAATACTATAAATAAGAAAACATATATCCATATTCCATTAAAATTGTTACTAGTGACCATTGCTATTATTCCCGATGTAGCAATGGGTGGTAATAAACTTGCTATATTATTTAGACCAGAACTTATAAACATTTGAAGAATAGTAAAATTTTTTTTATCATTAATTTCTAATAATTTTTTAAATATCTCTACATAATTTTTCATATTAATTAATTTCTAAAAATCCTTTTCATATTCAATATCTGAAATTTCATACTTCTTAGTTCTTGAAATAAAGCCTAGTAATTTTGTTGAACCCCAACCAATCATTGCTAAAACGAAGAAATATATTATTCCAAATATAGTAAATTCTGGAGCTGTTTCTGTAAGTAGCCCTATAATAGATGCTCCAGCACTCATTGAAGTTACTATTGTTAAACTATCAACAGATGAAGATGTTACATCTTGCTTTATTCCATCAAATAACTTTTGTGCGGATGTTACATAATTTTTAGTCATTGTCCATAAATATTTTATATAATCTAAAGTATCTTTAAGAGTTTCATAACGATAGCCAGAAATTGCTAAAAATTCAACAAGCTCTTCATCACTTTTGGCAATTTTTTCTCTAGTAGGTAAATACGTACTCATTTGATTAATTCTACCATCTATTAAGTTAATAGTTTTAGCATACCCCTCAAGCTTTGTTGTAAATGTTACAATTTCAGCTCCTCTAACATTAGCATTTTCTTTAACATGATCAATTTTTTCCCAAATACTTCTATGAATATTTAAATATCTATGAAGTTGTCCTTTAAATTCACGGATAAATACTTGTTCTTCTATGTATCTTTCAATATTTTCTGTAGATTGTTTTTTATTATTGATAAAATAATATTTATCTCCTCTAACGACATCATATTTTTCATTTGTAAATTCAAAATATTTTTGCTTTTCAGTTCTTGATAATAAAATTTGGATATCTTCTGAAGATGCTTTATCACAAACTATAAAATAAGGATAAATATTTTCGATATTAGCAAGTTCTTTTGGTACAGGTGCTCCAAGACTAAACAAATAATTAAATGCTGGTGTTAATCTTTTTTCATAGTAATCTTCAACATGGTCAATATCAGCGAACAAAGTATCTTCACTAACATTTTTATTATTTAGGACAATAAGACCATCTTCAAAAATTTTAACACTAATATTTAAAGCTGTAGTAAATTCTACATATTCTTCTCCTGATACACCATAATCAACTTTCCCAATTTCTAAATTCTTACGATATTCATCTAATTTTTCTTGGTCTAATGCTAACTGAGTTTTACAATCTCTTAAAAAATCATAAATTTCTGATAGTTGAAGCATAGTTCTTTGGAACCATCCCCCAATATAAACATTGCTTATTTTCATACTACTTACTCCTACTTCTTTCTATTAAATGTCTTTTTCGAAAAATTTTGCATCTACAACAGTAAATCCATATTTATGATATAATCCATGAGCTGCTTCACGGAAATTTTTTGACCATAATTCTACACATACGCAATTATGCTCTTTTGCTATTTCAAAACTTTTGTCTAATAATTTAGTTCCAATATGACCACGTCTTAAATTTGGTTTAACGCAAACATGATTTAATATGGCATAAGTATTCATTCCTTCATATATTGTTGGAATAATATTAATTTTAGTATGAGCTATTATTTCATTATCAATCATACCGATAAGATAAATTTGATTTGGATCTTTTTCATTTTCTTTAAAAATTCTTTCTGCATATTCTAAACTTGTGTTTTCATCGAAACACTCATTACATAATTTGATTATTCCTGCAACATCCTCTAGTGTTGCTATTTTAAATTTTACATTCATTAAAAAAACCTCCTAATATAAGCAATTATTTATTAACTACTTTTATTCTATTACGATTATACTATAGTTTTTTTTAATTTGCTTTAATTTTAAAAAATATAGTGTAAAATTGACAAAAAAAGAGCTTAAGCTCTTGAAACATATTTACCATCTGCAGTAGAAACTATAATTGTTTCTCCTTCTTCTATAAATAAAGGTACTCTAACCATTAAACCAGTTTCACATTCAGCGTCTTTTAAAGCATTGTTTGTTGTATTTCCTTTAACTGCTGGTTCTGTATGCGTAATTACTAATTCAACTTTATCTGGTAAGTCTATTCCTAGTATTTCTCCCTCATAACTAGTAATATAAACTTCTAAATTTTCTTTTAATAATTTAGCTTGATTTCCAATATTTGAACTAGGAATTTCTAATTGTTCATAACTTTCCATATTCATAAAATAGAAAACATCATTCATGTTATATAAGTACTGCATTAATTGTTTTTCTATTCTTGCTGTTGCTACTTTTACTCCTGCATTAAAGGTTTGTTCAAAAATAGCTCCTGTTCTTAAATTTTTAAGTTTAGCTTTAACAATTGCTGCTCCTTTTCCAGGTTTAACATGCTGTGTCTCCATTACTACATAAATATTGTTTTCATATTCAATTGTAATCCCGTTTTTTAAATCATTTGTGCTTATCATTTTTCCACTCTCCTTTATAAATTAAAAAATAAGTGCATAACTTATTTTATTTCTTTTCCTTATGTACTGTATGTTTTCTACATCTAGAACAGTATTTATTTTTTTCAAGACGTTCTGAATTTTTTACATTTCTTGATTCTCTGTAATTTTCTTCTTTACATTCGTTACATACTAGAGTTCTATCTTGTCTATTTCCTGCTTTAGCCATTCTTCTTCCCTCCTTACGCGTCTATAGGTATTTTACCATAATTTTTATATTTTGCAAAAGATTTTTGATATTTCTTATATTTTTCATGAATTTTAGTTTATTGTGATTTAAACAAGTTAATTTTTTATTTTACATTACTTTATTAGATTTTATTGTTTAATGCTAAATATCTTTTATTTTCTAGTGTTTTATGTTGATACGTTCTTTTCAACTAAAAATAACAATTTGACTAAAGTTTTTTTTATTCTTTTAAATTTGTCTATTTATTTTACTTTGATATAATTATTCTTAAGTTTTTTCAGTTTTATTTAATTTAAATATACTCTAAAAAATACTATTTAGTAAAGACTTTTTTTCCATTTACTAATTTTTTTTAAATAAAAGTATAGTATTTTCTAGGTAATTTTTTATAAGTTATTAAATGTCATTATAATCCTTATTTATAAGCATTTAAGGCATTTTTATTTTTGAAAGATATTCACATATATTGTTATAATTTCTTATATTTTCGCGTTCAAAAGTAGTAAATTAGTAGTAAACTGGTATCGTAAACTTTTGCATAAGCCTATAAATAAAGGTTTTTATAGTTAAATTAAAATTTTTAATATAAAATATAAAGAAAATTTAAATAAAATAATTTTAATATTTAGATAGAAAGATATTATTAAAATTAATATCAAATTAAAAAAGAAAGATAATTGATGTCTTCCTTTTTGAGATTTTATAGAAATTTTAAATCTCTTTATATTAATTTATTATTTTAAATTATTGATAAAGTAAAATATTTTCTTGATAAAAATTTTTAATACCCATATATTTCGGCATACTTTTTACTAACTTCCCCAGTAATACGATATGTTACAAGAGAGGCAAAATCTGATGAAGAATTTGGATGTGATGAGTCAGGAGATGTAACAATTATGCTCATTTTTGGATTATCATAGGGAGCATATCCAATAAATGAACTGGTAATTGTCTCTGTATCAATTACTCCGTCATTATCCGTATCAATAAAACTTTGCGAAGTTCCTGTTTTTCCAGCTGGTTTCATTGCTTTATCCATATAACCTACTCCATATCCACCATTGCTATTTAAAACAGCAATAAATCCCTCTTTAACTCTATTCATATATTCCTCTGATGTTTCAATAGTATTTAAAACTTTTTTCTCTACTTTTTTTTCAAGTTTTCCTATTTCATCTGTACTACTGGAAGAATGAATTTCTTTTAGAAGATGTGGAACTAACCTTTCACCACCATTAGCAATAGTAGAAATATATTGTGATAGTTGAATTGGTGTGTAAGTTTCATATTGTCCCATTACAAAATCAAGTAAATTTCCAGCAGCTTTATCAACTGAGGTGTAACCATTACTTTCTCTTGGCAAGTCTATTTCTGTTTTAACACCTAGACCAAATGAATGATACATTTTTCTATAAGTATCAAATGCTTTTTGATTAAAATTCAATTTCATTCCACGATGATATTCTTGTCCATTAACACGTATAGCTGCTTTAAATTGATATACATTACTACTTTTAGCAAGTGCTGTTATATCATTTATTACTCCCAAATCATTTACAGAAGAACATTTTTCAGAGACTCCTGCAACTTTAACACATTCATCAAACATTCTTTCTCCGATTTTTACAGCTCCTTCATTATAAGCAACTAACATTGAAGCTCCTTTAACAACAGAGCCTGGAGTAATTGGTTGCATTAAAAGACTAGTAGTATTATCAATTATCTCATCATTTACTATCCTTTTTCCTGACATTGCTAAAATTTCCCCAGTGGTTGGTTCTTGAATTATGACACTAGAATGGTCATAATAATCAGTATTTGCTTCTTTTTTAGCTTTTCTTATTTGTTCTGAGATAATTCTTTCTACTTCTTGTTGTAAATTTATATCTATAGTTAAAACAATATCTTTTCCTCGACTTCCTTCTTTTAGTAATTTTGTTTCATGAGAGTTGATGACTTTATAAAGAGGTTTTTCTCCATGAAGATATTCTTCATATTGCTTTTCAAGATAGCTTAGACCTACGCGATCATTTAGGCTATAACCTTTTTCTAAATAATAATCTTTTAAATCAGCAGGAATTCCTTGTGTTGATGAGGAAACCGTTCCTAAAATACTTTTAAAAGTTTCGCCATATGGATAGACTCTTTCCCAGTCTATTTTGGTATTAAAGCCATTTAAATTATAATTATTCTCTGAAACATAAGCATACTCATTATCAGTTGCATTACTTTTAATAATTTTTTCTTCATAAGTATACCCTTTATTCATTAAATAGAATATATAAGCTACTTTTTTTTCTTCATCAGAAAATTCTAATTTCTTAGGTTCTATTCTACTAAGTTTTAATTCATCTAATTCTTTTTGAGACAATTTATGTTGACTTACTTGCTCTTTTTCTTTTTTTGTTACAAGTTTATCGCATTCGTCTTTATTTTTTTGAAAATAATATTCTCTTTTTGCTCTATCTGTTAGTTTTTGATAATCAATTTCAATATGAGGAGCTATTTTTTTAGCTGAATTAATCATTGTATTATAGCTTGTTCCTTTTTTCTTTTGATATGTTATTGTTTTTAATGATTTATTATCTACAATAATATTATAATTTCTGTCATATATTCTTCCTCTTGGAGTACTAGGTCCTGAGACTTTATCATAGGTTAAAATAGCAAGTTGTTCAGTATATTTTTCTTTATTTAAAATCATCACATCAATTATTTTTAATGTCACAATTCCAAAAGAGATTAAAATTATGATAAAAAAGATAAAAATACGCTTTTCAATTAATCTATCATAATCTATTTTTTTTCGATATTTATTTTTTTTAGCCATTATTTATTCACCTATTATTAGTTTATCACATAATTTAGAAGTTAATTCATATATTTTTCTAAGAGGTGATTTTTATTTATAAAGAATTAGTAAAAAAATATATTAATAGACTTTCTATAAATGATTTGGAAAAATTTGCAAGAGCAAATAATATTAGTTATTCTCAAAATGAACTAAATATTATTTATAATTTTATACTTAATAATTATAATGATTTATTAAACGAAAATATTAGAGTTTTTGAAAAAATTAAAGATAAAATTAGTCCAACTTTATATAAAAGACTACTTAATTTATATATTGAATATAAACAAAAATATTTTTAAAGGAATAATAATTCCTTTTTTTGTAAAGGAAAAAACTACTGATTTATAAAATACAGTAGTTTTATTTAGTAAAACTCCATTGTTTAAAATAAGTACATTTTCCATCTTCATTTAAAGATATTTGAAAAATACCATCTATTTCTTGCTTTATATTAGTTGAAGTCATTATTCTTGTCATCTGCCAAATCTTCATTAAAAAAGCAACTATTTTAAATTTATAATTAATATCTTTTTGATTATCAGCAACAACATTCCATAAGTTTGTTACTTCAGCAAAATTACTACATGGTTTATCTATTGGATTTTCGTAATATTCAACATTTTTATCTAATGTTTCCAGAGTTCTTTTCCAATCTAATTCTTTCCATGATTCCATAAACTCTCTTACCCAATTTTTATATTTTTCTTTAATCATAAATTTTCTCCTTAATTTTTTAAAAGATTCAGTTTGCCAATAAAAACTATCACTAATTCTTTTATTAATTTCATTTAAATCCATTTTTTTCCTCCAAACAATTTGTAAAAATGATTTTCAAAAATATTAAATTTTTTCTTACTAAATATCATGTCATATATTAAATTTTAAAGCACCCTTTTATGTGAAGAAAAAACTATTTAAATAAATATTTATATTTTTGAATTACTAAATTTTTTTTAGTTTTATCATATTTCATTGCATATATTTCGTAGGTTTTTATCTCTTCTGGAAGAGTATTGTATTCATTAGTTGTCTTATTATAAATTGAAAAATATGTATTTTCATCCTTGTAAAAAGTTAATGGAATTAGTAATTTTAAGGGTAATTGCATTTTTGTACTTAAAAACCAGTTTGGATTATTTTCAATACTCTTTTCTAGTTCATGCACATTTTCATTACTATAATGAATATTTATTGTTGTACATTCAGTTTTATCAACAGAACATGTATCCCAATTTTCGATCACTATTTCTCCAGTTTTGGGAATATTAAGACCTAATATATTTTTATAAGTATCTATATATTTGTAATCTACTTGATGAATGGGAATTAAAGATAAAGATCCAAAAAAAAGAAAAAGAATACTAATTATAACTCCAACAATAATATTTTTTTTACATGCAATTTCTAATTTATAATATTTAATTCCTAAAAGTATTGAAAGAATTGGAATTGGTAAAAAACACCAAAATATCCACATATTTTTAGTTTGATTAATAAAATGATGAGGAATTAATTGATTTATAATAGAAAAAGAAAATATAGCTAGAAAAAAACACATTATTGTTAAATAAAATAAGACAATCATTGCTTTTTTTATAATATTATTGGTTTTTAATTTTGAAGTTTTTTGAATATCTTGTTTACAGTTTGCAAATGTTTTTTTGATAAAATCGATTAAATCTTTAGTACATTGATTCTTTTTTACGATTACTAATATATTTTTAGTAGAGTCTTTTAAATAAAAATTTGATTCATTTTCAATCACTATATCTATTTCATCATATTTTATTTTGCGTATAAAAGATTCTGTTTGTATTATTAAAAAATCTTTGTAAAATTCAAGTTGCATTTCAGAATATAGTATATGTGTTTTTAAAGCAACATCGTATTCTTTTTCGATATAATCTTCTAATTTTACTTTATAAAAAATAAGAAGATATATTTGAAATATGATAAAAAAAAGAAAAACTGGTAAAAATCTTTGTAAAGATAAAGTAATAATACTTGTTAAAATTAAATTTATAATGAGTCCACGAAATACATATGTCCAATATATCTTAGGAAAGTATTTAGCAATATTTCGATAATCTTGTGCAGATATATTTATTGTACAAGAATAAAGATAATTAGAATTATTGTTTAAAATTTGTTTATTTTTAGTTAAATCTTCATCATTAATATTTTCTAAATTTTTTTGTTTTTTCATTTTAACCTCTAAATATTTTTTTAAATTTGTTTTTTTATTTTTTCTAATAAATTTTGATCAAACTTTTTGTTTTTTATCATTTCTATTTCATATTTATATGGAGCAAATTCTTTCTCGACATAAGGTGTTTCTAAAATTTTGGGAATATTTTCTAAACGTTTATGATAAATTATATTAAGTAAAGTTTGAAAACCAATATGTCCAAAGCCTATGTTTTCATGTCGATCTTTATGAGATGCTGCTACATTTTTTGAGTCATTCACATGAATACACCCTATTTTATCAATGCCTATTAATTTATCAAACTGCTCTAAAAACAAATCAAAATTTACAATATCATATCCTGCATCGCTTAGATGACAGGTATCAAGACAAACTCCTAAATGGTTTTTATCATTTACACCATCAATAATATTTTTAATATCTTCTAAAGTTGAACCTATTTCGGTTCCTTTACCGGCCATAGTTTCTAAAAGAATTATTACGTTATTTTTTTCTTTTACATTATTAAAGACAATATTAAGTCCTTTTATAATATTATTTATTCCCTTTTCTTTTCCTAAACCAACATGACTCCCAGGATGAAGAACTAAATATTTTATTCCTAATTTATTACATCTATTTAATTCTTCTGTAAGAAAGTTTACAGAAAAATTAAATTTTTCTTCGTTACAAATATTAATGATATACGGAGCATGAACTATTATTTTAGAATAATCTATTGCTTTTTCTTTCATAAGTTTTATAGCTTCTAAAGTAAGCTCTTCATTTATTTCACTTCTGGCTGTATTTTGAGGAGCTCCTGTATAAAACATAAAGGTATTAGCATTATATGATAAAGCTTCTTTTAAACTGCCTAAAAGTTGGTTTTTTTTATTAAATCCTACGTTACTTCCAATTATTAACATTTTATTACCTCCTCTTTAATTATATCAAATCTATAAAAAAAGAAAAAGACTTTGAGTGAAGTCTTTATTGAGCTAATCTACATTTTTGGGCAGTTCTATCTACACCACCAACATCCACAACAGGAGCACTTTTTGGATTAAAAGTTGTATCTGTCATAGATTGAATATTTCTTCTTTTTAATTGATTTTCATTTAGTTGATCAGTAAAACCATGATTTCCAGTATCAACTAAAGACATAGAATATTTTGTAGTTGTACCATCTTTAATAAAGATGACATAACCTTTTAATTCTGCTGATCCAAATGGTGATTTTCCACCTGATTCTAGTAATTTTTTAGCATCTCCATCGGGATTAGAAGAGTCAATTTCTACATAATATGCTCCACCTGGCATCGCTGATATTACAGTTTCATCACTACCACAAACCACATTGTCACCATATACTTCGTTTCTTACTGCATCTAGATATTTTTTAGCTGTTGTTGCAAAAGTATCTTTTCGAGCATTCAAAATTGCTCGAGAAACAGCGGGAATAGCTACCATCATTAAAATACCCATAATTACAATAACAGCAAGTAACTCAATTAAAGTAAATCCTTTATTATTAAGATCTATTTTTTTCATTAATTTCACTCTCTTTCTATTTTACTACAATTACATTTTAAGTTTAACATATTAAATTTTTATTTACAATATATTTTTTAAAATTGACAACCTTTGACGTTTAATAAATTTTATCAATTTTTATACATTTTTCTTTTATTTTATTTACATATTTTAATTGATTTTTATTTGTAGCATCAATAGTTAAAGTATTAGTTATATATTTCTTCAAGTCTTTTTCTATTTTTTCATAATCAATGAGATTTATACCATAATTTTTATTTTTGACTTTTTCTAAAATCTTTACATAATATTTGTATTTATTATTTTCTCTTTTAACAATTATAAAAGAATTAATTTTGTCATATTCTCCATCGTTGGGTCCTTTTTTGTAATCATCATTGTCATCTAGATAATCTAATGTAAATATTAAACAATTTCCATTAGATGGTTTTTTTAAATTTTTACTTGAAATTTTCACTTTAGTATTATCTACCATTTTACTAATATCTTCTTTTAAAATATTATTTTTAGATTGACTTAAAATACCAGAAATATTTGGAACAGTTACAGCCATTAGAATTCCTAATACGACTAGCATGGCAATTAATTCTATTAATGTAAATCCTTTTTCATTTAACTTCATATTATTCCTACCTTTATTTTATTATAGCAAATTAAAATTATTTATTAAATCTATTTTAATATTTTTTTTATATTTTCAAGTTCTTTTAAACTAGTTGATGTATAATTTTCAGGATCAAAAACATTATCATATTTAAATAAGGCAAAACCTTTATAATTTTTTAAATTTCTAGATAATATGATTTCACGCATAATAATATCATCATTATATAACCATTCGGAACTACCCTCTTTGGCAAACTGATCTTCTGTTCCAACTTTATAAAATGCTAGTGCTATATATAAATCAATTTGCTTATTTTTTATAAGTGCTTCCCATTCATTTATTACTTTTATATATGCTTTACTACTATTATAAAAACCATAATAGACTTGGGGCATGATAAAATCAACATAATTATTAGAGGATAACCATTTTTTTACATCAGCATAATTTTTATTATAATTGTTTTCAATATTTCCATCAGGAGAAACTCCAAAAGGAACTTTTTTCTTTTGACATTCACTATAAACATTTTTTATTAAATCATTTACATTTTTAAGACGAAATTGTTTTTCTTCGATATAGTCATTATTTTTTAAATACTCTTGATAATCTTTTTTATCAATAACATCACTGGGATAAAAATAATCATCAAATAAAATGCCGTCTACATCATATTCTAAAACCTCTTTTACTCCTTTTACAATTAATTCTTTAACTTCTTTTTTGGCGGGATTAAAATAGATGCCATTATCAATAAAAATAGTGTCAGTTTCTAAATATTTATATGCAGGATTTTCTTTTGAAATAGTAGTTGGATCAGCTGTAGTTCTTACTCGATAAGGGTTAATCCAAGCAAATAGCTTTATATTTTTTTTGTGGCATTTTTTTATAAAGTAATCTAAAACATCATAGTAATCTTCGCCTTCTTTTTTACTAACATATTGGCTCATAGGAAAAATCTTTGATTTATAAATAGCATCAGATGCTGAGCGAACCTGAAGAATTACCGTATTAAATTTCATATTTTGAATATTTTCAAGCATTTTATCGATGTTTTTTTTGCTTAATGTTTGGTCATCTTTTTTTACATATTTGTTAAGTTCAATATAGCTTATAAAAATAGCTCTTGTTTCTTCTTTTTCAGCTTTTACTGGAGTAACTTTATTATTACTAAAAAAAACTATTGCTAAAAATATAATAATTAAACTAAGTTTTTTCATATTATCACCTAGTTAATATTTTATTTTATTTAAAAGCAGAAAATTGTCATTTTATTTTGTTTTTCTCTATTATATAAAGTTTTTTATTTTTATAAAAAGCATAAAATATATCTTCAATTTTTAGTTTTTCCTTATCTAATTCTTTATTTAGCCAAATTTTTGTTTTTCTAATTTGGAGTAAAACATCATAATTTAATTTTCCATCTAAAATAAGAGCTAGTGGATAAGTTGACTTTTTATCATCAGATTTTTTAAAGATTGATAACTTTCCACTTGTTTCTAAAATAGCATAATCAACTTCTTCAATTGATTTAATAGATTGACCACGAAGTTGTGTTAATAAATCATCAAGATTATATCTTTGTTTTATCATTTCTTTAAAATTTATTTTTCCTTTATTTATAATAACTGATGGCTCTCCATCAACAACATTTCGTGCTTTTTGATTTTTTAAAGATAAAATAGAAAAACCAATTTGTAATAAGACTAAAGAGACTATTGGAATAATCGATAGTAAAATATCACTTTTATAATTTTCTATTGAAATTGCGACCATTTCAGCAATAAAAATAGATACTATAAAATCCATGATTGTTAATTCTCCCATTTCTCTTTTACCCATTAATCGGTAAAGAAATGTTATTAAAATATAGAAAAAAACACTTCGATAAAAAACTGTAAAATATTTCATAATTATTATCACCTATAATTATAGTGTACTAATGAATAATTTTTTATACATAACATATTATTAATTGAGGTGGAATATGGCTTATTTAAAAAATTATGGGAAAAGATTTGGTTTTACTTTTTTAGGAATTTTTATTACTTTAATTGTTTTGACTACTTTTTATTATTTTGATCTTATTGGAGATTCATTATTTAGTTTTTTAGAATTATTTACTTTAACTATTAATATTTTTGTTAACAGTTTTATATTAGGAAAATCTGCTAGTAAGAATGGATATATTGAGGGGGCCAAGTTCGGTGGAGCTATTGTATTTATTCTTCTAATAATTACACTTATTTTTTCAAAGTTTAGATTTAGTGTTTTAATTTATTATCTTATTATTATAACCACTTCTATTCTTGGAAGTATGATTGGTATAAGCAAAAAAAGGGATTAAACCCTTTTTCTTTTAATAAAAATAAATGTAATAATTAATATTAATATAATTATGAAGATAGAAATATTTCTTACTGTATTATCTTTTACTTCAATGACTTTATCTTCATCACTTCTTAATAATAATGAGTGAGTATCATAATTACAACTATCTTCTTCTGGACAAGTGATATTTCCAACAAAATATAAAACATCTTTTAATTGAAAAAAATCTTTTATATTATAGTATTCATTATTTATTTTTTTTATTTTGTTTTTTAAAAGCCCTTCAGTATCTAATTTAATTACTTCATAACTCAAATCATTTTTATTTTTATACATTAATAAAAATTCTTTAATAGTATTTTTTTCTTTTATAGGAAATAATTTTATCATATGTTTTTCAGAAATTGCGATATCTCCTACAGATTCCCAAATTTCTTTATTTTCTAGATCATAGTTTATTAAATAATAACTAGAAGTCCCTCCAGAAACTTTTACATCTTTAGTTAATCCATATAAAATATAACCATTATTATATTCCATTAAATTATAACTTTTATTCATTGGTAATTCTTTAAGTAGTTCTTTATTACCATTTTTATCAAATTTGACTAAATTTATTGTAGTAGTATCATTATTAATAAGATTTTCAATAGCTAAAAAGTTCATTGAATTATTGTTATTTATTATTATTAGATCCTCATATGTAATTTGTTTATTTTCATTGTTTATTTGATCTTTACGAAAGATAATATTTAAGTCTTTATCAAAACGTACTAAACTTGCATTAGATGTATTTTCTCCAAAGTTAATTGTTAAAATATAACCATCAAAGTTATTATTATTAAAAATTGGTAAAATCTTATTTACTTTTAAATTATCCGCAAAATCAAGAGTTTTTTCTGAAATAAGCTTTCCTTTTAGATCTATTTTTAATATTTTTCCTTGAGAGGTTTCTGTATTAGAAGAATCTTTCTCTAAGATTGAAATAAGATATCCATCGATTTGATTATCTAAATTATAAGTATATGTTAAATAATTAAGATAATTTTGTTTTGAATTCTTATATTTAAATTCCCATATTTTTTGTCCATCAAAATTAAATTTTTCGATTATAATTTGATTATTTTCTTTTGCTTTTAGAAATTCTCCAGCTACTATTAAGCCATCGTTACTACCACTTTTATTATAACTTTCTTTAATAAAGTTAAAATTTTCTTCTTTATATTTATTAATTGAAAATAAAGTATCTTTGGCACTTACTTTAAAAATACCAAAATAAAATAAAAGTAGAATAAATATAAAAATTCTTATATTTTTCATTTTACACCTCTATTATTTTATAAACTATAATTATTATAAACTAAAAAAAGACTATTTACTAGTCTTCTATTTCATTTTTAATTAAATTAATCTCTTTTTTGGTTAAATATTTTTTATATCTAAAGTTTTTTGGCAAAAGGGTTAGAAGAATTTCACGAGATTTCATTTCTTTTTCATAGTATTCACGAAATAATGGTCCTTTTTTTATTAAAAAAACAGGGCCAAAAAAATATTCTTTTTTACTATATTTTTTCTTACCTTTTTTTAAAATAATAATTTGATAAATAAAGTGCTTATCTTTAACAAATTCTTCATTAAGAATAAAGTAGCCATTCTTACAAAAAAATCTTTTTACTTCTTCTTGATAATTATTAGGACTAAGTATGTATGTCTCAACTTTTTTAAAGTTTTTAATATTATTTTTACATATTCCTATGATATTTCTACCACCTATACCAGACATAATAACAGTATTGATATCTTCTGTATAAGTTGATAAACCGTCTCCTAATCGTACTTCAATTTCGTTTTCCAACTTTTCACGTTTTATATTATTTTTTGCTTGTTCTAGTGGTCCCTCAGCAATATCGCTTGCTACAGCGCGAATATTTTTATTTTGCTTTACTAAATAGATATCTAATAAAGCATGATCGCATCCAATATCTAAACAAGAGGAGTTAGCTTCTACTAAATCCCCTATTTTTTTAAGTCTTGTATTTATTTTCATTAATCAGTTAAAAAATCCTTTAATTTACGGGAACGAGATGGATGTCTTAGTTTACGAAGTGCTTTTGCTTCAATTTGACGAATTCTTTCACGTGTTACACCAAATATTTGACCTACTTCTTCTAAGGTACGACATTGACCATCATCTAAACCAAATCTTAATCTTAATACTTTTTCTTCTCGATCTGTTAGGGTTGCTAAAACACCACGTAGTTCTTCTTTTAACATTTCAATCGTTGCATATTCTTCTGGTCCCATAGTTCTTTCATCTCTAATAAAGTCTCCTAAATGAGAGTCATCTTCTTCGCCAATTGGAGTTTCTAAAGAAACAGGGTCTTGACTAATTTTGTATACTTCACGAACTTTTTCAACTGTTATTCCTAATTTTTCGGCTATTTCTTCATCAGTTGGTTCACGATTTAATTCTTGTGTTAATTGTCTTTGGATACGAGCTAATTTATTTATAGTTTCTACCATATGAACAGGGACGCGAATTGTCCTTGCTTGATCTGCTATTGCTCTTGTTATTGCTTGTCTTATCCACCAAGTTGCATATGTTGAAAACTTAAAGCCTTTTGTAGAATCAAATTTATCTACTGCTTTCATTAGACCAATATTTCCTTCTTGTATAAGATCAAGAAATAACATTCCACGTCCAACATAACGTTTGGCAATACTAACAACTAGACGTAAATTGGATTCTGCTAACATTCTTTTAGCTTCTTCATCACCTTCTTCAGCACGTTGAGCATATTCAAACTCTTCATCTGAGGTAAGTAAGTTAATACGTCCAATTTCTTTTAGATACATTCTTACTGGATCATTTATTTTAACGTCTTTAGATAATGTTAAATTCTCAACTGACATATCAGTAGTTATTTCTTCACCGCTGGCATCGTCACTTCCGTCTTCTGAAACAATATCAATTTCGTTTTCAACAAGGAAATTATATAATTCGTCAAGGGTATCACTATCTACCTCTAATCCTTTTAATTGATCAGCTAACTGTTCATAAGTAACATAACCTTGTTTTTTTCCTATTGATAATAATTTATTTTTTCTTTCATCTAGTGTTTTAATTTCTTCAACCATACTAATTATCTCCTAACCTAAGCTTTCTAATCTTTTCAGCTATTTTAGCTTGTTCTAATGGATCTACTTCTTTTTTCATTAATCCTGTGAGTCTTTTTATTTCTTGATTGATACTAAATTCTCTAATAACTTTGAAATATAAGAATAACTCTTCTTTATTAGTAGTCTCATTATAATTACTTGCTAATACTTGATTTAAAAATTTTAGAATATTTTCTTTATCTTGTATATAAGTATAGAAATCTGCAACATTTATATTACCATACTTTTTATAATAGTAGATTATTTCACTAGTTAAAGTACGCATAATTTCAGTGGGAAATATTAGTTTTTCTTTTTCAACTTGAGTTATAATCCAATCATTATTAAGCATTAAATAAATTATTTGTTCAATAGCTTTACTATACTTATCTTTCTTCTCTAAGATTTTTTGGGGTATAAATATTTTTTCTTGTTTTTTATCGTCTTTGATAAAACTATTTATACGTATTTCCAGTGTATTATAACCTATATCAAATTCTTTTGCAAGTCTTTTTAAAACAACTTCTCTTCTAATGGGATCGGATAACTTAGCTGTTTCTTCGAGAACTTTATTAATATAATTAGCTTTTTCTTCATCACTTCTAAAATCAACATTCTCACGAAGTCTTTGCATTTTATAATCTGAAAAATTTATTGCTGAGTCAATTAATCCGTCAAAGCGTTCTTTGCCATACTTTAAAATGAAACTATCGGGATCATCAAGATTTGGAAGAACTATCACTTTTACTTCTATTCCTACTTTAAAAAGAGCATCTCCTATATTAAGTGTTGCAAGTTGTCCAGGATCATCTCCATCAAGACAAAGAATAATATTATTAGAAAGTCTTTTTATAAGATTTATTTGTTCTTTAGTTAACGCAGTACCCATTAGGGCTATTGTATTTCTTATATCGATGGAACTAGCTCTAATAATGTCCATAAAGCCTTCCATTATAATTACTGACTTTTTTTTACGGCATTCTTCTTTAGCGATATGATAATGATATAAAAGTTCACCTTTTTTAAAAATTTCCGTTTCTTTGGTATTAAGATATTTATTTAAATTATTATTTTTATAAATTCTTCCGCTAAAGCCAACTACTTTTCCAGATATATCATAAAGCGGGAACATTATTCGATCACAATAAACATCATAATTATCTGTTGATAGTCCAATTTTATTTAAAGTTGATAAATCAAATGATTTTTTTGTAAGTATTTTCGTTAAATCATCTCGTTTGTCTAATGCGAGTCCGATTTCAAATTCTTTAATTAAATTTTCGTCTATTTTTCTCTCTAACAAATATTCTTTAGCTTGTTTTCCTAAATTACTATTTAAATTATTTTGAAAATATTTTAAAGATAAATTGTAAGCTTCATATAACTTATCAAATTTGTTATTTTTTTTTGATACGTGGATATCGCCGACATCTATTCCAACTTTATTTCCCAAGTATTTTAAAACTTCACGAAATTCAAGATGTTCATAATTCATGAGAAATGTATAAACATTTCCCGTTGCATGGCAAGAAAAACAAGTGTAAATTTGCTTTTCTCTTGATATACTCATTGAAGGATTAGAGTCATCATGAAAGGGACAAACACAAAAAAAGTTTTTACCTTTGGCAACTA
Organism: uncultured Mollicutes bacterium; assembly: GCA_947652375.1. GTDB lineage: Bacteria > Bacillota_I > Bacilli_A > RF39 > UBA660 > UBA3789. The sequence goes on along the minus strand of CANTCS010000014.1, from coordinate 4,891 downwards.
GTGGAATTCTTTCACCGATGATATCAACAATATCTATTTTACTTCTAATAGTATTTGCTAAATCATTATGCATTTTCCACCACCACCTTAGATAAATTTTATTTTAACATAAATTTTTAAATTTTTCTATTTGCTTGAAGATGATGAAAGATGATTAAGTTGTTTCTTTATGAAAACATCCATTTCTTCTAAATCATTTTTATAGCAAAAGCTATAATTTATTCCATCATAATAATATTCTAAAGCATCTCTTTTATTTTCTAAATAATCAAGATGCTTATTATAATAATCCAAAGAAAAATCTAGAAGCTTTACAATTTCTTTGATATTTTGCGTGGTTACAAGATTTATTAATTTTTGATGATATTCTTTGAATTTTATTAAAAAAGTCCACTCTTCTATTAATATAATATTATCTTCTTCATAAATTTCAGTATTAAAATTATAGATAAAACCTAAAAAAAGATTTAATAATTTTGCTTTTGTTTTTTCTTTAGAATTTATTTTAACTTCTCGTAAAATATTATCAATTTGTTCATCAATATCTAGTATTTTTATTTTTAAATAGTCTATTAAAAGTTCTTTAGAGTTAATTGCTTTATTTCTTATTGTATAATTTGTATATAATTTTTCGATATTTGAAATATCGACTTCTAAATTTGAAATCATATCTTTTTATGAATTTTAGCCTTCATAGAAGTAATTTCTTTATTTTTCATTGTAAAAAATATATTAAAAATTATTTGTTTATCTTCTGTATCTTCTGGATTTGGATTTTCACCTCTATAAAGACTTTCTAAAATGTTTTTTTTATTAAGAAATAAAGATCTTTGAGAATTATAATAATCTAAAGTAAAATTAGCTAAAATATTTAATTTTTCTGCAGTAGCTTCATTATATTCTGAAGAAATTACTTCAAACTTATGTAATATATTAGAAATTAAAGTTTCTATTTCACTATAAATATCTAGTAAATATTTAAAAAGTTTTATATCTTTATTAATTTGTTCTATTTTTTGATAACTAAAAATTTTTAATATTCTCTTTTTTTGAAGTTTTTTTATTTCTTTTTTAATATTATTTTGGTCATTAATTAAATCTAATTTTATTTTTTCGATATAATTTGAAAAATCTTCTACTGGTTGAGTTTTAATTGCAATTTGTTCATATCTTGCTTGTAATTTTAAATACTTCATTTTATAGTTTTCCATATTAATCTCCTTTAATTTTTTCACTTATATTACAATAGTCTGATTTAATAGTCAAGATAAGAAAAATTTAATTATTATTTTTTTCTTTTATTTCTTTTAATATTAATTCAATAAATTCTTCTAATTTTATAGTTGTTGTTTCTTTTTTACCATGTAGACGATAACTAATAGTTCTATTTTCTTTTTCTTGATCTCCTAAAATAAGCGTATATGGTACTTTTGATGTTTGAGCTTCTCTTAAACGATATCCTAGCTTTTCATTTCGATCATCTAATTCTACTCTTACTTTTGCATCTTTTAATAAATTAAAAATTTCTTGACCATAATCTTTTTGAAACTCGGGATTTACTGGAATTACTTTAACTTGAAGTGGTGCTAACCATGTAGGAAATATTCCTTTTGTTTCTTCTATAATAAAAGCTGTAAATCTATCAAATGTTCCAAAAATAGCTCGATGTAATACAACTGGAATTTGTTTTTCTCCAAAATTATCAATATAATTTAAATCAAATCTTCGTGGTAATAAAAAATCTAGCTGACATGTTGATAGAGTTACTTCTGGTCCTACGGCAGGTTTAACTTCTACATCTAACTTTGGTCCATAAAATGCAGCCTCTCCTTTAGCTTCAAAATATTCCACTCCTAATTCATCAAGTACTTCTCTAAGTTTATTTTCAGCATTATCCCACATCTCATCATCATCAAAATATTTTTCTTTATCTTCTTTATCACGCAAAGATAATCTAAATTTATAATTTGTTATACCAAAGTCATGATAAACATCTAAAATTAAGCTAACAACTCGTTTAAATTCTTCTCCTATTTGATCAGGTCTTACGAACAAATGGGCATCATTTTGACACATACAACGAACTCTCTCAAGTCCTTTAACTGCTCCACTTGCTTCATATCGAAAATCAGTTGCAAATTCACCTATTCTAATTGGTAAATCACGATAAGAATGCATTTTATTTTTATATACTAACATATGATGTGGACAGTTCATAGGACGAAGGACAAACTCTTCCTCATCAACTTTCATAGTTGGAAACATATTTTCTTTATAATGATCCCAGTGACCAGATGTTTTATATAATTCAGTTGTTCCAACGCATGGTGTGTATACATGGTCATACCCCATATTTCTTTCTTTTTCATAAATATAGTTTTCTAACTCTTTACGAATTATTGCACCATTTGGTAACCATAAAGGCATTCCTGAACCAACTAAATCATGAGACATAAATAATTCTTGTTCTTTTCCAATTTTGCGGTGGTCACGCATCTTCGCTTCTTCTAATTCTTGTAAATGATTCGCTAAATCTTCTTCTGTATCAAAACAGATACCATAAATTCTTTGAAGCATTTTATTTTTAGCGTCGCCTTTCCAATATGCTCCACTAAATTTTAATAATTTAAAATACTTTAATTCTTTTACAGTATCGATGTGAGGTCCTCGGCATAGATCGGTAAAATCACCTTGAGAATAGCAACTAATTACATTCTCATCTTCATTCATTCGAGATATTAAATCAATTTTATATTCATCATCTCTAAATTTTTCTAAAGCTTCTTCTTTAGATAGTTCTTGACGAATTATTCTTTTTCCATCTTTAGCAATCTTTTTCATTTCTTTTTCAATTTTTGGAATATCTTCTTCAGTTAATTTATAATCTCCTAAATCGATATCATAATAAAAACCGTCTTCAATTACTGGTCCAACCCAAAATTTTGCTTCAGGATATAAATGTTTAACTGCTTGGGCAAGCAAATGAGCACATGAATGGTTTTTTATATTTAATTTTTCATTTTCTTTTATATTTATCATAATTTTTATCTCCTATTAATAAATAATTCTACTTCAATATTTTTATTTATTTTACTTTTAAATTCTTCTCCTAAATTAATATTTCCTATTATTTTTCCATAATGTATAGGAATTGCTTTTTTAGGCTTTAAATCATTAATATATGCTGTTGCTTCATCCACATTCATTGTATATTCCCCACCTATTGGGACGAAGCAAATATCTGTTTTTACTTTATCTGCCTCAGGGGTTCGATCAGTATCACCCATAACATATAATCTTTTATTTTGAAGAAAAAGATTATAGCCAAGATAGGCTTTTTCTTTAGGATGATATTCCTTATTAATATTATATGAGGGGATAGTTTCAAATTTTAAATTATCAAGAGTATAACTTTTATAAGGTTCTACTTCAAAAGAGTTAGTTTCTAATTTTAAATTTTTAGGTAATATTATTTTAGTAGTACTTTTTTTTACTTTTTTAATTGAAGCACTATCATAGTGATCATAATGATCATGAGTTATAAAAATATAGTCAGCGTCATGATAATCTTCATTAATGTCATATGGATCAAAATAAATGATTTTATCAGTTATAATTTTTATAGTTGCATGATGTAGAACTTCTATCTTCATAATTTTTCCTCCTAACAAAATAAAAAGGATAATACAGGAGTGCTTAAAACTACACGGTACCATCCTTTTTACTCATTTATAATAACGACTTAGCCGGAATTACTTTTAATAATTCTACTCAAAAGGGAGTAATAAATTAAATATTTATTCATTTTCACCAACCATGAATTCTCTTTAAAATTTAGATAATTTATCTTGTCCTTTGTCTATGTATTTAAATATATAATATCACTTTATTTTTATTATTTCAATAAAAATAAAAGTATTTAATTTTGTTTTAGATAGATTTTTATGTTTTAAATTACCTACTAGACCATTCTCCTGGTACATATATCATAGCTCCTAAACCGATATATCCTTGTTTCAATCTTGTATTAGCATACTTATAAAAACTGCTTAAACTGTGACAATTATGGTCATTAGGATCGAATAAGGCACAGTCTATTAAGGCTAAATGTAAATGAACCCCTGTTGATTTTCCTGTTGTTCCCATATTTCCTAAAGGATCATTTATAGTTACTGGTCTTCCAACATAAATATCTTTAGAATATGAAGATAAATGAACATATTGAGAAGTATACTTTTTACCAGCAACATCATGTAATATCGTAACAATTTTAGCTCCAGCTTTGTCTTTATAAATTCCCGAGATGATTCCATTCGCTATTGGGAATATTACCTCTCTAGTTCCTCTTGGACTAGTAATGTCTAAGGCAACATGACCTATTCGAGGGTTCTGGGTTATGATTCCACTTTCAGTCGGTAAATACCAAATGTTTCTTGGTGGCTCTTTAGTTGGTTCAGTAAAATTTGTGACGGTTAATGAAACTTCTTCTAAAGTTTCTTCTATTTTTTTATTATTGCTATAAATATTAACTGGTGATAATTTCCGTAAATCATTAGGTCCACTAAAAATATTATTAGAGGATTTTTTGGAATTTTTTTTAGTACTTATTTTTATAGGAGCAATATTTCTAGTATTAATATAATTATTTTTTAAATAGTCTTCTTTATTTAGTGGTTCATTAATTTCTATGCCTATAGAAATTAAAACCAAAGATAAAGCTAACATAACCAAAGCTTTGTTTCTTAATGTTAAATTACTTCTTAGCATATAAATCCCCCTAAAAAACAGGCTTATTATACTAAGAAAAATCTACTTTGTCAATTTTATATTTTAATGATTGTAATCATTTTGTGATAATGTCATGTTGTATCGTTTTTTGAAAATGTCAGTA
>CANTCS010000013.1 GCA_947652375.1 uncultured Mollicutes bacterium | reverse complement strand
ACATCAAAAGGACTTCCTTTTGATGTTATCTAAAAATTACTCTACTGACATTTTCAAGAAATTTTGACATTAATAGATTTTTAATAGTTTATAATTATTTAGAAAAAACAAAAACAGAAAGACCTGATTTATAATAGACTGCATGAGTGATTTATTTGAATAATAAAAACAATATTATAAATCAGTTGCAATATCAAAAATTTTTCCTGCAAATTCTTGAAATAATATATTTATCTTTTTCATACAAAGAATAGTCTATAGAAATAATTCGCAAGTTATATAAGGTAAATTATTATTTTCATATTTCTTGATTTTCATTTTTCACATATTTCTTTAGATTTTACTGAAAAAAATGTTATTAATTCTAAACTATATATTATTTTAATATTAATAAAAAATAAACAATTTTAACTAATCACTTATCTCAATATATTTCTTTTCAGGTAATTTCTTTGATTCATCAATTTTTGGAATTTCTAAACTTAAAATACCATTTTTAAATGCTGCTTTAATATCTTCAGATTCTACTGCCTCACCCACATAGAAACTTCTCGAACATTCTCCAAAAAATCTTTCACGTCTTACATATTTACCATTTTTATCTTCAGTAGTTTCTTGATTCATTTTAGCATTTATTGTTAAATATCCATCCGTTACGTCAATTCTAATATTTTCCTTATTATATCCCGGTAAATCAACATCAATTAGATATCCATCGTTTGTTTCTCTAATATCAGTTTTCATCATTTTATCTTCTTTTTTAAAAAAAGAATCTCCAAAAATATCATCAAACAAATCAAAATTACTTCTTGGTATCATCATCATTTAAATTATTCCTCCTTTTGTTCTACAAAATCAATCAGTAGTACAAATATAATTTAATAATAACTGTAAACTTTAATTACAACTATTTATATCATTATTTTTATCATTAACTATTAACAAATTTCTAATAATGATTTTTTAAATTATATCATTAATAGTTTATTTAATTTGATAAATTTTATACTAAAAATAATATATTTTAAGTAATTTTTCATAGTTTTTTTATGTTGTTATAATCTTTATTTAAAAGTGCAATCAATAAACTAAGAAAAGTGTTCATTTCTTTGTATTAATAAATTATAAAAGTAAAATAAAAGAATTTTAAATAATAATAATTTTTATTAATTTATCTTTCAGATTAATTATAGTATAATACTAATAATTTATAAAAATATTAAAAGTAAATTATTATAATTATTTAGGAGTGATATTAATGAAGTGTTATATGAATTATTCAATTGAAGAATTAATGGAATATAGAAATTATAAAAAAGTCTGTGAGATTTTTTTTAGCCTTGCCAAAGATGATGTAATATTAAAAAAGTTAAAAGAAATTTTGTATTATGGAAAAAGGAAGGATTATTCTTTTAAATCAAAGTTTGAATGTCGTCAAAATCCTCTAATTGAAATATCAAGACGTATTGGAATGGCTAGTATATGTATAAGAAATCCCGAAACATTCACTTTTTTTGAACAAAATAATATTAATATTTTTCATGGAACTAATGCTAATGCATTACCTAATATTTTAAAGTATGGATTAAATAGTCATGAAACTCTAATAAAAGAAGGAATTCCTGTTTTAACTGGTGAGAAATCGACTCGCTCTCATATAAATAGACAATTTATTAGCTTTACAGATGTTTTAGATACTGCAGAAGAATATTCACGTTTATCTTCACAAAATGGAGCTGAAGACTTATCCTTTAGTGTTATACTTGGAGTTTCAGAAAAACAAATGAGTAAAGCTAAAATTACCGCTGTTTATTCAGAGTTTTCTGAAATAGGAGTGATGCAACATTTTCCAATAGAATCTATTGGTTGTATTTGTGTTCCTGTAGATAAAATAGAATTTGTTAAAAAGATGATGATAAATTATCAAATACCAGTATTAGGAATAAGTGATCTTAATAAAAAAGCATACTATATTGAAGAATGGCAAGACTTCCTCATTTTTCCTGAGTTATATGAGTCTAAATCTGAAAATAGTTGGAAATTTTCTTTTGTTGATATAAAAGAAATGACTATGTCACGTTCTCTTTTCAAAATGAAAGAATTTTTAGAAAAAATGAAAAATGGATATAAGAAAAATGGATATAAAAAGGAGAAAAAAAATGAAAATGAAAGAAATCATAGATTTAGATAATGATTTAGCTAAAGAGATTTTAACTGTTTTAGCGTACTTAGACAATACATTTATTAATAATTTATCAAATACGTTATTGGTAAAATTAACAGATTTAGCAGCAGATTCAACTAAAAATTTTTATATTCAAAAAAATAAAAAATTAGACGAGCAAAACTTGTCAGAAGAATGTAAAAATTGGTTATCATTATTTTATTATAAATTTTCAAATTCATCAGAAAAAAATGAAATAATAAATAGTTGGTTTAAAAATGATATCAGAGAATAACATATTCTGTACTCATTTAATAATTTCATTTAATTAAATTATTAGTTACTGTAATAAAAATCCTTTATCCTTTACAATAATTAAGATATCCACTAACAAATTACTAAATTTATATTTTAAATTCACATATGATAATTTTCTTTTAAATATTACATAAAACTTGATAAGCTCCTTGAAAGCATTTCTACTAGTATATAGATATGGTCTAACATTATATGTCCTTCTATTATCTTAACAGCTTTCAATTTGCACAAATCTTTAAAAATTTTTGTATAAATACTTACACATATATTTTGGATGTTTTAACTTTTAGCCATAAAACATCTCTGTATTGTATTACTATAAATCATCCACCACATAGCAGGTGTTTTTTTAATGAAAAGCTACACCCTAAAGGTATAATAAAAAAACGACTTTCTATCGTTTCTTTAAAATATCATATCTAAATTCTTTTCTAAAGTAGAAAATTAATAGTAAAATTACTTCTAATTTTTATTATACTTTAAAATAAAGGTTTTTAATCGAAAACTAAACTTTTAAAAATTTAAAAGAAATTAGTCTTTTTAAACTAATTATCTTTAGCTTTTAGTAGGGAATAATATCTTGTAATACTTCCATGCAAGAATTCTTAAAGCCGCCTTATCAACAATTTCCGAACCAATAGTTTTATCATCTACTGCCGCTTTTATTTCATCAAAAGCAGCATCAAAATCAGTTACAATTAACATATCATTTCCTGCTTTTAAAGCATTTATATATAAATCAGTACTACTTTTTGTTGCAAGCATATCTAAATCATCAGTAATAATAACTCCTGAAAAACCTAATTCTTGACGTAACATTTCATGAACATTTTTTGACAAAGTTGCAGGAGTATCTTTTTCAATACTTTCAACAATATTATGACTTATAAGAACAGCCTCAGCCATAGCCTTTATTCCTGCTTCAAATGGTGGTAAGTCATTATCCTTAATCTCATCTAGTGTTCTAGTATCTACACTAGTACCAGTATGTGTATCACTATTATTAGAATATCCTGGAAAATGTTTTAATACATAAGAAACATCTTCTGTTTTACTTGCATTAATAACTTCTTCTGCATAATTTGAAGTAATATCTGTATTTTCCGCTAACGAACGTTTATACATATAAGCTGTAGAATCAGTAACAACATCAACAACAGGTGCTAAATTAACATTTATTCCTAAATCCTTTAAAAATCTACTTTTATCTTTTGTATCTTTTGCAATTAAATCTAATCCACCTCTTTTATATAATTCTTGACTCGATTCAAAAGGAGCATTTCTTAATTTTGGATTAGAACTAGCTCTAACAACTCTTCCACCCTCTTCATCTGTTGCCATAATCATAGGAATACTTGAAGCATCTTGATAAGACTTTATCATAGTATTAACTTCATCCTTTGTTTTACCTCTAAAATCTTTCTCAAATAAAACATAGCCTCCAAATTGATACTTTTTAACAGCAGCAACAGCATCTCCATCTGGTACTCTAACTAATAATAATTGACCAATTTTTTCATCAAGTGACATTTCATCCAACTTTTCCTTTGCCATATTATAAAAAGCACTAAAAATACCATCACTTTCTAATTTATCAATTGTCGACACAGTTTCCTTAGTTAAAGTATAAGATTTCATTTTATTAATCTCTTCTTCTTTCAATTTTCCTTTATATTTTATCGTAATATTACTTTTTTCTGTTATATCACGTTCACTTAAAAATGCAAATTTATACTTACCATCTTCACTATCTACTACAAAATAACGATCATTTACTTCCACAACATTACCAACTAACTCATTTAATTTATTTTTATTCATAATTATTAAAAATAAAGAAATTAATATTACACCTGCTATAACAATTATTGAATAAACCTTTTTATCACCCATTAAAACTCTCCTCCTAATAATATTTATGTTATGAAAAAAAATATATTCAAAAATATTTTAGTTTTATTAAAAAACACTTCATAAAATATAAATTTATAAAGATTTAATTTTTCATAATTAAAAATAATTCTCTACTCTAGTTCGCTAGTTTTTTATAATCTTGTCTTAGAATCACTTTACATAATTATATAAATATTAATTCTTTTATATCTATATAGATATAAAGAAATTATTATAAAATGTAATATCTATCTTCACACTATAATAAAAAATTATATAAAACTTTTATATCTTTATAACTAATATTTAATTTCTTTAGATAGAAATTTATCTCATTATTAATTTTAAAATTTATAATTTTATTAATCTTAAAAAAATTATATTATAAAAATGTTCCATATAAAATTTTTATTATTTTTCTAAATCTTATGAAAATTTTATTAAATTTGTTTTATAAGTTTTAATTACCTAAATATTTTAATCAAAATTAACAATAAAAAAAATTGTACTAGTTCTTCTAAATAATTTAATATAAAAAATAAGATATAAATATATTTTATTTACATCTTAAAAAACACTTTTATAATTATTTTTAAGTTTAAAACTAAAATTATAAAATGTTATTATAAAACAAAAAAGATTTCTTATTTAATTTTCAGTATTATTTAATTTATTATATTTAAACTCACTTCATAACACCAAAAAAACTCTTTTTTGTCTAGCTTCTCATATTAACAAGAGATTGTTAATATATTGCTATTATTATCAAAAAAAGCAAATTCATCTTTACCATAAAATGTTTTATGAAGTTCTTTAGCAAATTTTACTTTATCTTTTAAATCATTATACACTTGGAAAACATCATTAACAGTTATAAATAATGTAAATGATGGTTCTATTTTATCATTTTTTAAAGAAGGATATTCACTTATTAAGTTCTTTTGTTCTTGGAACATCACAGTTATTTTATCCTTATTTAAAATAGCAAAATTCAAATTTTCTCCTTTTTCGGGAACACTTAATATTTTTTGAAAACCTAACTTTTCCTCATAAAATTTTATTGTTTCTTTCACATTTTTAACCATAATGTTAGTTGTTACTGTTTCATACATTTATTTTTACCTCCATTTTGATTATAAGAAAAAAAAACAAATTAGTATTGTAAAAAACGGACATTTATTTATAATCATTAATTATTTTTAATGGTGAAATTCCTGTATATTTCTTTATTTCCCTAATTAAATGAGATTGATCATAAAAACCACATAAATTAGCTATTTCTATCAAAGTCATATTTTTTTCTAATATTAAAGTTAAACATAAATGCAATCTAAGAATATTTAATAATACTTTTGGTGATATACCATAAATAGTTTTGAAGATCCTATACAAATGCCTTTCATTATATCCAATTTTTTTAGCTATTTCTGTTACAATTTGTTCTTTAGGATTTTTATATAATTTGTCTACAAAATCATTAACTATTTTTTCTCTAAGTTGCTTTGTTTTTTGTATCAAATAATTTTTTAAAAAATCAACTCTTTCAATAGTACTTTTCAAAGTTAATATGTTGTTTATAATTGATTCTTCATCTATTTCATTAAATGGTATTTCGTTATCCATTACTTTATATGCCTCTATATTGTATAGTAAGTAAAATATTCCTGGTTTTAATCTCAGACCCATATAATCTATATTTTTATTTAACTTAAAATCTTTAGTTTCTTTACTAAATCCAGCAAAACAAATCATTTTATCAACAAAATTTATAACAATATCAATACATGCATCTGGCAAAATATTATTTGTTATAATTTTATTATAGGATTTAATTGATTTCATTGTCCAAATACACATACAATAATCTTCAAGTTCTTTTATTACATATTCTTTGTATTCTATATTTTCTTTAAATTCTTCATCTAACAAATATGGAATTTGCTTTGGATAAAACATAACATCTCTTTCCTATCTAGTTATTTTTATAATAATGTTATTGCACAAGCAACAACTACACCAATACATTTGCTCTAGTAAGGTTTTTAGAGACTTACTTTTTCATTACTACAAAAGTAAGCATAATATCTACACTTACTGTGGAAGCAAAAATTGTTTAAAAACACTCGCAAGCATAACAACACTTTATTCAGTAAAAATATATGGCATTTATAGTTTTAGTACCATTAGTACATTCATAAAGTTTTGCTAAATCAAAAATCAAGCATAACTTAAACACCACGAACCTCATAGATTAAACTTTCAACTTTTCGTATCTCACTTTCTTTTACAATTACATTTTATGTAAATAATTATATATATCAATCCAATTTTTAAAACATTTAATATTATTATTTTCAACAACATCACTATTTGTAATCATAATCGCAGAAATTCCGCTTTCAATAACATTTTTACAATTACTAATACTATTATCAATTAATATATCTATATTTTCCTCTAAACAAACTTTACTTTTATCTCTTGCATTTACAATTAATTTATCAAAATAAATATCATTTTTATTTAACCAATCTATACTTTGTTGATATGGATTTTGATGAAATTCACTATCTCTTGCTGTAATTATATAAATTTCATTTCCCTCTTCATGTAAATTTTTAATTACTTCTATACAATTTTTTCTAGGAATAGCATTATTAGTTATATCTTCTTGTATTGTTCCTAAAAAATATTTTAATTCATCACAACTAAAGTTAAATATTTTTTGATAAATATTTCCATTATTATATTTATCATTTATTTCTATATTTTTATTTTCTACTTTTTTATTAAGTGTTTTTGCATACTCAAATGCAGCATTATTTAATTGCTCTTTAATATCTGTTAAAGTATCATCTATATCGATTCCTATTCTCAAAGTAATTTCACCTCTCTTATTATTATTTGATATATTTGTGTAAATAGTAAAAGTATATCCACAGCAATAGCCAATATAATCTAAAGTATCATTATATAAAGTTATTCTTTTATTTATTTAGTTAATTTCATTCTATATATTTATGTTGTTCATATGTCCAACTTAGTGTACATGGTACATAGAATTTCTTTATCATTTAGTAGATAACAAAGTATTAATTCAATAAGTCATTAACATCTTTTCTTCAAACATTTCATTAATTGATTATAATTTTTCTTGATATGATTTTTCTACTTTATTCCTAGTATTAATAATTTGCACCTTTCATCCTCACTTTATCACTATAATATATTATTTCTTTATTTAATGATTTTGCAAATTCAATTTCTTTACTTGTACTATTTCCAATATAATTATCAACATTTATAATTAAAATAGCGTTAGCTAGTTTTATTCTTTCTTTATGCATTTTATCAAGCATTAAAGCTTCATCTTCTGTAAAATCATCTTTATTAGCTCTAGAAGGATTATAAATAGGTACTAGCATACAGTTTCCTTCTAATTCCAATTTTTCTGTTATTTCCATCATTTCTTTATAAAACCTTAAACTTCCACAAACTGTTATAATCTTCATTGTAAATCACTCACTTTTCTTAACTATTTTCGTAATCTGAATAATTTTATTTCGACTTATTTTCGGTTTAGCCTCTGCTTATTCTTGGCTTTCTTAATTTCTATTAAACATAAACTATCGAATTATTAATTTCTTTTGATAATTTAGATTTTACTTCATTTACCAATGTTGTTATTTTATTAACCATTTTATTGTTTTATTCTAACATAACTATTCCTTTCCAATTGGTCAGTCGCAACTGACCAATTTATAAATGCCATTTTTGTTACTATTTCCTAATTATTTCTAACTTCCATATCCCATTATTTTTAATATTATTTAACAAAATTGAGGCAATTTCTTTCCAATTATTTACCCTAATTATATTTTGTTTTTGCACCTTCAAGCTATCTTTCTTAATACTTCTATATCAGGTTTCTTAACTTTTCCATTTTCAAGATCATTTAAAGATATATCAGTTAATCCTATTCTTCTTGCTAGTTCTCTTTGGGAAAAGTTCTTTATTCATAACAAAATACTTCTTCGGTTATTAGGATATATTATCATCCCAAAAACATTATAACATATCTTGTAAAAAGATTTAATGAAGATTAGCCAAGTTGGTAGAAACTCTGCTCTAAAGATTAAAAGAAACATTAGAGAGAAACTAACCAAACAAGGTTATATAGTTCCAAAGCATGTAGTACCTATGAAAGAAGTTGTAGATTATTTAGATATTAATTTTAGTTACTTAGAATCTAGAATTAAGAAAGGATAGCGATATGAAACTAATTGAAGAATAGATACAAGCACAAAAAAAACATCATAATCGAAGGATTAATGAGGTTAAAGGTGTTTATTTTACTTGTATCAAAACCTAAGGTAGGAAATTCTATGTTGTCACTGCAACTTTCTACTGTATAACCAATAGATTACCATTTCTAGGACAAAAAATAATTCCATCACCTGTCTTATATATTATCACAGAGTCCGATTTTGGCAATTATACCGTTTTAAAAAACTAAATTTAACTCCAAAAAAAGATTTTTATTTATAATAGATAGAGATGGAAAACCAAATATAAGCATATTAGATCATGAGGAAGAAATTGCTGATTTTTCTGGTGATAAAACAACAAACAAATAACTTTGTTAGAAACTAGAAACGACCATAATCATGTATGAAACTCTATATTACTGTGGACTTCGTAGAGGTGAAACTAGAGGTTTACAATGGAAAGATGTTAATTGGATTGATAAAAGATTATCAGTTACAAAACAAGCAGTAACTCATGGTTCTGAATCCTCTACCATTTATGAACTTACAAAACCTAAAACTGAAAAAAGCAACAGGATTTTATTCATTGCTGAAATACTCTTTAAAGATTTAAAACAATTATATGAAGAACAAAAACAGTTTGCTGATTTTAATGATAATTGGTTTATATTTGGGGGATTTATTCCTATTACTTTTTATCAAATGAGACACAAGAATATAGAAAAAGATACAAAAATAAAAAGAATAAGATTACACGACTTTAGACATAGTTGTGCATCCTTACTCATAAACAATAATGCAAACATTACTGTTGTATCACAATTTTTAGGACATGCTTCTATCGAAGAAACACTAGATACTTATACGTATATGTTCAAAGATAAACTTTATGATGCTGTAAATACTATAAATAAACTAACTTATCCTGCACCTTCAATATAGGATTTTGGTAGTTGATTGGTAGTTGAAAGCAATAATTTATAAAATGATAATTTTAGAAACCCCTGTAAATTCAAGCAAAAACAAAAAGTGAGCCAGCTTTCGCTGACTCTTCAGGGGGTTCGGTTGAATATACTCTAACATTAAACCGTTAGAGATATCGGCGTGATATATACCACGCATCTTAATAATATATGATTAAGATAGAAATGTCAATTAAATTTAAAAAACTTTTTTTACTTTACACATCTTATCCCTCAGTAATTGCCATTATTAAATTTTTCTTTAATTCATCATTGTCAGTCTCTTTATTTAATAAATATTCCTTAGAATCTTTTTTAGCCTGTAATAAAATTTTATAGTCGTTTTTTATACTAGCAATTTTAAAAGTCATATCACCACTTTGTTTAGTACCAAACAAGTCTCCATGTCCTCTTAATTTAAAATCTTCTTCGGAAATAATAAAACCATCATCTTCTCTCTCCATTATTTTAAGTCTTTCCGCATCACTATCACTAATTAAAATACATTGACTTTTAGAAGTTCCACGACCGACTCTTCCTCGTAATTGATGAAGTGTAGAAAGACCAAATCTATCAGCATCAAAAATAACCATAGTAGTAGCATTAGGAACATCTACTCCGACTTCAACAACAGTAGTTGAGATAAGTATTTGAACCTTATTTTCTTTAAATTGATTCATAATTAAATCTTTTGCTCCACTAGCCATTTTTCCATGAACTATATCTATTTTATAAAGTTCTCCAAAAGCAAGTCTCATTTGCTCTTTAAGTTCATTTACAGTTGTTAAATCTGAATTTTCACTTTCCTCTATAAGTGGAGCAATAACATAAATTTGATGCTTACTTTTTAATTCTTGATAAATCATTTCTAAAACTTCTTTTATTTCGCTATTTTTTTTAACAAAAGTATCAATTTTTTGTCTTCCTTTTGGTCTTTCTTTAATTGTAGAAACATCCATATCACCAAAAATAGTTAAAGCATAAGTTCTAGGAATTGGAGTCGCACTCATATAAAGAACATCTGGCTTAATTCCTTTATTTTGTAAATTAGCTCTTTGATGGACGCCAAATCTATGTTGTTCATCAGTGATTACTAATCCCAAATTATTATATTCAACTTCATCTTGAATTAAAGCATGAGTCCCAATTACCATTTTTATAGTTCCATCCTTCAAACCAGAATATATTAAAGATTTATCTTTTTTTGAAGTTGAACCTGTAAGCAAAGCAATATTAATATTCTCATCCTTTAAAAATTCTTTCAAATTATTATAATGTTGTGTTGCTAAAATCTCTGTAGGTGCCATTAAAGCACTTTGATAATTACATAAATAATTAGCATACATACCTGTAAAAGCAACAACCGTTTTACCACTTCCAACATCACCTTGAAGTAATCTATTCATTCTATTAGGAGCTTCTAAATCTTTTATAATTTCATCTATTGCACTCATTTGATCATTAGTTAATAAAAATGGTATTTTTTCTATAAATTTATCAAGCTTTTTTTTATCAATTTGTCTAACTAACCCATTTTTTTCTTTTTTATTTTGTTGCTTTAAATAATTAATCTTAAACATAAATTGAAATAACTCTTCATATTTAAGTCTTATAGTAACTTCTTTTAATTTTTCACTAGTCGAGGGATTATGTATAATATTTAGAGCTGTCTTTTTATTTAAAAAATTATATTTTTGTGTATATTCTTGAGGTATATAATCATTTATTTCTTTTCCAAATAATAATAGAGCCATATTAATATAAGTTGAAAGATTTTTATTGGTAAGACCACTAGTACAATGATAAACGGGCTCTATTTTAACCTTATTAGTTAAAATTCCCATTTTTATATCATTAGCAGTAATAATATTTTTACCTTTATCAAACTTTCCTATAACAGTAATTCCAGTTCCTACACCTAACTGACTCTTTAAAAATGCTCTATTAAATATAGATACACCTACTACACCAGATTGTGTAACTAACCTAAAATTCATTTTATTTAAACCTGCTTTAAATCTCATTAAAATAGGTACACTTTCAACTTTTCCATCAATTGTAATTTTATCGCCATCATTTACTTTAGATAACTCATTTCTTTCTAAAACATCATACCTAAAGGGAAAATGTGTAACTAAATCTTCAATTGTATTAATATTAATTTTATTTAATAAAGAAAGAGACTTAGGACCAATACCTTTTACATCTTTTAATTCTGCCACGATACCACTTCCTTCTTGGCATATTATATCATAATCATATTTTTTATCCAAGTCATAGAACGTCATTATAAGTATTATTTATAATATCTTTTATTTGATATAAAGAAACATTTTATCCAAAATACATTTAATAAAAAAAATTAAAAAAATTGATAATTTTTGTTGACAAATATATCCTTTTAGATTAGTATAGGAACTACCAATTCGGAATTAGGCGAATTGGTCGCTAGTATCACACTAGCCAACCCCTTTTTATTCTTTTTTGAGGCTACCCTCAGGGGGTGTAGCCTCTTAGATAAAAATTTAAAAGACGTTTGCCGACGTCTTTTTTATTTTCTTAATATAATTAAAATGATGAGTTTAAAAAATAAATAAAAAACTATATTATTACAATATAGTTTCCAAACATAATACCGTGAAAAAATATAAATATTTATCTAAATAATATATAATCTTTTTAGATTTTCTTAAAATTTAATTTTTATCAAGATTAATTAATATTCGATCCAAAAAAGACATAAAAAGATAACCAAAAATAAAAGAAATAATAAGTCCACTTATAAAAATACATGCATTAATAGCATTATCTTTTATAAATAGATATATAACAAGTACAATAGCTAATAGCAATCCTATCCATACAAAAGACATTGAAGCAATTTTTAAAATAAATATTATATTTATAGGTAAAATACCATTTTCCTTATAACCATCATCTACTACTTCATATCCGTTTTCTGCTTCATCTTCATAATCTTCTACTAAATCATCTAATACTATATTTTCATCATCTATTTCTTCAAAATTTTCTAATTTAAATTTCTTAAATTTTCCCACAATATCACCTACAAACTTTTTTGACTTATTATACACTATTTTATAAGATATTCAATAAAAAATAACAATAAAGATAATTTATTAAAAACTTACACCTTCTAAAATTTTACAAACAAGTTTTCATTATAACAATTTAATCTGAAAATAAAAAAACTTTAAACTAATGATATATCATTTGTTAAAACTTAATAAAAACAATTTATTAATAATTAACTAGTTAAGATATTTCACTAAATTAAAGTTTTTATTTTTCTTCTAAAGATTTATAGAAATTATATAGATTTTCAGCTTCTTCTTTATTTTTTAAAAGTAATTTATCTCCTTGCTTATTTAATTTTTTTAATGAACGATACCTGTCTTCTCCTAAAATGTACTCCTCATATTTAGAAAAATCAGCTTTACTATCAAGCTTAAATTCTTGATTACTAGGATTATAATGGAATAATGGGAAATATCCAGATTCTGTTGCTAATTTTTCTTCATTAATACTATTTTTCATTCCTTTAATAATTCCTTGGGCAATACAAGGTGCATAAGCAATTATTATTGATGGACCATTATAAGCTTCAGCTTCTTTTAAAACTTTAATACTCTGCATAGAATTAGCTCCCAAAGAAATAGTTCCAACATATACATGAGGATAAGATAATGCAATTTTTGCTAGATTCTTTTTAGCAGTTTCTTTTCCACTAGCAGCAAATTTAGCAACAGCTCCAACTCTTGTTGACTTAGAAGCTTGTCCTCCAGTATTAGAATAAACTTCAGTATCAAGTACTAAAATATTAATATTCTCATGACTAGCTAAAACATGGTCAATTCCATTATAACCAATATCATATGCCCATCCATCTCCACCTATCATCCAAACAGATTTTAAAGCAATAAAATCTTTTAATTTTAATAACCTTTCAATTTTTGTATCATCAATAATTTTTAATAAATCATTTGCAGTCTCTTCAGTAATATTTTCACAATATGCTTTATAAATTGGTGCTTCGCTTTTTTTAACTAAATTTAAATTATTTTGTATCAATGAAACTATTTGTCTCTTCATTGCATCATCCGCAACTCTCATTCCGAAACCAAACTCTGCATTATCTTCAAAAAGAGAATTAGCCCAAGGAATACTATATGGCATAGATGGCATACTAGCTCCGTATATAGAAGAACAACCCGTTGCATTAGCAATTATCATTTTATCTCCAAATAACTGTGTAAGAAGTTTTAAATAAGGAGTCTCTCCACAACCAGCACAAGCTCCTGGGAATTCAAACTTTGGTCTTACAAATTGACTTCCTTTAACAGTATTAGTTGGCATAACATTTTTCTTCTCTTTTACTTCATTAAATAAATAATCACTTTCAATATCTTTCTTATCTTCAATTAATTTTTGTTTCATTTTCATAACAAGAGCTTTTGCACCTTTTTTACCAGGACATATTTCTTCACAAAGACCACATCCTGTACAATCAGAAATACTAACTCCTATGGTAAACTTATAATCTTTATCCCTTATATTAGCAGGAATTAAATTTTTAGAAACAACTTCTGGAGCATCTATTACTTCATTTTCATCTAATAAGAAAGGTCTAATTACAGCATGAGGACAAACTAAACTACATAAATTACAAGAAATACAATTTTCAGGTAAAAAACAAGGTGCAACATCACTACTATCTCTCTTATCTAATTTAGAAGTTCCAGCCTCAACAAAACCATCAGGCATTTTAATAAAACTACTTACAGGTAAAGTATCCCCCTCTAGTGAATCAATAACTTCAAAAAAACTTTTTTTATTATTAATTTCATCAATAAAATCTACATAAGGAATTTTAACAGGTACTAAACACTCCAAAGAATTATCAATAGCAACAATATTCTTCTCTATTAAATCTCCACCCTTATTAGCAAATTTTACAGCCAAATTTTCTTTTATTTTTGAAACAGCAAAATTAAAATCTATTATTTTACCTAATTTAAAAATAATTGTTTCAATTATCGTACTTATTTTTCCAGGAATAAGAGCTTCACTAGCTATTTTATTCGCATCAATTATAAACATCTTAATTTTTTTACTTTGTAAAATTCTTTTATCATGATTGCTCATCATCGAAAGTACTTCATTTGGATTTTTATTAGTATTTAAAATAAATATTCCCTTATCTTTTATTTTTTCAAGCATTTTAAGTCTTTTTAAATAACTATCTTTTGTACAAACTACAATACTTGCCTTTTCAACATAATAAGTAGAAGTAATCATATTCTTTCCAAATCTTAAATTAGATATGGTAACTCCTCCACTTTTCTTAGAATCATATTGAAAATACCCCTGTACATAAGCATTAGTATAAGTTCCTGTTATTTTCATTAAATCTTTAGAAGCAGAAACCATCCCATCACTACCATACCCATAAATTAAAAATTCCACATTATTACTAGGTAAAAGAAATTTTTTATCATAAGGAATACTTAAATTAGTAATATCATCCTCTATTCCCACTGTAAAATTAGAATGAACATCTCTTGTATCAAGAAAATCAAAAACACCTTTAATCATAGCAGGAGTAGTATTTTTACTAGATAAACCATATCTTCCCCCATAAACACTAACTCTAGCATCAACTTCTTTAATAGTTTTACATATATCTAAATATAAAGGCTCTCCACTAGCACCCGGTTCTTTAGTTCTATCAAGAACTGCTATTTTTTTAACTGTTTTAGGTAACTCTTTTAAAAAATACTTTGCACTAAATGGACGATACAAATGAACTTCAAGAAGACCAACACTCTCATTTTTCTTAGAAACCAAATATTCTACTGTTTCTTTAATAGTCTCACAAACACTTCCCATCGCAACAATAACTTTATTAGCAGTTTTACTACCATAATAATTAAATAGCTGATAATTATGTCCAGTAATTTTATTAACTTCACTCATATACTCATTTACAATATCTGGTAATTTATCATAATATTCATTTCTAACTTCAGTTGCTTGAAAATAAATATCCTCATTTTGAGCTGTTCCTCTAATTGTAGGCTTATTAGGATTCAAAGCTCGATCTCTAAATTCATCTAAAGCTTTCCAATCTATTAAATCTTTTAACTTATCAGTATCAATTAACTCCACTTTTTGTAATTCGTGACTCGTTCTAAAACCATCAAAAAAATTAATAAAAGGAACTCTCCCTTTAATAGCAGATAAATGTGCAATTCCTGTTAAATCCATTACTTGTTGAACAGAAGATGATGCTAGTATTGCAAAACCAGTAGCTCTTGCAGCATAAATATCTTGGTGATCTCCAAAAATTGATAAAGCATGAGTAGCTAAACTCCTTGCAGCAACATTAATAACACAAGGAAGCATCTCACCAGCAATTTTATACATATTTGGAAGCATTAAAAGAAGACCTTGACTGGCAGTATAAGTAGTAGTTAAACAGCCTGCTTGTAATGAACCATGTACCATTCCCGCAGCACCAGCTTCACTTTCCATCTCTACTACCTTAACAGGTACTCCAAAATAATTTAGTTTCCCATCACTACTCCATTTATCCGTAAGCTCTGCCATAGGAGAAGCTGGAGTAATCGGATATATCCCAGCTACTTCTGTAAAATTATATGAAACATAACTTGCCGCTTCATTTCCATCCATTATTTTCATCATTTATCACCTCTATTTTTCTTCTATATAAATTATACAATAAAATTTATTTTATTAATAGAATAAATTTAAAACAAAAAAAGCCAAAATTATTTCTAAATCTTAGCTTTTTCTGCAATTCTAAAACCTTTTCAAAATTAATATTTTCAAAAAAATTATTTACTTCTTTTTAAGTGGTGCCTGCGCTGGTTTATTTTGCTTATTAGTAACAATCCATGCATTAGAAACTGTTCTTCCACCATATGACTCTCCTGCACTTGGTCTATTCCAAAGTTTCCCCTCAACACTCATTGTACTAGAAGCACCACCATCTAAATTAGCAGCATTATAAGCTTTATATCTAAGTAAAATTTCAATAACATCATTCATAGTCGCACCTGTACTATATCCTGGTAATCTTCCTTCTATAATTAAAAATAAAACAATACCATCTTTTCTTTGAGCAATTACACTTCTTGGAGCAGTACCCCAACCACCATCTCCATGAATTTTAGAAACTTTTCCATTAACAATTAAATTAGGACCAAATTCAACAGCATCAATCATTCCCTCATTTATAGCAACAGCAGGGCTTTTATTAGTTAAATACATTTTATGGTCTTTTGTAAATCCTATAAGTTGCCCAGAACCCCCATCATGTTGCCAAATATGTTGACCATTTTTTATAATCGCACCATAAGGAATTGAACCATTACCCCATCCATCTAAATCTTCAAATCCTCCACCATTAATCCCAACAAGACCATTATTATTTTTAACCAAGGTATTAACCGATTGACCAGCTTTTCCTAATTTACTAGAAACTGCTAACTCTACATCACTAGGATCATAAATTACCGTTAAATATCCTTTGTATTTAGACTCTTCAATTCTAATAATTTTATAAACCTCATTATTTTCCATTCTTGTATATAAATCTTTTTCATATTTTGAAGAATAATGACTTTTTTCTTTTGTATTTCCAATTACTATATCATCAAGATTTACTTTTTCCATATTTTGCTCAATAAAATTTTTACTCATAATTTCATTAACAGTTTTTTCATCATATAAAGTATAAGCCAAATATTTATGCGACATTGTTGTCATAGCTGTAGGAATCCAAAAATTTTTAAATTGCATATTATTAATAAGACATAAACCACTAATAACAAAAATATCTAATACTAAAACAACAATTGTAAACTTACTAAGCTTAATTTTCTTGTTTTTTTTAGATGTATTTGTATTAATAATATCATCTATATCAAGAATTTCTATATCATCATTCATTAATTTATCACCCCACAACATAAGGATCCAATTCCAATCCCTTACCACCTTTAAGTATCGATTTATTAATAGATATAACAGGAACAATATTTCTAGATTCTTTAACATTTACTTCTTCAAGCATTCCATTTGCCAATCTACTATACTGAATTGTTCCTACATTAGAAGTAGTATTTAAATAAAAAAAATTATTAATAGTACTATTAGAAACATAATCAAATATATTTAATAGACCTACTTTACAAATGACATTATTAGTATATATATTATTAAATTTATAATTATTCTCAGCACTAACCTCACCCGTAAAAAAATAATTATCTACTAATAAATGAGCATAAGATAAACTATTTAAATAAGTTGTATTTAAATAATTAGCAATATTTTTTGTATTCTTTAAATCAAAATGACTAGTATTACTACTATAATTTAAAGAAATATTCTGATTATTAATATTTACATAATTAGACTTATACATTTTAAGAATTCCTTCATCAGACTCTTCAAAAACTTGATATAAATCATTTTCCAATTTAACAAAACTATTAACATAATTTTTATTATCACCTTGATTTATAACAAAAGGTCTTTCCTTACTTCCATCTCCAGAACTTACTAACAAATCTTTCTTTAATGTAATAACAGCTCTTATACCATATCCCTCTAAGCTATCACATGCCTTAACACTACCATCAGCATCTACAAATAAATTATCAGAATCAGCAGTTAATCCAAGAAGATAAAAAATCTTTTTAGTATTCAAATAACTTTTCTTTCCTCCAGCTAAAATATAATCAGAAATACTTAAAGTTGTAACATAATCTTTATATATATCATTAGAATCTAAAATATCACCATCTTTTAAAATATCTTCTTTATAATCAGTTTTAACCAAAAAATTATCTGGATTAGGAAGACTGTTATAAAATACACCAGAATTCTTTTCAACAGTTTGACTTAACCAATGTTTTAAATTAGAAAGTTCATATTTACTATCTTCTCCCCACATAAAAGATGCAACCAATTCATTAGAAACTAATTTAACAGTACTATCATTATTTATTCTAATTATTCTATAAGAACTGTTTCCAAAAAGGACATAATTATTATTAACCTCTCCCTTAAAAAAATAACCATCATTATCTCTATAAAGTCCATCACCATTTTTAACGATTTTATTCTTACTAACTATTAATCCATTAAGAGTTTTAGAATCAGCTTTAATAGACATATTTTGCTTACTATAAAAATAAATACTTCTACCACCAAAATAAAGACCTATAATTATAACTATAGTTAAACTTAAAAAATTAAAAATAAATTCTTTTTCACTAATTATTTGCTTTTTCTTTTTCCGTTTAGCCATACTTATACTCTCCATCTTATCATATAAAATTATAACAAAATAAAAATGTAAGTACAATACTTACACTTTATTTTTATAAAAATTATTAATTATCTTTTGTTTCATATTTATCCGAATCTATAATCGGTTTTTTCTTATCTTTTTTCTTTTTCTTATTAGGGTTTTTATATTTTGAATCAGTACTTTTTTCCATACTATTATTCCAACAAGCACTTAGAGTAGAATTTTCATCTACTAAAAACATTGCAGTATCGACTATCAACGGTATAAAAAAAGTCAATACTAATGCAATAATACTATTTTTTATTTTACTAAAGTTTTTCTTCTCATCAGGTTTATTAACCATATTAATAAAAATGACAACTAATGAAATTATTGCTAATAAAGGTCCTAATAACTGAATTAAATTTAAAATTTTTTTAATTATAGTTAAAATATTAGCAAGACCAGGATCATTACAAGTTGTTGTTATATCTAAAATATTCATAAAATTCTCCTATACTATTTTACAATCCAAAATGTAGACATATCTCTAAGACCATTTTCTCCTCCCGCTACAGGAGTATTAATAATCTTTTGCTTAATTACAAGTTCCGAAGAACTTCCGCCGTCAAGATTAGCTGCGTTATAAGCCCCATACCTCTCCATTATATCACATAAATCTACCATATCGGCCCCTATACTAGAAGAAAGTCTTCCATTTATAACTAAAAACAAAACTATTCCATCTTTTCTTTGACCTATTGCTGTTCTAGGAGCGATACCCCAACCACCGTTTCCTTTTATAAAACTTCTTTTTCCGTTAATTATTAAATAAGGACCAAACTCAATAGCATCCCTATAACCAATTTTTATAGCTTTCTCTTTACTCATATTTCCTAAAATAAGTTTATCATCATTTGTAAAACCAATAAAGCCTCCACCCATTTTAGCATCTGCATAATCGCTAACTATTTTTCCATTAGAAATTACAGTACCATGAGGTAGTGCTCCATTAGAATCCCAATTAGGATCATAGAAACCTCCGGCATTCATCGCAATAATTGCTTTTTCTCTTTCACAAATTGTGAGAATAGACTCTCCTCTTTCACCAAGATAAGCAGTAGTCGCAATACTTATTCTTGAAGGATCATATATCGCAACGAGAAATCCTTTATAACCTTTTCCATTAACTTCTATAACTTTATATAAGTCATTTTTTTTCCGAGATAATATCTCTTTTTCAAACTCATTTCTATAAATAGTAGTAGTATATTTTCTAAAATTTATCTGATTTGGATCACTTATTTCATCTACTTCAATTATACTATTATTTTTCAACACTTTATTAATATAACTATCACTATAAAACCAAGTAGCTAAATATCTGTGAGACATTGTTGTCATTGCACTAGTAATCCAAAATTCTTTAAAAGAATTAATAGGTCCATAAAAAAGAAATAAAAATGTACTAAAACAAACAATATAAATTAGACAACAAATTGTAATTATTTTTCTTTTCTTAGGCCATTTATATTTATTACTTCCCTTCTTTTTTAATCTCATTAATGATCCTCTTTACCATCAAATTTTTTATCACCATTATAATCTATAAAAGTTTTCTTTGTACTATATTCTTTTATAACTAACATAGAACCAATACTTTTTTGATATTCATTATACTTTTTTACATTACTATTATAAATATTTATATCCGAAACAAAATAATTTACAGCCTGTTCATAAATATTTTTATAGTTTTGACACTTATTATTAATATCACTTTTAGGATAATAAACTTCATCACATAACTTATTTAATATATTAGTATTCTTTTTTAATTGATCCAATAAATTTTCATAATTTGATAATTTATTTTTTATATTAACATCATCCAAATACATTGATTCAAAATAAACATTACTTAAAATTGTATTATAAAGCTCATCTCGTGATGCTTCAAAAACAGAAGTATTTGTACTAAAAATTTCAAAAACATCAGAAACTTCATTCATTCTTTTAACAGTTTCTCTTCTATCACTTTGTAAATTAATCACAAAAGAAGAAAAACCACCCGAAACTATCATTATAAAACTTAAAGTCATCAAAAAATAAGCTACCTTTTTACTATTCATAATACCACCTATTATAATTTTAGCAAAAATTAAGCTTTTTGTACATATTAATCTTTATTTGACATTGATTAAACTGTAAAATATCATTATTTGACTAATTTTTTTAATTCCTTATCAGTAAGCTTTCGGACTTTAAAGTCAGTAGGATCATCAATCCCTCTTTCACCTAATTGAATAGTATAATTTTTTTCCTTGTTACTTTTTAGCTTATTATAAAAAATTGTCATTTCTCTATCTTTAAAAATAACTTTTAAATAACCAGAAGCTTCTTTTTTTGATTTATTTTTTATTTTCATTTCAATATTATAGTAAGTTTTAGCTTTATAAATAACTAAATCTTTAACACAAACTTTATCAACACAATGTTCACTTTTTAAAGTTTCATTAGTAATAATTTCCGCATCTTTATATTTATCCTTACTTGTAAAAATAATAATATTGCTTCTTCTATAGTCTTTATCTATATCCGTCTTTTTATTACAGAAAATAAAAAGTATGATTATAAAAAACAATATAATGGAAAGAAAAATAATAAAAAGCATTGTATTTTTAAAATTAAGTTTTTTTAAAATTTTATCTAACCTCTTCATTATTTTCCTCTTCCTCTCCATAATCATCAAAATTATCAACTAAAACATAATTGTTTTCTTTTCTTATATTTTCATTAGAATCATTTGCTGGTATTTTAAAACTCCAAGCCTTAAATTCCTCTGGACAAAATTTTTCATCTAAAACTGATAACTCAACTATCATATCATATTTATCATACTTTACCTTATATACTTTATAATATGTATCATGAATATGTTCAACTTCTTCTCCATTAACATAAACATAATGGGTATAATTACCTTTAAATTCTTTTTTACCTATTGCTAGATAAAAACTATTCGTTTTATCAACTTCTATTCTGTTATTATCTTTATCTACTATAATTTCATATTTATCATTATCTGATAAATTTTTTAATTCATTTTCATCATATCGCATAAAACATTTATAAAAATCACATGATTTCTCTTCTAACTTATTATCATTTTTTACACATTTTGTATTATCCAAAAATCTATCAAAATAAGAATATCTATGAAAATAATTAAAAGTAACATTATTTTCGTTTCCATCGATATAACATTTCCCTTTACATGCTTTAGCACTAATAATTTTAGAGCTATCTTCCGCCTCGAATACTCTTGAAAAATCGGGATCTTCACTATCTGTATCAGTAGGTTTTTTAGGAGCTAAACATTCTTCATACAACTCATAAAAAAAGTCTTTTGAAGCCACTTCTCCATTTGAATCTTTAACATTTAAATAGAAAGTTTTTTTTCTATTTTTATTATCTTTTTCATGACTGAATTCAATATTATCTAAATTCAAATTTTCATTTAAAATAAATTTTTCTAAGTTTAACTCACCACTATCTTGACTTTCATCTTTAGGAAAAGAATATATTATATTACTATTTGTTATATCAATTTCTTCATTTCTAATATTATCTTCTCTATAAATCGGAGAATTTCTTACACAAGAATCATAATTTTCTTCAGTACCAATACAAATAGAATAACTATCATAAGGATCCAAAACTTTATATTTAATATTAATATGTTCATCATTAATACTAGAATAATTAATCCCACCAGTATTAGCATCATTAATAACACTATTACTTGTACCTGAAAATACTTCAAATATATCAATCGACGGTACAGTATCTTCAAAAAGTTTATAATTAACACTACTTTCAGTTATTTCTCCATAACTATCCTTAACTCTAACTATTACTTCATATTCTTGTCCTTTATATTTTCCAGAAAAACCATCTTCTGCACCAAAAGTTATAATATCTCCTAAATCTTTATTACTAATCCAAGTATCATTTGCATCACCTTCATCCCCGCCTTTAATAACACAGTTTTCATTGCTTTTATCTTTAAGTTTCTTACATACTTGTACTTTTAAATCATCCGAATTATCTAAATCATCTGTAACATTAATTACTAAGCTAGCTTTATTAATATTAATATCTTCTAAACTAGTTATTTCTATTCCATTCAAATTTTCTTCTTTATCATCTTCAAAAAACACAGGAGCTTCATTTTTGTACAACTTATATTCATATTTAGAATTAGTAACCTCACCATAAGAGTCCTTGACATAAAAATATATATTTTTTTCAGATCCATCATAAGCTTTTTGACTATCCCTTGGTTCTA
This sequence comes from uncultured Mollicutes bacterium, assembly GCA_947652375.1. GTDB lineage: Bacteria > Bacillota_I > Bacilli_A > RF39 > UBA660 > UBA3789. Next base: position 17,943 of record CANTCS010000013.1, on the reverse strand, counting down.
AAGTAAAATTAACATCTCTATTATAATATTCAGCATAAGAAACAAAATTTTCAGCATTTTTACAATGTTCAATATCATCTGAAACACATACTAAAAGATCAGCATATCCATCTATATCATCAGAAACATTAAAATTAATAATTGTATCAAGCGACCCTCCACAATCTTCATCTTCATTAGAACACATCATTTTAGAAGAAGTTACTGTTTTTGACTCAATTTTAGGAACTTTATTTTTATAAAGTTTATATTCTATTTCTTTACTCGTAGCTCTTCCATATTCATCTGTTAAAGTAGCCTTTATTATTTTTGTAGAACCATCATATTCTCCTTTTATAGTATAAAGATAATCATCATAATTCCCATAATTATAATCTCCTAAAACATCATCATTACAACTATCTCCAGTTCTCTTATCACGGCAAGTTATTTTTAAATTAATATTATCTAAAGAAAGCGCATGCTCCGCATCAATTTTTAATTTTAAAGATAAACTCCCACCTTTTTCAGCATATTCTGAACTATCAGTAAAACTCTCTTCTTCACTAAAAGCTTCCATAGACTTTATTTCAGCACCCGTATTATTATAAATATTATATGCTAATACTTTTTTTGCAATATTACCATCACTATCTTTAACACATACAGTCAATTTCATTTTTCTTCCGTCGGGTTTACCGCCAAAATCATAAATATAAGTCCCTTTACTACCAAACAAATTACTATATTTTTGGTACTTAGTACAACTATCAACTCCTAAATCTCCCTCAACTAAACAAACATTAAGGTCTCCTTTTAAATCTACATCATCCAATACATCAAGTTTTAAAACTGCTTTTGGCATATTTTTCAAATCACTTGTTTGTTTAGATAAAGACGTTGAAGTATTTATAATAGGCGCTTTATTTCGATGAACAGTATAAATCACATCTTTTTTAGCAAAATTATTTTCCAAGTCTTTGACTACTACATACACTTTAATAGTTTGTCCTTCATACTTATTTCCACAAATGTCAGAAAAATCTAAATCTTCTTTATAATAATCATTATCACCATAAACTTTTCCTTGCGAAGCTAAAGCATCTTCATAACTTTTTAATGAAGTATGAACAGTTAAATTTTTTCTTATAGTTTTATCATCATTTGCTCCTACAATCAAAGTAGTATAAAATGAATTAATATTTTTATTATCTCTACTATTTATTTTAACAGAAGTAATTTTAGGTGGATTATTTTTTTCTGAATCCTCATTTTCTAATAACCCTGGATAATTATAAATCATTTCTATATTATTACAATAATTATTACCCATATAATTATTTATATAATTAACAGTTAAGCTACTTTTATCATCACTACTTTCTACATAAGTAATATCATCTTCATTTATAACCTGAACATATTTAATAGCATCTTTTGCAAATAAATTATCACTTTTAGTTAATTGAACTCCTTTATAGCCACCTTTTTTCATTTTTTCAACAACTGTTGCGGAATATTCTAGCTTATTTCCACCAATATTTTTTATAACAACAAAAGAGGCTTCTTTTAAGTATTCACCATTATTAGGAGTATTATCAAAATCATTGCTATCCAAGTAAATCATACTCATAACAATAGTTTCACCCTCTTCAGGTTTTTCAATAGTAGAACTACTTTCTCGCATTTTATATTCTGCTTGAGCAACTAACTTTTTAGTAACGTCAATATACATTTTATCCTTATTTTCATCTAACATTTTAAAAATAGTAGGAATACTAAAAGCCATTAAAATTCCCATTATAATAATAGCCGCTAAAAGCTCAACTAACGTAAACCCTTTATTATTTCTCTTCATAAAAAAAATCCTTTCTATTTATTCTTAAAAATAAATAACTTACTAAAAAAATAATTAATAATAACAACAAATATATTTGTAAAAATCTTAGAAATAAATTCATTTACAGAAAGTAAATCTATTAACAAAAACATAATACCTGTATCAAAAATTAATGATACTATCCGAAAGACAAAGAAAGATACTCCCTCTTTAAAAGACTCTTTAAAATTTGTTCCCTTGCTTTCAAATACAAATAATTTATTTGTAAAAAATGCAAAAACTATAGATAGAAACCAAGCAATTACATTAGTAATATAAGTACTAATACCAAATTTTCTAAATATATAAAAAGATATTATATTAACTAATGTCGTACACCCTCCAAAAAAAAGATATAATAAAGCTTCTCTATATTTATTAAACCAAGATATATGATTTTCTTTTTCGATATAATCTTCAATCAAATTTATAAAGTTTGTTGTATTACTTTTAAACTTCTTTGGTTTAAAACTCTTACTTTTCTCAATTAATTTACTAAGTTTACTAAAATCTCTTAATTCTAAAATATACCCCTCTTGTGAAAATTCTTTAACAATTTGTTTTTGATGATCATTTGTATGCTCCCTATATTTAGAAAGTCTTGCTGCTGCAATTACTTTTTTATTTTTTTTAATAGCTGTTAAAATAGAACCAGCTCCCCCATGAGTTATTATTAAATCACTTTTCTCAATAAATTTATCAAATTCTTCTGCTGAAATAAGAGAAAAAATTTCCATATTTTTTGATTCATATTTTGTTAGTCCCGCTTGAACAATAACTTTATCTTTTATATTACCTTTTTCTATTTCTTTATCAATTGCCTTTAATAATCTTGAAAAACTTTTATCTTGTGTACCAAGTGTTACAAATATCATTAAAAAATCCACCCCCCATATACTGCATCAGGATACAATTCTAATAAACTTTTCCATTGTACTATAAACAAATCACTTACTGGATATAAAAACTTTCCTGTAACCGTTTTAGTTCTAATATTCGCAAAAGACTCTATATATATTATTTTACTCCCAAATATTTTTCCTAAACAACATAATGCCGCTGCTGTATGCACCCCAGTAGTAACAATATAGTCAGGATGAATCTTTATATATAACCATAAACTTTTAAAACAATTGTAAATCAATTTAAAAGGATATGTAAATACATGATCTTTAGTTCCATAAACTAAAAAATTTACTCGTTCCCTATATTTTTTCTTTAAATATAAATTTGATTCAGTTTTTTCTGTTACTAAATTAAAATTATAATTATTAAAAATTTCTTCTAATTGCATTAATTCTTTTAAGTGACCACCAGTTGATGCAACAAATAAAATATTTCTCTTACTCATTATAATTCACCTTTTTCTATAAGATTAATCCATTTCTCTGAAACATTCTCACAAGTATATTTTTCAATACTTTTACAAGCTAACTTCCCAATTCTTTTTCTTTCTTTTTCATTATTAATTAAATCTTCAATTTTAGATATCATTGCCTCAAAATTTCTATTTTTTATAAGATATCCATTTTCACCACTATTAATTATTTCACAAGCACCCTCTGCTGATGAAAAAGCTATACAAGGAATTCCATAACTCATAGCCTCTATCAAAACAATACCAAAAGATTCCGTATAAGAAGTCATTACATAAATCGCTGACATTTTAAAAATTTTATCAATATAGTCCTTATTTTGAAAACCATGCAAAATCACTTTATCTTTAAGATTATTATCTTCAATATATTTCTCTAAATTTTCTCTCTCAGAACCATCACCAATAATATTTAACTTCCAATCAGGATATTTTTTTACAAGAATTTTAAAAATTTTAAGTAAATCTAAATGTCCTTTTTCTTTAGACAGTCTTCCCACTGAAACTAAGTTTTTTTCTTTTAAAGAAGCCATTTTTAAGGGAATATTATCAATTGTATTTGGAATATAAAAACATTTACAATTAGCTTTTGCTAACTTTCTTGAATAAAATTTTTCTAAATCCTTAGAAACTAAAACAAAATAATCTAAACCTTTAGCACTATTTATAATATTAGTAGCATATTTATCGTTACCATGATGATGATTATGTTCCCAACCTATTTTTAAAACACCATCTTTCCCATAATCACTCAGCCAATAATTAAATATATCTCTTGTTGATATAATAATATCACTACTAGTATTTTTGATATAATTAATAATTGAGCTTCTCCTTTTATACAATACTTTTAAAGCAAATAAACCCTCTTTTCCAATACGAAAAAAATTTCTATCAGAAAGTGCCTTTTGAAATTCCTGGTGATTAGGTTTTAAATCACCATTTAAATATTTTACATTAATTCTCTTATCTAAAGGAAAAACACAAACGTCATATACTTTATAACAAACTGATATTTCAATTTCATATTTTGAACTTAAAGAATTAGCTAACGATACTATCGCTTTTTCTATTCCTCCATATCCTAAATGTAATGCTAAAATTGATATTTTTTTCATTTTACCACCTTATCTTAATTATATCATTATTTTTTTTTAAAACAAACAAACTAAGAAAAAAAACAAAAAAACTATTGATTATTTATAATCAATAGTTTAATTATTGTTGTTGTGATACTGTTTGAACAGGTTGAACTGCCGCAACAGTCGGAACTGGTTGAACTCCAACTGATGGAGTAACAATATTAGGAACTGCAACAGGCTCTGTTGGATTTGAAACAACTTGTTGAGAAATTTCAGGAGTAACCATAACAGGTTCAACATTTTGAATAGGCTCTGCTGGAGTTATTGGTGCAATTGTCGGAATTGTTTGTGTATTTTGTAAAGGATCTGCTCCACCATAAATTTGATGATTATTATCTTTGCTAACATTAATATCTGCAACAGTTGGATTAGCTCCACCATATATTACTGGTTCATTAACTGGTTGTTGTACAATTTCTGGAGTCGAAATAATAGCATCCTGTTGAACAGGAACTGTAGGTATTTCAACATTTTGAGTTGAAACATCAGTCATCATTGGTTCATTTATAACTGGATTTTCAACTGGAGTAGAATTAAAGTTATTACCTAACATATTAGAATTATTGAACATTTCTGGTGTATTAACTGCACTAGGCTCACTTATCATTGGATTAGTCTCCATTGGTGCTACAGTAACTGGCTCTACTTGAGGAATTTCAATTGGTGTAACATCTACTGGAGCTATTGGTTCTGGTTCTGTATTTATCATTCCAGCATTCAAATTTTCAGCAACAGTAGGAGGAACGCCAATAGCTTGATTTGAATTAATATCATTAACAAAAGGTTGTTCACTTAAAGGCATCTCCATAGGATTTATTACTTCTGGAGTTGAAACCATTTGATTTACTTCAACTGGATTAATACCCACTGGCTCAACTATAGGGGCATTCATATTTTGCATATCTAATCCATTATTAACACTAGGCATAGCTATTGAATCATTTGGCATTACCATAGGTTGAGGATTTACAACAGGATCAGGCGATGAAACGACATTTTGCCCCATCATTGGATTAACCATTGGATTTGTCATAGGTGCACCTGGCATATTCATTGTTGGCATCGCCATATTATTATCAATATTAGAATTAGGTTGTACTCCTGCATTAACCTGATTATTATTACTATTTATTTCATCTTTTTCTTTCTTAGTCTTTCTTCCAGTTATGATTAATATAACTAAAGCAATTACAAGTAATACAACTCCACCTGTAATAAACAACCCTGGAATTGTTGTAAACCATGATAAATCAAAATTATTCATTTTCATCTACTCCCTTTATTCTATATTCTATTAATATAATAACAAAAAAAATTTGCTATTGCAAATATTTTATTTTATGTACAGTTCCTTTACATTGTAAAGTATGTCCAATAATTTTCTTTTATCGGTAAAACTTTAAACTCTAAATTTTCTTTTAACACTGGATGTGTAAAAGACAAATAATAAGCAAATAAACATATCTGTTTATTATCACTTACACCATAACGTTGATCTCCTAATAAATAATGACCTCTAGAAGCAAACTGTATTCTAATTTGATGATGTCTCCCTGTTTTTAAATCAATTGATAAAAGACTACAATTCTTTTTATCATTGTATTCTAAAACTTGATAATCTAAAATAGCTTTTTTACCATCTTTTGATATAAAAGCATTACCATTTTTATCTTTTAAAATATAATCAATTAATGTAGAAGAATCTTGTTCCATTTTACCATACACTATTGCTAAATACTTTTTCTTTATATTATGTTCATTAAAACTTCGACAAAGTCTACTAGCCGCCTTACTAGTCTTTGCAAACACCATAATTCCACCTACTGGTCTATCAAGTCGATGAACAAGACCTAAATAAACATTACCAGGTTTATGATATTTTTCTTTAATATAAGATTTTATTAAATCTATAATAGATAAATCACCTGTTCTATCACCTTGACTTAGAACATTACATGGTTTAACTACTACAATAATATGATTATCTTCATATAAAATATTAAGACTCATCATTACTTTCCCATCTTCCATATATTCCACAAGGTAATACCAATTTTTCACAATTAGTAATTGGAATTCCCACTTCTCCACAAGTTATCTTTCCTAAAAAACTTTTATTAACAGTCATTTCCAGTAAATTTGCTAAAACATGGGAAGAAAAACCAGTTGTATAAGAATTAATTAAAAAGAACAATGGTTCATCACTAAGAATTTCTGTACAAAGTTTAACTAGATATTGTAAATTTTTCTCAATATCCCAAACTTCTCCATTAACACCCCTTCCATAACTGGGAGGATCCATAATAATAGCATCATACTTATTGCCTCTTCTAATTTCTCTTTGAACAAACTTAACAACATCATCTACCAAATATCTTATATTAGTACCACTCCATCCACTATCATTAACATTTTCACGACACCAATCAACCATTCCTCGAGATGAATCAACATGAGTAACATGAGCTCCAGCTGACAAACATGCAACTGTTGCTCCTCCCGTATAAGCAAATAAATTAAGTACTTTAATTGGTCTATTAGCTCCCTTTATTTTCTCAATCATAAAATCCCAATTAACTGCTTGTTCAGGAAATAATCCTGTATGTTTAAATCCCATCTGTTTAATATTAAACTCTAAATCATGATATTTAATTTTCCAAGCCTTTGGAATATTTTTTAAATTTTCCCAATGCCCTCCCCCTTTATTACTACGATAATAAATAGCATCTATTTTATTATGATATTTTAACATTAAATCTCCATTATCCCATACAACTTGAGGATCAGGTCTTAGTAAGTAAATATTCCCCCATCTTTCATATTTTTGCCCTAAAGATGCATCAATTAATTCATAATCTTTCCACTTATCAGCTAATAACATACTTTCAACCTCCAACTTTGCTTATCATAACATAATCTCATAAAAAAAGAAAGATTCCTATCTTTCAATATTATTAAATTGCTTAATTACAAAACTTGTCATTAATCTTCATTTTCACCAATGACTACAGGAGTAACTCCTGCAAACCTATCGATATTAGGATTATATTTTAAAGGATTATTTGATAAAATTTTCTCTAATTTAACCTTAATTTGATCTTTTGTAAAAGGTTTTGATATATAATCAGTAAAACCTTGACTAGTATATTTCTCTTCTGCTCCAGCAACACAATCAGCTGTAAGAGCAATTACAGGTGTAGAAAAATCAGTTAAATTTTGTAATTCTTTCATAGCCGATTCACCACTCATAACAGGCATCATTATATCCATTAATATTACATCATATCCTTCTCCTGATTTAATCTTATTAAGACATTCGATTCCATTAAAACATTCATCAATAATAAAACCAAATCCATCAAGACTTCTTTTAGCAACTTTAATATTTAATTTATTATCATCAACTATCAAAATTTTTTTCCCAGAAAAGTTATTATTTTTAATAAAATATCCACCAACATCAGCTATGTCTTTTTCCGTAAATGGTCTATTTAGACTTTTAATTTTTTGAGGAATTTGGACAACAAAAATAGAACCTTTTCCATAACTACTCTCTACATTAATAGTTCCACCCATCATTTCCACAAGTTTCTTAGTAATGGCAAGTCCCAGTCCTGTACCCTCAGTTGTTGAATTCTTCTCAATATCAAGTCTTTCAAATTTAGAAAAAAGTTTATTAATATTTTCAGCCTTTATTCCTCGTCCTGTATCTTTTACAGTAATCATCAATAAACACTTCTCATTTTGATTTATACATTTAACAGAAAAATTAACCTCACCACTATCAGTATATTTAAAAGCATTAGAAAGTAAATTATTAATTATTTGTTTTATTCTAATTTTATCTCCCATTAACTGATAAGGGATATCCTCAGCAAAATTAGTATTAAAAATAATTTGTTTATCCCCAATTCTTGTAGAATTTACTCGTGCAAGTATTTCTGCTTCTTCTTTAAAGTTGTAACAAACATCAACAATTTCCATTTTATCACTTTCTATTTTATTTAAATCCATGATGTTTCCTACTATTTCAAGAAGAGTTTTAGAAGCTGAAACAACATCATCTAAATCTTCTTGCATTTCACTAGGACAATTCCCTCGAGATTTCATATCCTCACTAAGTCCAACAATTGCATTTAAAGGAGTTCTAATTTCATGAGACATGCTTGATAAAAAATCACTTTTAGCACGATTTGCTTTTTCCGCATTATCTTTTGCTATATTTAACTCTTCAATTAATTTCATATCTGGATTTTCAATTGTAAAATACATGATATAATCAATAAAAGTTAAAACAATTGATATTACAATAAGAAAAGGATTAAGTTTAAAAATTATAAATAAAATCCCAATCATAAAAATAATAGCAAATATGGGTAGATGTCTTTTATCAATTTTTTTAATATTTAATAAAACTGTTAAAATAGCAAATAAAATATACATAAAACAAATAATATAAGTAATATTAATCGAAGTGCCCTGAACACTATAATTACTACCTATTGATATAACACTAACATTCGAAAAAATAATTGCTATAATAGACAAAAAATCTATTATAAAAGAAATTATAAAATACATTTTAAAATTATATCTAACTTTATCAATTGTAATTATTAAAACATAAAGCAAAATTGAATTACAAAAAATTATTAAAAATATAAAATCTAATTTATTAAATAAAACTACAAAGAAATTTTCTAATCCAACTACCCCATCTAAAGCAATTATTTGTAAGACACTTACAAGTATACTATCAAAAAAACTACAAATTAACATATTAGTATACATTTTATTTTCAATAAGATTAACACGTTTCTTAACAAAATATATTAAACACAATAATCCTGAAAAAAATATAGAACATACTGGTAAAAGAATTCCCATCATATTATCACCATTTTTATTATATCATAAATTAAACAAAAATCTTACTTTTAAAATTCAAATGAAATATTACTTAAAATTTTTGTTTCTAACTATTAAAATTAAGGAATACTAGTGATATTTGGTATAAAAAAATTATCAAAAATTAAAATCTTCTTTGATAATTCTCTCTTTTATAAACCTTAACAATATTTTTAGCTTCTATAATATTTGACACATTCTGATAATTACTTTTAGAAATATTTGCTATATTTGAAAAAGCTTCATCTGGCCTGATAATATCTTTTGGTCTGTAATCATAACTTTGCTCAATACTTGAATCATACCAATCAACAGTATCCAAAAGGTCATGCAAATAAATTTCAAATGCCTCATGACTTGTCAATTCTTTATTTTTTAAATCCTCATCCGTTAAAAAATCACTTTCAATTGCCCTTTTACTATAAAATTCCATTAATTCTTCTCTAGTAGTTTTACCATATTTTTCTAACATTAAATAATACCATGAAGCAATAATATCTCTTAAATAGTTTAATCCTACTTTTTCAGAATACTTTGTAATATCTAATGGTACATCAACAACAGTATGAATTTTATTTAATTCACTAGGCATTTTTAGTGTCGGATCGAATATATAATGAACTATAGGCACTACTTTAGCACCTGTTCTATTTGCAATTTCATATATTCCGGGCCAAAAGTGTAAAAGTAATTCATGAGGTAATTTATCATGAACTCCCTCTGGAAAACATAAAACATCTGCTCCAAGATTAATAGCTCGAACAGCTTTTTCAAGTGATGCTTTTTTACTAGATCTGACTTTTCTATTAGTCATTAATGAACCAACCATATGAGCTAATTTTCCATCTATAGTATTATAAAATTGTGGCATACTACCAAATAAAATATAAGCTTGTCTTAAAGTAGCCAAATATGATGCTAATACATCATCTTTAAAATGATGATTAGGAGCCCATAATACAGGCTCTTTAGGTAAAATTATTTTATTATCTTCAGAAACTTCATTTGATTCAAATAAAGGTTCCTCTATATTAATACAATTATCTTTTTTATTTATTGTGTCTACTCTATATCCAATAGGTTCTTTTCTTAAAAAATTTCTATTTTCAAATACCTGTTCATTTTGTAAAAATTTAGGTCCAAATTTCTTTATTAATTTATCAATTATTAATTTTCTTAATAATACATCTTTCTTACTAATAACTAAATCAGGATTATCTTCTAATAAATAACCGTAATGTTTTATGTTCTTTAAAAACATTTTTGATGGAGCTTCTTTATCTCCAATTAAATCTACAAAACCACTCAAATGTTCTCTATATTTATAAACATAATCTTTTATCAAATTAACTTCTTTTTCACTAAATCCATAACGATATAAATTCGCAATCTCTACATTTGTTAAATTTCCATCAAATATTTTATTCATAAATATTTCCCCCTCTTTCAAACTGTTGTAATTATATTATGTATTAATTAAATAGTAAAGCAATTTCGATTTGCCCTATGAAATTAAAAATTTTTTTAGTTCTATACATTCTTAAAATATTGTTTTTTAATCACTTAACATAAGAAAAATTTATCATTTAACTAAAATCTCTACAATTAAATAAAAAATTGATTTCCACAAGAAGTTTTTAACCTACATCACTATTTTGCCACATTAAAAATTTGCTCATAATTAGTAATTAAAGTACTACCATTATAGGTAATTATAACATCTTTATATTCATTAAAAATTTCTTCTTCTAACATTTTAAAATCACATTTAACATCTGCATATTTACTACACTTCTCATTATTTGTAATTTTCATACGATAAACTTTATTCTCTGTTCTAAGAAAAGTGTTCAAATTTTCTCCTGCATAATTAAAATCAATTATTTTAGAATCATATTTATCTTTATTATATACTACTGAAACTTCAGTAATCATCGGTGGTGTATTATAATTTTGCTTAGCAATAGTATAACTATAAACATTTCCATCGGTTTTTAAAACATAATATAGCCCTGTACTACTATTAGCAGTAATAACTTTTAGAACACCCTCATCTTTTAATAATAAATCATAAATAGTATAAGAATTATCAGTTGTAGGTACTAAAGAATAAGCATCAACATTATTAGAAGCAATTAAATAATAATATTTGTTATCTGTCCCTTTAACAATTCTATTATCAAAAATAGCTTTTACATTTATTGAAGTTTTAGCTTCTCGACAATTTTCATCATTAGAAAACTTTTGTCCCAAAGACACCTCATAAATTTTTCCATCTTTATTAATAATATGACTTCCAATAAAATACTTAATTTTATCATAATTAGTATCCTCTTTATCAGCAGGATAAAATCTACTACAAATAAACTTATCTCCCATTGTAAAACCAGCATGTCTAATATCTCTAGTTATATTACCTTGACATCCTGAACATAAAAAAATAATACAAATTAAAAAAAGTAAATAGATTTTTTTCTTCATAATATCCCTACCTTTAGTAAAATATTATCATATTTTTATACTTTTTTAAACTAAAATTTTTCTATTACATCAAAAATAAATTTTATATCTAAATTATTATTAGTATATTTTTTTATTACTTCATAAGCTTTATTAGTTTTTATATTTTTTTTATTATATAAAGTTTCAAGATTTTTATAGACAATCTCAATACTTTCACTATCACTTATAAATTTATCACTTTCTACTTGCATAATACCTAATCTACTTTTAGTACCAGTAAATCTAAATTTTATATAGTCAAAACTTCTCATTATTTTAGATCTTTTATTATTTTCATATATCATAATTGAATATAAAATATTAGTTAAGTCTTTATCATCACAATTTAAAATATTATTAAATTGATTTTTAAGCTTAACAAAGCTAATCAAAATAGCCTCTTCACTCATAAAATTACTTTTATTTAGATTATCTTTTTTCTCTAAAATTTTTCTGTCTTTAAAAAAATTAAAAACAAAAATAAAACTTAAAAACCATAAAACTATTCTTAAATCTTCTCCTGTCAAAAAAACTTCTGTTACATTATTAATAAACTCTTGATTAACTATAAAACCAATAATTATTAATAAAATATAATACTCTATATTTCTACTATCTTTATCAAAAAAATCTCTGTCTAAAATATAATTACTATAAATTATTTCTATAATCATTAAAAAAACAAAAATTATAAATATATTATCAGTATAATTAAGTGCACATCTAAAACATATACCACTAATAATCATCATAAAAATTATTGATATTATCATTTTTTCTATTTTTGTAATATTATACTTATTATTAATTACATTTAGAATAATAAACAAAATAAAACCACAAAACAAATAAGTTATCCAACTCATAATCCCCATCAAATCACCTCTAATAATTTACTATTATAATCAAATAAAAGTTTTAAGTCTATCTTTAATTAAAAAAATTAAATCCATAGAGCCATTAATTTTATTTAATACTAATAAAGCATCTTGTAACTTAGTTTTATCAGAAGTAGTTTCTTTAATTTTATGTGCCTCTTCTAAATAATTAAAATTTTCAACAGGATAGTTTTTAACAAATTCTCTAATGTATTTTTCTATATCATTTAATACATATTCTTTTAAGCTATATTCATCCATTAAACAAACTCCAAAGTAGCCTCCAACAAAATATCTAAATTGATTTATTAATTCCATTTCCTCTCCTAACTTTCTAATTTCTTTTATTATTCTTCATTATGTAAATCAGTTATATCTTTAATTACCATAATAGGTGTTTCATAATAATTTTTTTCTTTTCCTAAATCTTTAAAAGTTTTAACAACTTCCATAACTATAATTATTACAATAGGTAAAAACACAAACAAGAAAAAAAGCATATGATTATTAATAATATGATTAAACTGTGTTATTATAGGGACTACACCTATTACTTTACCAAGAATTTGTTCCTTAGTAATTGCTGGATCTGGCACAGTAGAATTAACCCCTTTAGTATAAAATATTTTATTATTATTACTATCTATTTCAATTTTTATTATTCTATGAGTGATTAACATTCCTTGAAAACCATCAGCTAAACCTTTATAAGCAATATCATCCCCTACTTTTAAATTATCAGGATTAAAATCCTTTACAGCGATAATATCGTTTATTTCAAAAACTCCTCGCATTGAACCAGTTGCAACAGTAAATAATCTATATCCCAAAACACTTCTATTTCCCGAAAATTTTTGAATTATTACAAAACAAAAATAAGCAGTTATTAATAAAACAAATACTGATTTTATAATTTTAAAAAATATACGGAAATATTTTCTCATATCAGCACATCCCAATTACTATTCTTTTTATATTATATCATACTCTTATAAAAAAATATATAAAAAAAGACTATAACTAGTCTCTTTAATTATTATGATATTCATTTAAAATACCTGTATAAACTTCACTACTACCTTTTATATTCGCAAAATCCTCAGGTTTAACAATATCAGGTAACTCTATTTGCAAATTAGAATTATCAAAAACATATTTAACAAATTCAGCACAATAAAAATGCCTTTCTCGTCTTATTTTCAAATGTAAAGCTACTGCAAATAAACCTATAATATTAAAACGATAATGTTTTTTATCTAAATCAATTTTTTTAATTATTTTTATAATTCTTTCATATTGTCTCTCATCTACTTCTAAAGAATAAATCTTTGTTTTAGTTTTTCTAAATCTTTTAAAAGTTCCATATTTAGGAGACTCTTTAACAAAACCCGCAAAAAAAGGAATATAAGGATTTAATCTTCCAAAACTATACATTTGCTTTAAATTTTCATCTAAAGAAATAGAAACATGAGAATACTCTTTTTGTGTATAAATTTTTACTAATTTAGATAAAAAAGTACCAGAATAAGTTAAAACAATATATATTTTACTCATATTAAATACTCCATTCTATTTAATTATATCATTAAAAATTATAAGTGACAATAATAAACATCTAAGTAAAACCTTTAAAATTAACTAATTATTTTTACAAATATTACAAATTGTGTTTAATCACTTTATACTAAAATTTCTATTCATTAAATCTACTAGAGGGATATTACCCTTATTATTATCTATTTTTAATAATTCAGAATTTTTAAATTCTTTTGTTTTTTCTAAATAATCATTCTTTTTCTTATCATCATCTATCAAATTTATAAAATTATAAATAATACTAAATTTATAATTTAATAAAGCTTTCATATAATCATTCTCTGTAATTTTAGTTCTTTCAAGTATTAGTATGATACCATTTAATGATTCCGAAGAACAAATTCCTTCCCAACCCTCAACAAACTTAAATTCATTACAATATAAATAATTTAATAAAGCTGAAAAATCTAAATATACAGAAACTAAATTATAAATTTCTCCAATATTTTCATCAATATTAGGATGCTCTTTTGAAAACGATACCTTTTGAAAAGAATTAAGTGCATCTTCTTCTAACAAAGGAAAAACTAAATTTTCTAAAGGAAATGAATACGCATCAACTTTCAATTTTTTCTTAAATAAACTATCATCTTGTGAAAATAAAAGATAATTTAATAAATCAAAACATAAAATATTACCTTTTTTTATCTCCTCTGTTAACACATTAAAAAAATCATCAAAACTTAATCCTTTAAATAATTTTTTTATAAAATAATCATCAACTTTTTCAGCATATTCAAGTCGCTCATAAAGAGAAAAAGACTTTTGTAAAAAATTTACCTGTTGACTATAAATTTTTCTTAAAATATTTTTTAATTCTTCATTTACCATAATAACCCCTCAATAAATATAAGCTATTATACTAAAAATTTTTCTATTTTTCAAGTTTTTTCTTTGAAACTAACTCTTAATATATAATTGTAATTTAAAAATAAAATAAGATAATATTTTTTAGTATATTATTATTCATCTTATTATCATAATTTTTTTTAATAATTTAATTCCAATTATAGAATATTTACAAATTAAAAAAACTACTAGAAATAATTTATTAAACAACTATTTATAATGATTTCTTAAAAACATGTTCATTTTTTTGTTGCGATTGTTCTGATTTATCTATCCTTTCATCTTTATATGATAATTTAATTAAATCTACCATTTCTTTTAAATTTTCTAATAATTTTATTACTCTTTTATCATTGTTAGTTGTTACTTTAGCAATAGTTTTTACTAAACCATACTGTGAAATATTTTCTAAAGCTTTTGGTGCAAAATGTAGACTATCTAACACTATTCCTTTGCAATCTTTTAAACTCCTTTTAACTAAGTATTCCATTATTTGTTCTTGTAATAATTCTTTTGCAGTACACGTGTTGCAAGAGAGGCTACTAATACCATTTAAATAAACAAATGCCTTAGCCATACTAAATATGAAATTAGGAGGAACAAATTCATAATTTAGACAAATATTAATCATATCAACAAAATAATTCGAAACTTCTTTTTTATTAACTTCTTCACAATACTTCTTGCAATCTTCTTTAAATGATTTCTTTTTTTCTTCACTCATATTTCCGTAATTAACTAATATCTCATATAATTTTTCATAATTTCCAGAATAGGCTGTTAAAAAAAGTTTTCTACATAATATAGCATCACTATCACTTAATATACTTAAATATCCCATATCTAAAAAACAAATATTACCTTTTTCGTCTATACAAATATTTCCAATATGTGGATCTCCATGAAAAACAATTTGTTTATCATTAAACATTGCCCAAAAACTCGACTTAATATAGCTATTTAAAGCAGTTGTAATTTTATTTTTATTCTTCTCAGTTAATTCTATTTTATTAATGGTTTTTGTATTAATAAATTCCATAACAATTACATTATCTGTACAATAATTTTCATATAGTTTTGGAACTTTAATTTGTTTTGTACCTTCTACTTTTCCATTAACACAATTTGCAAAATTTTGATATATTTTAATATTTTCTTTTTCACAATTAAAATTTGTTTCTTGCTCAATCCATCCTAAATATAAATTTAGTGCTTTATCACTACCAGTAAAATTACTAAATTTTACAAATTTACCAAATCTATGAATAATATTTTTAATTCTTTTTATATCTACATTAATAGTTTTTGTAACATCTTTTCTTTTTATTTTTACTGCAACCTCTTCTCCAGTTTTAAGTATTGCTCTATGCACTTGCGATACAGACGCAGAACCAACTGGTTCCTTATCTATAAACTTAAAAATATCATCCAAATCTGTTCCATATTCTTGTTTTAATATTTCTAAAATCTCATCAAAATTTATTTTATTACAATTATCACATATATCAGATAGCATTTTCCTATCTTTTTCAGAAAATAAATTACCAAAATTCTGAGTTGCTAACATTTGAGCTAATTTAATATAAACTACACCCATGTTTTCTGAAAATTTTTTTATAATTATACCATTATTTTTTCTTAAAACAAATTTTCTAAACATTAATTTAAACAATTCTATATATAACTTCATTTCAATATCCCCCTAAACTTCATGCCTATTTTATCATAAATATTCAATTAAGTCACTTTCAAGATTAAGAGAAATTTTAGTAAAGCAAAGAAGTAAATATAAAGTCCAATTAACAAATGTCTTAGATATGATTTTCCCTGAATTTAAACCATTTTTTAGTAATTCTTTTGGAGCTACTTCTCTTTATATCTTAGAGAAATATAAAACTCCAGAAAAAGTTGCTAACATGAGAGATTTTGACCTTTTAAGTAAAATTTCTCGTAGTAAATTCACTTATGCTAAATTCGTTAAATTAAAGGATTTAGCTAAAAATACTATTGGTGAATCCAATGATATTTTTGAACTGGAATTAACTTCTATTCTTAATCTTTATAAAAACATAGATGAACAAATCATCGAACTAGATAAACAGATTTCTACAATTATCAAAGATCTTAATCCACCAACTCTTTGTACTGAACCCCAAAAGTTGGACAATTATTTTATATTACTGATTCAAGGATTGTAACCTGTAATTAACAGGAGACAGTCCTTTTAATTTTTACTTAAATCAGTTGCAAATAGTACACTAAATCGTATTTATAACGATTATATTACCATATTATCATACAAACTATGTAACTGACTAGATACTTTGCTCTGTAAATTACTCTGTAATTAGTACTATAATTCACTCTGTAAATGATACTAAGCAACATAGTTGTAAAAAGTAGGCAAAACTTTTGTAATTTCTTTTTCTTTGTTTAACACATAGGTAAATAGTAGAAAAGGAATTGATAATCTTTTTTATTAGTTTATTGATTTAATATTTGTTCTAATTCATTTAATGAAATAGCATTACTTAAATTTTCTATATAAAGAGTATTTTCATAGTTAAATGCTAGAAATGTTATATCTTTAATAATTATTCTATGGGGTTCTACATATTGTAAATTTGTGTGTTCTATCATCTTTATACTACCATTATAAATAGTAGGAGTAGTATTACAAAAACTACAAATAAACTCAATTTTATTTTTTAGTGCTTCTTCCATTTCGATTTTTTCATTTTTTATTGTTACCATTTTAAGAATCTCCTCACTTTCTTTGAACAATCGAGTAGAGAAAACTTTACACTAAAATAGTGAATACTTTTCCCTCTCACA
>CANTCS010000012.1 GCA_947652375.1 uncultured Mollicutes bacterium | reverse complement strand
GTAGTGGACTTTCACCACCTAGATATATGCCATGCACGGCACACTTAAAAAAACATAGTTTATAAACTATGTTAGCTTAATGTGACTTCAACTTCTTTTTCTTTATATTCTCTACCATTTGGATAGCTTATTTTTAATTTTACTTTTTCACCTTTTTTCTTTGAATAAATAACATCTTGGATATCAGACATTGCTTCTACTTTATTTCCGTCTATTTCTGTAATAATATCGCCTTTTTCAAGTCCTGCTTTTTCTGCTCCGCCACCTGATACTGTTTTTTGAATATAAAAACCAATTGGCATTCCATAAGCCTTATTTTGACTTGCAGTTACCATATAACCTTCAACACCTATTGAACCATCACTTTTATCTTCTTCTCCATTCATTAGAGAAGTAATTAAATCTTTCACATCAGTTATTGGAATAGCAAATCCCATACCTTCTATACTAGCACTACTTGATAAACCACCTGATGAGTATTTTGCAGAATTAATACCTACTACTTCACCACTTGAATTTAATAATGCTCCTCCAGAATTCCCTCCATTGATTGCTGCATCTATTTGAATCATTTTAGATTTTGTTTCATCGATTTCTACTTCTCTTTGTAGGGCACTAACAACACCTGTTGTTACAGATTGCCCATAACCTAAAGCATTTCCTATAGCAATAATTCCATTTCCAACTTTTAATTTATTACTATCTCCCATGGTAGCTATTTTAATTGAATTTAGTGTATCTTTATCAATATTATTAATATTTATAGCAATTACTGCTACGTCTTTTCTTGGAGATGTACCTTTTACTTTAGCGTCAACTGATTTTTCATTAACAAATTGAACTGATAATTCTTCTGCACCTTCTATTACATGATTATTAGTAAGAATTAATAATTCATTATCATTTTTACTAATTATTATTCCAGATCCTGCACCTTCTTGATATTCTTCTTGATTGTAATAACTTGGACCAAATAACCCTTGTTTTACTAAAGTTTTACTTGTTATTGATACAATTGATGGCATGACTTCTTCAACTACTTCAGAAACATCGGTAATATAAATACCTTCCTTAACTTTATTATTGGTTGTCGTATAATTTAATTCAACTTTTTTATTACTTATATTATCTAATTTTAGTAAGCCTGTATTTTTTAATGCTATAATAAATGATACAAAAATTATTATTATAAAGATGCTTATAATAATGTAAAAACTTTTGCTTTTAGTTTCTTTTTTTTCTTCTTTAATAGAAGTTTCTTTTATTTGATCTTTTTTCTTTTCTTCCATTCTATCACCTCTTCGTTTTATTAATATATACTTCTTATGTGAAAAGTATATGAAATTTTAATCATCTTTATGTGAATTTAGCCATGACGTCCTCCACCGCTACTGTGTCCTCCTCCAGATGAGCCACTACTAGATGAAAAACCTCCACTACTACCTTCTCCACCACCTGAGGATGTAGTATAACTAGATGTATGGGAAGTTATAAAGATATCTTTTCTTTCTGTTATTTTTACAGAAGTTTCATCAAGATATGATTTAGCTTCATGAATTGTTTTTATCATTTTATTTTTATTTATTAATATTAACATTATAATTGTTGTTACAACTAATGATATCAAAGTAATAGGTATTATCGGTACTTGATAGATTTTATATAAATATCCTTTGTCATCTACTTTATAACCAAGCATAGAGTTAGGCTTTCCTATATTATAGTATTGTAACATTTCATCTATAAACATTTCAAAACCAAGAAGATAATTTTCTGCTTTTATATTAGCATAAACTTTATCTAATGTATTTTCAAGTCTTTGATAATCAAAATATAATTGAGCATCTCCAAATGTATAAATATTAAAGTATGGATCATTTAAATAGGCATTTCTTAAAAATAATACTCCACTATTATTGGTATATTTCATTCCGAAATCATTATAATCATAAAAGTCTGCAGCATAATCTTCATTTTCCTTATCATTATAATAATGAAATCTTGGAATAACAATAACCATATCCATTTTTGTCTTTTTTATAAAGTCATCTATTTTTTCTTTTAATATTTGCTCTTCTTCATCAGTTAATATTTCTGCGAAATCATAAAGTTTTTCATTTGCATCAACTGCTGGTGTATTTAATATATTTTTTTTATTATTTTCATTTATTGTCCAATTTTTATTTACTCCATAATTTTTAAGTTCATTTCTATCAAAGGTTTTTGGATATGCATAACATTTAGCAAAACCAATAAAATATATGGAGATGATAAATAGAATTTTTAAATATTTTTTCATTTTAACCTCCATTTATATATATAAGATAACTTATTAAAATAGATATGAAGATAGATATTATAAAGATAACTAATGAATAAATAATTGTTTTTGTTTTATCTAGGGGAATATCTCCAATAAATTCTCCTGTTTGTCCATTCATTGCAAAAATATACATCTTATTTTTGTATTTTACATTAACCATCCATACTGGCAATAAAGCATATTCTTTTTTTATTTCTTTTGCTGTTAAAGAATTTTTACTTAATGTTTTGATATCATAGTTTTTGATTTCTTCTAATAATAACTTTTCAGCTGAGGAAATAGCTCTTGATGACACTTCTTGAAATAAAGACTCTCCTTCAATATCATATTTTTCAGCATAAAAACCAGAAAGATATGCATGATTATATGGTTTCATTTCTTCATAATTAAATGGTTCTAAAGTATTCATTATGTCATTATCAAATCTAGTTGATCCATCAATTGGAACATTATAAAAGTCCATTTTTCCACCTCTTATAACATTATATTTACTTGTTTTTGTATAATGAGTATCACCGATTGACCAATGACTAATTTGTTTTCCTAAAACTTCAATATTACCATTTATATTTATATCATAAAGCCAAAATGGAATATAGATACCTCTTATCTTTTCAATGTTTGATGGACTATTAAAGTCCTTGGGCATTAATGGGCGTCCCTTAGATAAATTTTTAAAAGCTTCTAAAGCAGCTTCTTTTTCTGTTTTAAATGGAATAATTTTACTTGGTGTAAATTTATTAGATAACTTACTTTTTAAGATAGCAGTGTTTCCACAATATACGCAAAAAGTGGCTGTCGTTTCATTATCAGCAACTATTTCAGCACCACAACTTTCACATTTATAAGAAATATAATCTTTAAAATTATCAGTAGGCTCTTTTTGATTTTTTTTGTTTTTTTGAGCAGTTTTATTTTTGTTAGTTAAAGTTTCTAAGTCGAATTCACTTTTACAATATTCACATTTCCACTTATTAATTTTGGGATTATATTTTATATTTGCTCCACAAGCTGGACATTTATATTCTAAGGCTTCTTCATTATTCATTTACTCACCTACTTTTACTTTATTTAATTATAACATAAACATTTATATTTTATTATATATTTTTTAGTAATTAATTTTGTTATAATATTTTCTAGGTGATATAGATGCAAAAAATTAAACTCAAGTCTCGTCCTGTTATATTACAAAATAGTGATTTTCAATCTATTCAAATTAGTGTTTTATTTTTCTTTGAAGATAATATTTCGGATATGGTAAATATACAATTACTACCTAGTATGTTAAGAAGAATGAACAATACTTATTCTAGTGAAGAAGATTTTCAACTTAATAAAAAGAAATTATATATTCTTGGTATTAATTGTTCAAGTAGTACTATTGGAACAACAAATTATATTTCTTTTGATATAAGTATTCCAAATATTAATATTTTAGATGATGATTTATTAGAAAAACAATTTAAATTTTTTCAAGATTATATTTACAATCCTAAAATAAATGATAATGCTTTTGATAATGATTTATTACAACGAGAAATAAAAAATTTACAGCTTAGTATAAAAAACGCTTTAAATAATATAGGATTTTATCAAAATAAGAAATTATTAGACTATGTTGATGATCAAGGAATTTTATCTAACTCTTTAATAGATCATCAAGAAGAAATAACAAAAGTTACTGGAAAAAGTTTATACCAATTTTATTTAAAAAATATTAAAAATAATCAACCAGTTATTTATATTATGGGAGATGTTGACTCTTTAGAGTTTAATCAGTTATGTGATAAATATTTATATCGAAAGAAGTTTGTTGATAAAATATATCATGCTAATTTTAATCATTTTTTAAAGGTAAGAGAGATGGTTACTCTAAAGTGTGAAGATTCTAATTTTAAAGATTCAATTTATTCTATGGTATTTAAAGTAAAAGATATAAATGAAAATGATATTATTTTACTAAATGCTATTAAAGATATACTTTCTTCACCTTCTTCTAGATTATTAGATAAGGTATTAAGAGATGAGAATGATTTAATTTATTCTTCATTAGTTAAAGTTTATAAATTTTTTGGTTTATTAGAAATTACTGTTTATATTAATAAAAATAATATTTTAATTGTAAAAGAAAAATTAAATGAAGTAATGGAATTATTAAAAAATGAAGAATTAATTACAGAATGTTTAGAAAAAATTAAAGAAAGAAAAAGATTAGCATTAAAAAGACAGCTTGACGATAAATATTTTTTATTTGATGATTTTATAGAAAGTGATTTAGGAATTGATGTTAATTTTTCGAAATATTTAGAAAATTATAAAAATATATCTTGGGTGGATATAAATGATTTTATTGATAGATTAATACTTGATACTACTTATTTTTTAAAGGAGGGAGAAGATTGAAAGAAATTGAAACTATTATATTAGCTAATGGCTTAAAAGTTTATTTATATCCTGATAAAAGACGTCATACTACTTTTTTTCAATTAATTACTTTAGTTGGTGGATTAGATAAAGATTTTAAAGTTAACGATAAGGAATATCATTTTCAAGATGGAATAGCTCATATTCTTGAACATTATGTTGTTGAATGTAACAGTGTTGGAAATTTCTTAAAAGAATTAGGTAGTAGACAGATGAATACTAATGCTTCAACTTATTACAATATGACAGCTTTTTATTTTAGTGCTGTTGAAAATATTAATTTTGGTATTAAGACTTTACTTAATGGAATTTACAATGTTGATTTTGATAAAGACAAGTTAGAAAAATTAAAAAATCCAATTTATCAAGAAATTAGAGGTAGACTAGATAATAAATTCTATCATAGTAATATTATGACTTTAAATAATTTATTTAATAATATAAATTTTAGAAGTATTGGTGGTTCAATTGAAGAGGTAAAAAATACTACTGTAGATGATTTAAAAATTTATTATGAAGCTTTTTATCAACCTAAAAATCAATTCATTGTAGTTGGTGGTAATTTTTCTAAAAATGAAGTGATGAATGAAATAAATAGTTTTTTTCAAAAGAAGAAAATACTTGAAAAAAAAGTAGATAAAATAAATCATAATGAAAGTATAACTGTAAAAAAAAGAGAGGATATTTTATACTTTCCTACTCCACTTGATTATCTTGAGGTATCTTTTAAAATAGATATTAATAAAAAAACTAGTAAAGAAAAATTAGATTTAGATTTTTATCTAGGATGTTTTTATAATCAATATTTTGGAAATACTTCTAAAACTCATAAAGAATTGATTGATAAAAAAATAATTACAACAGGTATAAGTTGTAGTGATATTAGAATTGAAAATTTCTTAATCATTAATATTGGAGCTTATACCAATGATGTTTCAACTTTTAAGAAAACTATATTAAATGTTATTAAAAAATTAAATTGTTTTGATATAGATAAATTTGAATTAGATAAAAAAAGTGCTATTGTAACAATGATTTTGAGAGATGAAAATATTATGAAAATGATAATACCTTTTATTGATAATATTGTTAATTTTGATTATCCTTATTTAGATAATATAAATAATTTAAATGAGTTAGAGTTTAAAGATTATGTAAAAGCAATAAGAGAGTTAGATTTCTCTAATTATACAGTTACTCATATAAAAGAAAAAAAAGCTAGTTGATATTAGCTTTTTTTTATAGGCCTAAAAGTATTAAAATTATAGCTACTATTAATGAAACAATATAGAAGAATATTGTAAATTTATATGTATAAACTTTTTTTATTTTACCATCTATTTCAATAGTTTTTAATTCTACATAAGGAACAGGACTTCTTCGATACCAGCCTGTTACTTTTACTTTTTTATCAAAGTATTCCTTAGATTTAAATAAAGCAAAGATTTTATTTACAAAATGGACAGGTTGATTATAATCTAGGAAAATTATACCACTTTCGTCTTTTATAACAAAATCCTCATTAAAAATACATCCTGGATTACCTCTTCCAATAATAGTTCCTTCAAGACTACATGGAATTGATGTTATATGAGAAACTTTTATTTCACTTAATAAATCTCTTACAGTTGCTTCTTTAAAATGACTACTTCTATATCTTCTTTTAAACTTAATATATGAGAAAAATAAGCATATTAGTATAGCAATTCCTATAAACATAAATGGTTTTGTTACTGTATCTAATGAAATAATTAAAATTATTACAGAGATTATAAATGATATTATTGGTAAGAAATTTATCAATAATTCTAATAAGAAGTCATTAAGATAAGATTCTTCTTTATTTAAATCAAAGATAATAAATGGTTCTTGATTAAATTCTTTACTACGACTTGATATTTTTAATAGTCTTTTAGAAATTAGTGGATGAGTTGAATGTAATTCATACCATTTTGCCCAAATATTCCATTGCTCCCACTTCATTGCTTGTTTGATATTTTCTTTGTCTATATTACCATCTTCTGTACTAGTTACAGCTAATGCTTTTGATGTTTTAGAATCAAAAATTCCTAAAGCATTTGAACGGGCTGCAGAATGTTTTTTGTTAGTTTCAGCAGTTGTTAAACCATATCCTACTTTAACTAAAGCACTGGCTAAAGCATTAGGATTTTTTGTTGCTTCAACTGAATAAGTATCGGCGTAATATTCTCTGGTTCTAGATAACCATAATACTATATAATTACTTATTAAATAAATTACATAGGCTATCATACCAATTAACTCAATATAATCATTACTATTGTTATTATTATTTTTATCAGCTTTGTTGCATATTTCATAGATTCCATAAAGTATTAGTGGAACAAGTTCTGCTACTGTCATAAAAATCATATCATAGTGAAGAGCATGGCCTAATTCATGAGCTACTACTGCTTTTACTTCTTCTTCAGTTAAAAGTTCAAATATTCCTCTTGTTAAAATAATTCTTGCATCATTTTTAGTATGACCATAAGTAAATGCATTAGGTGCACCATCATCTATGAAGCCAATTTTGGGATACTTCATTTTATTTTCTTGACAAACACTATCAATAAATGATTTTAAATATTCTGGTATTTCATATTTAAATTTGGCTTTATAAAACCATTTCATTGTAAGATCTGTTAAAAATGGAGATATTAAAAATTGAATTATAATTATTATTATACTAATACCTATTCCGTAAATAACAGGAAAATCTAGTAAAATAGAAACTAATATTATTATTGCAGATAATAATATATATAATCCACTTAATGTAATAAGCGAGATTCCTAATAAACCTTTTTTCATATTTTCACTCCTTTATTAATTTTATTCTATCATTTTTTATTTATTAATGATATAATAAATTCTAATTTTTGGAGAGGTTTATGCAAAGAGGTAAAATAAAAAGAATAAATATTACTAATGATGAATTTAATAAATTAAAACTTATTGGCCGTGGTAGTTATGGAAATGTACATAGTAATAGAATTAATTTTGTTATAAAAAAATATCATGAAGAATTAAAAACATATAATGGATATACTTATAGAAATCAATGTTTAAATTATAGAAGAGTTTTATTAAAACGCTTAAATAGGCGAAATAAAAAGCTAAAATATACTGATACAGATTTAGAATTAGTTTTTATTGATAATAAATTTATTGGTATTAAAAAGAAATATTATGAGGGAGAAACTTTTGATAATATAGTTGATAAAGTTTTAAAAAGAAAAAAGGAATTACTTTATGATTTAGTTAGAAATGCTTTAGAACTTAGTAATAATAAAATTTATAATACAGATTGTAAAATAAATAATATAATGTTTACTATTAATGAAGAAGTTAAAATTATAGATTTAGATGATATTTTCTCAAAAGCGACTTTATTACCAAACTTACTTTATAAAAAAAGAACTATTAATAAATTATATGAAACTATTATTGATTTTATTTATTATAATCAATATTATAATAAATGCTGTTATTCTAGATATATAAATGATTGTATTACAAATAAGCCAGCAAATTTGGAGCAATTTAGTGAGAAAAATCCTTATGATAAACTTCTACAATTTATTAGTTCAATTGAGATGGAAGGAAATATTATTTTTATTGATTTTATTTATATCTTAGAATTAGATTTAGCTGTTTTGAAAAAATATATGGAGGATAATTCTTTATTTTTAGTTATAACAATTAATAAAAGAACTGCTAACAGTTATATGTTAACTTTATTGTTTAAAAAATGTAAAATGATGGGTATTAATGTTTATGACTTGGTTGCTTATAATAATTATTTCCAAGAAATAGATAAATATATTTCTTCGCATGATTGTTCTAATATTCATAGATATGATGGTAATTTTAAAGTTTTAGAAAAAGCAAAAAATTAAAAAAATCGTAATTAACCGATTTTTTTCTTTATTGTGTTTATCCACCACTTTTTTTATTGAAATTTTCTAGTTTTCATATTTTTCAACTTTTTTATTTATTGTATTTTAAAATTGTAATTTTTACAACTCTTTTATTTTTATTTTATTAAAGATTTTCCTTGCATATCTTCTGGTATTGGAAGATTAAGTAGTGTTAATATTGTAGGAGCAATATCAGCAAGTTTTCCTGTTTCTTGTAATTTAATTTTTTTATTTGTTATGATAAATGGTACTTTATTGGTTGTATGTGTTTTACATATCGATTTATCTTCATTTACCATTATATCACAATTGCCATGATCTGAGGTTATAATCATAGTTCCATCGATAGATTTAATCTTGTTATAGATTTTTTCAAGACATTTATCTAAAAATTCGATTGCTTCAATTGCTTTATTATAATTTCCAGTATGACCTAACATATCACCATTAGCATAGTTTAGGATAACTACATCTAAATAATCTTTATCTAATTCTTTTAATAAATTACTAGTTATTTCTTCAGCACTCATTTTAGGATATAAATCATAAGTTGCTACTTTTTTAGATGGAATTAAAATTTTCTTTTCATGCTCATAATCAACTTCTTTTCCACCATCAAAGAAAAAAGTAACATGAGCAAATTTTTCAGTTTCAGCAATTCGTAACTGACTTAAGCCATTTTTTTCTAAATATTCTCCTAAGATATTTTTTAATTTTTCGTCATTAAAAGCATGAGGTGCTTTTACACTTTCTACTACTGGCATCATTGTTACTACTTTTAAATTAGGAATTAATTCTTCATCTAGTCCATTTTCTTCATTAGTAAGACATGTTAAAATTTCTCGTAGACGATCTTTACGATAGTTAAACACAATTAATCCATCATCTTTTTCTATATTTCCATTTTTATCATAAATAGTTGGTTCTAAAAATTCATCAGTAATGCCTTGCTCATAACTTGCTTCGATATCTTCTTTGATTGTAGTTCCATGTTTTCCTATATTTTTTACAATAGCATCATAGGCTTTTTTTAAGCGATCATAATTATTATCGCGATCCATTCCATAATATCTACCACCTATTGTTGCTACTCCTCCAAATGATAATTCCTTTAATTTTTTTTCTACTTGATAAATATATTTATATGCACTTTTAGAATCAGTATCTCTTCCATCTGTAAATAAATGTAAATATACTTTTTCTACATTTTTTAGTTTACATAAATTTAGAAGAGCCATTAAGTGAGAAATGTGAGAATGAACACCTCCATCACTAATTAAACCCATTAAATGTAATTTAGAATTATTCTCTTTTACATGATTAATTATATTTAATAATTCTTTATTTTCATAAAAAGATTTATCTGCAATACTTTGATTAATTAATTCTTGGGGTTGATATACGACTCTTCCTGCACCAATATTCATATGCCCTACTTCAGAATTACCCATTTGTCCTATTGGAAGTCCTACAGCTTGACTTGATGCATCTAAACTTGTATGAGGGTAATTTTTTAAAAGATAGTCATATGTTGGTTTTATAGCATTTTTAAAAGCATTTCCTTCTTTTTCATCTCTTAATCCACAACCATCTAATATACATAAAAGTAAAGTTTTTTTCATATTATCACAATCCTTCTTTCTTATTATAACACTTAAATAATATTTAATTATATTTAATACAATATTTTACAAAGATTATTAAAAAAAAGAAAAGAAATTATTAAAAATTTCTTTACTTATTATTTCTTTATTGAAGAATTTTTTTCTAAAGATTTTAATTTACTAATAAAAGTATCCATAATTTCTCCATCAGAACCAGTTATTCCTAAAGCAATTCTACTAGATATTAATCCAAAACTTCTTCTTAATTCATCAACTTCAATTATTTCTAAATCTTCAAATGCTTCTAAATCTTCATCAGCTGGTAAAACAATATATCTTGTTTCTATTTGATTAATTACTTGTTGATTATTTTGATTTAATCCACCATCATAATATTCATCATTTACTCTTATAAATGATGGCGTGTGTATGGATTTCATTTCCTCAATTTGATGATTTGCAATCTTACCATAAAGTTTTCCAACATCTAACAAACGATTCCCATTTGCAATAAAGTAGCCATCTAAAATTGCCTTTTTACTATTTCGTAAATGATATGCAATAAATATTGCAATTCTTTCTTTATATTCATCTGGATGATTTATTACCCATATAGAATCTTCAAAGTCTGTTGTATTTTCTTTTTTACGATAACCAAAGAAAATTTGAGGAACAGTATCTAATTTTTCTTCTTTATTTTTTCTAACTAGCATTTTACCATCATTTGTAAATACAAATGTAAGTATTGATTTAGTATAAATTTCTTTATCCATTATTAACTCCTTTATAATATTTATTATTAGCAACTATTCTTTTGACAAGTTGTACTTTCTTTATCTAAACATTCTATTAAACACTTAAATTTATTATATGTTTCTTTTCTCATTTCATCTGTTAATTCATCATAAGGATTTTTTAATTTAGTACTCTCTCCAGTTGCAAGTTCAATTGCTTTTCCTTTTGATATTGCAACAACATTGGGAGCAAAAATTCTTTTTTCATTCGTATCTATTTCATTACCATCTTTATCATTTATTTTATAGTCGGCTAAGACATTAGACATCCTTTTTAATAATTCATTATAACCTTTTGATCCTTTTTGTGTAGTTTTTATATTACCTTCAGTATCGATTTCTTTAGTATCTCTAATATCTTTTACATCAACGTAATAAATTTTAGCAACTGAATTATCTTTAGATACTTTAATCAATTCTTCTATAACACTTCTACACCAAGGGCAATCAGAAAAACCAAAATAAACTAAAAATGACTCTTTATTATCTATCATTTTTACTATTTCTTCAGCACTTTTATAAACTATAGGATTATCACTTGGAATAGTTACTTCTCTTATTTTTTTATTATCTTTTTCTCTAACTTGATTATTTAAAGATTCATATTCTTTTTTAAATTTTTCTGCATCGGTTAATTCTTTTTCACTCTTTTTACACGCAGTTGTTCCTAATATTAATATAACAATTAATAAAATATTTATAATTTTTTTCATTTACTTCACCTTTATTTAATTATACTCAATTATTAATGATATTTCTAGTTAAAATAATAATTTATTTTAACTTATAGTTTGTCCAAAATTTTTTAACTATATTTTATTTAATATTTGCTGATAAAATCATAATTTTTGTTTTTAATTAATTTTTTATTTTTTGATAGAAAGTATTTTTATTAAAAATATCTTTATTTAATATTAATTGATTATTATTAATAATTTGTAAAATATTTCTTAAAATTAAAGGATATATTTTTTCTTTTATTGTTTTATCTAAAAATTTATGTAAATCATAGCCATTTAATGATAAGGCTAATTCTTCAATAGATTTATTTTTCTTAAGTGATAAAAAACATAAAATAACTTGTTTATCAATTAGAGAAAGTGAGGTGGTCTTTTCTATTTCTTTTATTACTTTTTCTTTTTTTAACTCTTCTAATAATGACTTTAGAATATAATCTAGAAAAACTGTAATGTTACCTTTTTTAATTGATGTAAGAATACTTTTTTTATATTGGACTTTAGAGAATGTAATAGCTCTATTAAAAAATAGATAAGGATAGACCTCTTTATTTAAGAGATACCATATAGCTGCAGTTCTACTTGTTCTTCCATTAATGTCAAAGTATGGGTGAATATATACAAAGTAAAAATGAAAAATTTGTGATTTAATAAATTCATCGATTGCATTTTTAGATGTATTTTCATTTATAAAAGTTAAAAGATTATTCATATATTCAGTAATTTTGAAAGATTCAATACCTTTATTAAAATCATTTAGAAAATGACTTTTATTATTTAATATATAGACATCTTTATTACGATAATATTCACTCATATTATTAATTTCATATTCATCTAAAAGATTTTTACTTAATATTTGATATAGTTTATTTAGACTACTTTCATTAATTTCAATTCCAGAAAATATATACTTATATCCATTTATTAGGTTTCTATATCTTTTTTGATCTTTTAGGGTTTCATCTTTTATTAAATTATTTAAATCATAATCTAAATCTTGTAAAAGTAATTGTTTAACTTCCTTAGTATTAAAGATAGGATTATCTTCTATAAAATTTTCTACTTCTTTTGAAATTCTTTTTATTTTTAGATTATTATAATAAAGAACTTTATTATTTTTTATTTCTAGTTGTTTTATTTTTATATGCATATTTATTTTCCT
The DNA here is from genome assembly GCA_947652375.1 of uncultured Mollicutes bacterium. Lineage (GTDB taxonomy): Bacteria > Bacillota_I > Bacilli_A > RF39 > UBA660 > UBA3789. The sequence continues at coordinate 30,005 of CANTCS010000012.1, read as the reverse complement.
TTTGTATCATATTCTTCTAAAAAAGAATAAAATTCTTTATTTTTTTTGTAGCCTATTATTGCTTCTATATTAACATTAGAGGCACTTGTAAAAATATTAGAATCGATATTATTATTTATTTTTTTTAAGTTTTTTATTAATTCTTTTATTTCCTTACGTTTACTCTCTTCTTCTTTGTTACTAACTTTTTCTGTAAAATGACAAGCACAATTTAAAAATGTTAATTCATTAAATTCTTTCCAAGCTATAATATCTTCTTCTTTCACTAAATAAAGTGGTCTAATAAGTTCTAATCCTTTAAAGTTTTCACTATGAAGTTTAGGCATCATTGTTTTAAATTCTGCTCCATAAAACATTGATAAAAGAATTGTTTCTATTACATCATTAAAATGATGTCCTAGAGCTATTTTATTGCAACCTAAACGTTTTGCTTCTTTATAAAGACAACCTCTACGCATTCTAGCACATAAATAACAAGGACTTCCTGAAGTAGTTTCATCGACTACATCAAAAATATTAGATTTAAAAATTTTTAAATCAATGTTTAGTTTTTTTGCATTATTTATTATTTGTTCTTCATTCTTTTTTGTATAACCTGGATTCATACATACATAATGGGCTTGAAAAGGAATTTTACTATGTTTTTGTAGCTCTTCTATACATTTTGCTAGAAGAAAGGAATCTTTTCCTCCACTTATGCAAACCATGATATGATCATTTTCTTTGATTAGTTCATATTCTTTAACAGCTTTTACAAAACGAGCCCATATTGATTTACGAAACTTTTTGATTATAGTTCTTTCTATTTCTTGATATTTTTCCATTACTGATACCACAATTCTTGATTATTTTTTCTTATATTTTTAATTGTTCCTCCACCTAAACATTCATCATCTAGATAAAGAGCACAAATTTGACCTGGAGTTACTGCTCTTACACCATTTTTATAAACCACTTTTATTTTATTATTTTCTAAAAACTCAAGTTTTACTGGAATAAATTTTGAATGATACCGAAACTCTGCAAAACATTCGTAAATTTTTTTATTACTTAACCAATTTACATCTTCTAATATGCAAGAGTCTGATAGTAAATTTTCTTCATTACCAATGGATACATATAAAATATTCTTGTCTAAATCTTTTCCAACTACAAAAGTACGATCAGTACATCCACCTATATTTAATCCTCTTCTTTGACCAATTGTATAATTTACTAAACCTTGATGTGTTCCAATAACTTTTTTTCTATCAACATCAATTATATCTCCTTTGGTACACTTAACTGCTGTTTTTATATATTCTTTAAATTTTTTACTGATAAAACATACATCTGTAGAATCTTTTTTATTAGCAACATCTAAATCATATTTAGTAGCTATTTTTCTTGTTTCTTCCTTAGTTATTTTTTCTAAAGGTAATAACAATTTATTTAATATTTCCTTAGGTGTTTCACATAAAAAATAAGTTTGATCTTTAAGTTCGTCTCTACTTTTATATAATTTATTATTTTCTAATTTAGCATAATGACCTGTTGCTATAAAATCACAATTATAGACTTTAAGTTGATCATACAAAAATTTTAATTTTACTTTTTTATTACATAAAACACATGGATTTGGTGTTAAGCCATTTTTATAATCTTCTAAAAATTTATCAATTATTTCTTCTTTAAATTCTTTTTGATAATCAATAATATGATGTTCTATGTTTAATTTTTTAGCTATATTAATAGCATCAGTTGAGTCAAAATCTTTAATAAATTTAAATGTAATAGCAATAACTTCATAACCTGCTTCTTTTAATAATATTGCTGAAACAGCAGAATCTACTCCACCACTTAAACCAACTAAAACTTTTTTCATAATAACACCAACCTTTTTAATGATTATTATAACATTTTTCTAGAAAATTAAAAACAATTATTATCTCTTTAGTCGTAGAGCATTAATTGTAACTGTTAAGCTACTTAAAATCATCATTAGACAAGCAAGCATTGGATTAATATGTACATTTTTAATTAATCCCATTGATATAGGTATCATTATAATGTTATAAATAAATGCCCAAAAAAGATTTTGTTTGATATTTTTTAATGTTTTTTTACTTATTTTAAATAAATCTAATATTTTTAAGAGATTATTTACAATTATTACATCTGCAGAGCTAGTTGCAATGTCAGTTGCTCCTTTTAAAGAAATACCAATAGTTGCACTTGATAAACTTGGAGCATCATTTATACCATCTCCAACCATAATAACATTATTTCCTTTAGTAATTAAATCATTAATGAAAGCAGTTTTTTCTTTTGGTTTTACTTCGGCAACAACATTAGAGATATTTAATTCCTTAGCAATTTTTGTTGCTGTTATTTTATTATCACCTGATAACATAATTACTTCTAAATTGTTGTTTTTTAATTCGTTTATTAATTTTTTTGATTCTTTTCTAATTGTGTCTTTTAAGCCAAATGTTGCTAAGACTTTATTATTTTTAACAAGATAAATTATGCTATTACCATCTTCTGCCATAGCTAGTTCTTCTTTTTCATAGGAGTTAATAATATCTAATTTCTTTAAAAGAGATGAATTACAGGCATAATAGATTGTTTTATCATCTTTAGCTTTTACTCCAAACCCTGATAAGTCTTCTGTTGTGAAATTATATGAAGTAGTAATTTTATTTTCTTTTAAATATGTAATTATTCCTTTAGCAATCGGATGAGTACTATTTTTTTCTATTGAACCTAGTATATTTAAAAGTTCTTTATCATCTAAATCACAATGATTGTTAATTTTATTAATGCTTAAACTTCCATTAGTAAGTGTACCAGTTTTATCAAATACTACAATATTTACTTTGTTTATTGACTCTAATATTTCACTATTTTTAATTAATATCCCTTTTTTTGCTGTATTACCTATTGCGATTACCATAGCTAATGGTGTTGCAAGACCTAAACTACAAGGACAAGCTACCACTAATACTGTAATAAATTTTACAATAGCTGATGAAAAGTCGGACATAAAAATATTAATTAAAAAAGTTATTAAAGCTAAGGATAAAACTATTGGAACAAAATATCCACATATTTTATCGGCAATTCTTGATATGGGAATTTTAGAATTTGTTGCTTCAACTACTAGTCTTACTATTTCAGAAATTGTAGAGTCTTTTCCAATTCTTTCTGCTTTGTATTCAATTGGTCCTTCATAATTAATACTCCCAGCTATTACTTTATCGCCTTCTTTTTTTAAGATAGGGAGACTTTCACCTGATATAAATGACTCATCGATATGTGTTGTACCATTTATTATTTCTCCATCTACAGCTATTTTGTCTCCTGGAAGACCAATTAAAATATCATTTAGTTTTATTTCGTCAATTGTTACTTCTTTATAATGTTCTTTATCTTTTATTCTAGCAATATGTGGTGTTATTTGAACTAAACCAGTAATTGCATCCTTTGTTTTATTTTTACTTTTTTTATCAATATATTTACCTAATTTAATAAAGTATATTACAAAAGCTGTTGATTCAAAATACATGGTATGAATAAAAGAGTTATTTCCTAGAAAAACCATAATTACTGAAAATAAACTATATAAGAAACTACTAATTATTCCAAGTGTTACTAAAGTATCCATATTTGGCATTAAATGTATTAATTTTTTTATTCCTGATGTAATAATTTCAAAGCCATATATTAAAAATGGAATTGTCATTATTAATAAAGTTATAGAATAAATATATGGAAATTTAGATGGATTAAAAATTTCAATGATAGGTAAATTTAACATATGAGCCATTGAAATATACATTAAAACAAAGCCTAATACTCCATAGATAATTAGAGGAGTAATTGTTTCTTCTTCTTTTTGTAATAAATAATTTTCATCACCTAATGATTCAAATCCTGCATCCTTAATATATTGTTCAATTTCAGAAATATCTAAATCATCATTATAAATAATATTTGCTGTTTTTAAGACTAAATTAACTTTAGCTTCTTTAATTTTTGGTTGCTTATTTAAATATTTTTCTAAGCCATTTGAACAAGCACTACAGCTCATACCACCAATTCTTAAAATAACTTTTTTCATATGTCACCTACTTATTTTACTTTAAATCCTAATGTTTCGATAATATTTTTAATATCTTTTTTAGTTAAATTTTCATATTCAATTTCAGCATTTTTTTCTTTTAGATTAACTTTTGCACTTATTATTTCATTTTCTTTTAATAAAGCTTTCTCTACTCTACTTTTGCAACTTTCACAATGCATTCCTTCAATATTAATAACTATTTTATTCATTATAATCACCTATAATTATTATACATTTTATTAAGTATTAGTGCAATTTTATATTAATAAAAATTATTTTATTGATTTAAATGAAATATATCAAGAAAGATACTCTACATATATTACTATAAAGATGATAATTTTTAAGTTTTTACTAAAAATTTAGTCAAAAGATATTTAAAGATAAGGAGGATTTATGCTTCGTGATGTAATAAAGGTTATAAAAGAAAAAGATCCTGCGATTAAATCAACTTTTGAAGTGTTGTTATATCCAGGATTTAGAGCTTTAGTTTATTATAAATTTTCTCATTGGTTTTATCTTAGAAAACATTTTTTTATTGCAAGATGGTTATGTGAGAGAGCTAAAAGAAAAACTGGTATTGAAATACATCCAGGTGCAACTATTGGAAAGAGATTATTTATTGATCATGGTACTGGTATTGTAATTGGTGAGACGGCTATAATTGGTGATGATGTTACAATTTATCATGGAGTTACTTTAGGTGGAGTTAGTACAGCTAAGAAAAAAAGACATCCTACTATTGGTAACAATGTAATGATTGGATGTTGCTCTATTATACTTGGAGATATAAAAATTGGTAATAACTCTAAGATTGGTGCAAATAGTGTAGTTTTAAAAAATGTTAAAAGTAATACTACAGTAGTTGGTATTCCTGCAAAAAAGATAAAATAAGTGTCAATGGACTTAAAAACTTTCCACTAAAAATTTGGAAAGTTTTTTTGAGGTGCTTAAAACAAAAATGTTTTATGATCAAGAAGATAACTATAAAACATTAGATGAATTAATTTTAGCTATAGATGACTATATTAATTATTATAATTATGATAGAATAAAAGTGAAATTAAAAGGACTGTCACCTATAAATTATAGGTGACAATCCTCTATTTAATAACTATTATAAAATGTCCAACTTTTGAGGTTCATATCAAACTAACTAAATATTTCTAAATAAATTATATTAAACATTTGTTTTGTAACAATAAGAAATCATTGGAGAATTTAAACTTTAATTATAGTTATTTACTTGTAACAAAAATAGTTACATATTTTATTTTTAGTTTACGATGTCTTATGATATCTTTTTTTAATTTATTTTCTAAGATAGTGACTTCTCTTAAACTTGTTTCAGGATCTAGTTCGATTGTTAATTGTAATTTGTAATATGAACCATATTTAATTAAATCATATTTATAGTTTTTAATTAGTGTATTTTCTTCTAATAATAAGTTAATATTTTTATTTTCTTCTTCATCTGATTCAATTTCTCCTATTAAAGATAATGAATTATCAAATATGATATTGAAAGATGTTTTTAAAACTATTAGTCCTATTAAAATTGATCCTATTACATCAGCTTTTTCAAGAATTGGAAATTTATTAGAAAATTGTAAAATAATAGTTATAATTGCTACTCCTATTGTTGAATATAAATCAGCTTTAGATTCTTTATATGATGTGATTAAAACTTGAGAATGAATTTTTTTTCCTACTTTATACATAATTTTTATGGCTATAAATTTCAGAATAAAAACAATTATTAATACAAGCATTATTGAAAATGGAGGTATAACTGATGGTTTAAAAAAGCTACTTACTATAATATATAATCCTAATATAAATAAAACTATACCAACAAATAAATTAGAAAGATATTCTATTTTTCCAAAACCAAATGGATGATATTTAGTTGGCTTTCTTTTGGAAAATTTTGCGCCTATTAAACAAACAATATCTGTTATAAAATCACTAAAAGTATGCATCCCATCAGCAAATAAAGAACCAAGTCCATAGAATAGTCCACTTACAATTTTTATTATTGAAATAATTAAATTATTTATCATACTATAAATTAAAATTTTTAATTCTTTTTTCATTTTTATCACCTATTTTTAAAATATAATTTTATTTGATTTAGTATCTTTAAAAACATATAATTTAGCAGGTTTTTTTCCTACAAAACTTTTTGTTTTATTTGTATCTACTATTATTCCACTGTTTAATAGTTTTTTTCTAAAATTACGACGATCTAATTCTTTTCCAAGAACTGTTTCATATACTTTTTGAATTTCTGGTAAAGTAAATCCATTTGGATATAATTGATTAAGAATATTTGAAGACATAACTAATTTTTTTATTTCTTCTATTGTTTTATTTATTATAGCGTTATGATCATATGCTAAATCTTTGGGAATTTCGTCAATTGTAAACCATTTTGCATCTTTTGTTTTTGTAGTTTCTTTTAAGATATCGGCTTTTTCAATATCTACTGTACCTACAAAACTAAAACATATCATTCTTTGAAGTGGTGAACGATTAATATCATCAAATACTTGAACCATAGTTAAATCAATACCTTTTATATTAGTTTTTTCTTTTATTTCTCTTGTTGCTGCATCCATTAATTTTTCATCATTATACATTGCTCCACCTACTAGAGCCCATTTGTTTTTATATGGTTCATTTTTTCTTCTAATTAATAAAACTTTAAAGTTACCTTTATCGATTGTAAAAATTGTTGTTAGAACATGTATTCCAATATTTTTATATTTTATATTAGTTAATTCCATAACTTCTCCTTCTATAATATTATTTATCTTTTTTACATATTTATTTCTAAACCTATTGGGCAATGATCACTTCCTAAAATATCTTTATAAATTGTAGTATTATCTACATGATTTATAATATTTTTTGATATTAAAAAATAGTCAATTCGCCACCCTATATTTCTTTCTCTAACACCTTTACGATAGCTCCACCATGTATAGGCATCCTTTAAATCTTTATTAAAATAGCGAAATGTATCTATAAAACCACTATCTAATAATTGATTGAATTTTCTTCTTTCTTCATAAGTAAATCCAGCATTTCCAATATTAGCTTTAAAATTTTTTATATCTATTTCATTATGAGCAACATTAAAATCTCCACAAATTATTACAGGTTTAGTTTTTTCTAGATTTTTTAAAAAAGATCGTAATTTATCTTCAAAATACATTCTTTCTTCCATTCTACTCAAATCTCTTTTTACATTTGGTACATAACTATTTACTAAATAGAAATTAGAATATTCAATGGTTATAGTTCTTCCTTCTTTATCAAAAATACTCTCTCCTATTCCATAAATTACATTAAGTGGTTTTATTTTAGAATAAACTAATGTTCCTGAATAACCTTTTTTCTCTGCTGGAAAAAGATATTCATAGTAGTTTTCTGGATGAAAAGAATATTGTTCTTTAGTTACTTTTGATTCTTGAAGACAATAAATATCAGCATTTTCTTTATAAAAAAATTCTTCAAACCCTTTTTTTAAACAAGCTCTAAATCCTGCTACATTCCAAGAAATTATTTTCATATTTACTACTCCTTTTATATAGATTATACTATAGTTTAAATATATTTTAAAATTTATTGGATAAATATATATTTTTTGTGAATAATATAAATGGAGGTAATGTAAATGGAAAACAATATTAATACTTTAGATGAATTAAATAAAGGTTGTTCTATGGGAATGACAGCACTAGATTTTATTTTAGAAAAAGTTGAAGCGTATGATTTTAAAGAATTATTGGAGGAACAATATAAAGAATATCAAGAACTATCTAATAAGATAGATGATTTATATCGAGAATATACTAATGATGCTATTCATGAGACTTCTGTTATGGAAAAAGTTATGACTTGGTATGGTATTCAAAAAGACACAATATTAGATGATAGTGTTTCAAAACTTGCTGATCTATTAATAAATGGAACAAATATGGGAATTATTGAAGGTAGAAAATTACTAAACAATAAAACTATGGATAAAAAAGTTCATAAATTGTGTAATGAATATGTAAAAGTTCAAGAAAAATATATTGAAAAATTAAAGAAATTTTTATAGAAAATGAATTATTATAAATTAATTTTTATAATAATTTTTTTTATTTAAAATATTGATGTAATAGTAGCAACAACTTGGGAGTTAATATTTGAGGAATAAAATTTGGAAAATAATTTGTCAAAGTTATGGTATTGTCTATAAAAAATGAAGAATGACGTGTAAATATAGATGGAAGTTTTAATGTAGATTTTGTAAACAATGTTTTTTGATAATGGAGTATTGATAATGTTACAAAAAATGAAGATATGTATTCAAAATATATTGCTTAAGCTGGAATGATTAAGGAAGAAATGAGAGAATATTTTATAAATTTATTTTCTACTTTAAAAAGATGGAAATGTACTAGTGTTATATTTAAGTCTACTTGTAAAAATTTAGAAAGTCATTGTAGAGAAAAAAATTCAATTGGAGTCTGTATTTCCTACTGATATGTCTTTATTAAAATGTTTATATTTCTACTAAAAATATATCTAAAAAATGGGATAAGGCCTATAGAAATTGGGGACCTATTTTATCCGAATTATCTATAATGTTTGATAATAGAATATAAGTTCTTTGATAATTAAATAATATATGTTATTATTTAGATAACAAAAAAGGAACTATCAAAGTTCCCGAATATCGTGGTTAGATACCATTTACACAGAATTTTTTACACACTCTAAATATAATTAGTTTTCGACTTCAATATCTCCACTTGTTGTTTTTATTTTTAATTCATTTTTTGCATAACGATCATTATTTTCAACATTAACTTCACCTGATAATGTTTCTGTTTTTATGTATGCTCCTAAGTTTTTATCTATTTCAATATCTCCAATTATTGAAGTAATATCAGAGTCTTCTCTTAATTCTAAGTTATCTATTTCAATATCACCAGATGTTGTTTTTAAATTACATTTACTTTTTAAGAATTTAACAATTATTTCTCCTGATATTGATTTAGCATTTAATCTATTAACCTCATTAATTTCTATGTCACCACTAGTAGTTTCAATTTTAGCATTTTCTGCTTTTTGAACAGAAACATCTCCACTGATTGTTTTTATATTTAAATTTTGATTATTTATTTCTTCTAAATTAATATCTCCGCTTGTTGTTTTAAGATTAATTTCATACTCATTATCTTCTGGCACACTAATAACAATTTTATGAGCTGCATAATTACATATACCTATGCAAAAATAATTCTTATTTTCATTTATTTCTAGTATTTGATTTTCTTTTGTTAAAGTTAATTCTTTATCATCCTTTTCACCATAATATTTTACTTCTATATAATTTTTAGTACTTTTTTTAATTTCAATAGCTGCTGCTTTTGTTGTTACATTAATCTCTTTAATATTATCTTCGATTTTATTTTCATAAACTAATTCACTTTTTGAAGACAGTTCAAATATATTCCAACTTTTTTTAGGATTAATTAATAAGATTATTAAAATTATTGTAAGTAAGAATGCTATAAAAGATAATAAACTTATTTTAATTATTGCTAAAGTTTTATTTTCCATTTTGATCATCTCCCATCTCAAAGATTATTTTTATGATATTTTCTATTATTGCATAAATTAACCAAATTATCCATGTTATATGCCAAGCGAAAGTTATAAAACTAATTAATAAATAAATTATTAAAAAGATAATTGCAATTGTTTCTGTTATTAATTTAGCTTTACGTGACTCTTTTTTTTCTTCCTTTATTTGTTTTTTAGAATAAACAATTGCTTGATAAACAATTAAACTTGTTGCTACTCCACAAATAAGGAAAAAACCACTAACTCCAATTATAGGACTGATATTTATTTCTTCTGTACAAATAATTAAAACTAGACTTAAAAAGTATAGAAAAGTTCCTATAGAAATAAAAATTGCTCTTTTTTTAATAATTTCAGAATCTGTGTTTTTATTATTTATTGTTTCATTTAACTCTTGCTTTTCAGTATTAATACCTATTAATAGCTCTTCTGTAGTTATGTTAAATAATTCACAAATTGGTAATATTTTATCAAAATCAGGTTTTGACTCGTTTGTTTCCCATTTAGAAATAGTTTGTCTTGTGACGTTTAATTTTTCAGCTACTTCTTCTTGAGATAAATTTTTATTTTTTCTTAAATTATATAGATTTTTTCCTAAATCCATTTCACTCACCTCGCTGTTAATTATATTATTTTTAATTAGTTGCTATCTACCAATTAGACATGGAAATTTGTCAACTAACATTAACATTACTCATACATTATATTTATATCAACTAAATTTTCTTCAATTCCTTTAATTTTTCCATTATTACATAATTGCCATAATTTATACTTTCCTTGATAATTTGTTTTGTCAGTATAATGAGCTAACCAAATTGGATATTTAACTGGATACCATACTGTTTCTAAATAGTTTTTAGAGCTATAAAGCATTCCTTTATATCCTGCTTTTTCAATTACTTTTACAAATGTATTTGAAACTTCAGTAAGGTTATAAAAACTTAAATTAAAATCTTGATATAAGTTCCAATTTTCCCAATCAAATACAATTTCTAAATCAACTTGATAATTTTTAATTTGCTTTAAAACCCATTCTGCTTCTTTTTTTGCATCTTTTTTACTATTAGCATAGGAATAAAAATAAACTCCTATTGGGATGCCAACTTTATTAAATCCTTCTATATTTTGTTTAAATTTAGAGTCTATGACATAATCATTTCCTATTCCATCTCCTCGACCAACTCTAATGTATGCAAATTCTACTCCTTCTTTTTTTAATTGTAGAAAATCAATATTTCCTTGCCAATGTGATATATCTATACCTATTTTAGTTTTATTAGATTTGTATTTTTTTATTATATCTTCATATAAAATTGGTTTAATATTATTAGATTCATTTTTATTTTTACTTTTTTCTTTTACAGAAAGAGTAAATTTGTGAGTTGACTTATTATTTGAAGAATCAATTCCAACAAAAGTTAGTGGATATACTCCAACATTATTTACATCATAGTTCCCTTTAATAAAACATTTAGGATTATTATCATAATTATCTCCACAGAATAAACTTTCTGATATATTATCATCCTCTCCTACTGTAATTGTAACATTATCTAATTGACTAATAATTGGTGGTGTTTTATCAACAATGTTAATCTCTACTTCATATGGTACTTTGATATTTTCTGTTGTTATATATTCAAATTTGATTTTCTGTTTACCTAATTTGGTTGTATTGATATAAGGATTACTTATTAACTCTCCATTAATTTCTTTAATTAAATTTTTTAAAGTAATTTTTTTATAAACTTCAACTTCTTCATACTTTAATTTTACTATTTTTACAGCGTTATTTATTCTATATTTTTTATATGTAAAATATAGAATAAAACCTATTAAAATAGAAATAGATATAAATAAAGATATTTTTAATATTTTTTTATTATTCATATAGTCAACTTCTTTCATATTTATTATACCGAACTTTTTAATAATTATATGAATTTTTTTTTAAATAAGAAGAATTTTTATATTAATAATCACTATAATTCAATAAAAAAAGAAGATAAACTTCCTTTATAATTTTTTATAAAAAATTGTTAATACATTTAATATTACTAGGAAAGTTACTCCAACATCAGCAAAAACTGCCATATAGATTGTACTCATTCCAAATAAACCTAAAACTAGAACAATAAATTTTACTGATAATGCTAAAATTATACTTTCCACTACTTTTCTTTTTGTTTTTTTAGCAATTTTTATAGCAGTAGCTATAGTTAATAAGTTATCATTCATTAAAACAATATCACTGGCTTCAATAGCCGCATCTGTTCCAATATTCCCCATAGAAATACCAATATCAGATATTTTTAATACAGGGGCATCATTTATACCATCACCTACAAACATTACTTTTCCTTTTTGTTGATATTTTTTAATATATTTTACTTTATCTAAAGGTAAGAGATTTCCGTGGAATAAATTTATTCCTACTTTATTAGCAACTTCTTTTACAATTTCTTCGTTATCTCCTGATAATATAATAAAATCTTTTTTTATGAATTTTTTTAATTCTTTTATATTTAGACTACTTTCTTTAATTTTATCAGATATAATTATATGTCCTTGATAAATATTATCTATAGCTAAATATATTATTGTTCCTAAATCTTTTTCTTTTGGGTATTTAATATTATTTTTTTCTAATAGTTTATAGTTTCCTAGAAGAACAAATTTATTATCTATCTTACAACTTATACCAAGTCCTGCTAGTTCTTGATAATTTTTTACTGTTTTAAGCTTATCTTTATTTTCTTTTTTTATCGCTCTTGCGATAGGATGAATAGAATTTTCTTCTACTGATGCTATTATATTTAAAAATTCTTTTTCTTTTAATTTTGTTTTTATTTTTGTTACTTCAAAAACGCCTTCTGTTATAGTACCAGTTTTATCTAAAATTAGATAATCAATATCATTTAATTGTTCTAACTCTTTTGAACCTTTAATTAAAATTCCCTCTTTTGACGATAACCCTATACCACAGAAATAGCCTAATGGAACTGAAATTACTAAGGCACATGGACAAGATGTAACTAAAAAAACAATTGCTCTATATAACCATATTGTTAAATCTTTACCCATACAAGATGGAACAATTACTAGAAGAGTTGCTATTAAAACAATAATTGGAGTATAAATTTTTGCAAATTTTCTTATAAAATTTTCGGTATTTGATTTATTTTTATTTGAATTTTCTATTAAATCGATTATTTTTTTTGTAGTAGTTGTTTTATAAGTAGAAATTGCTTTTACTTTTATTATTGAAGTTTTATTAATACAACCACTTATAACAGGATCATCTTTTCTTACCTTTTTTAGAACCGATTCACCAGTAATAGATACAGTATCTAAATATGTTTTTCCTTCTACAACTTTACCATCTAATGGAATTTTTTCTCCTGGTTTGACGATAAAAATATCGTTTATATTAACTTTTTCAATTGGAATATTTTCTATTTTTTTATCCTTTTCAATATTTACATTTTCTACTCGTAAATCCATCAATTTAGTAATTGAATCTTTACTTTTATGAACAGCTAAATGAGAAAAATATTCACCTATTTGAAAAAGTAAAATTACTAAGACTGCCTCAATATAATTTTTTATAAGAAAAGATGCTATTGTTGCGATAATCATTAAAAAGTTTTCATCAAAGATTTCACCTTTTTTTATATTTTTAAAGGATTCTATATACATTGTGTAAGATATAGTAATATAAGTTATTATTAATAAAAGTAATTTTAAATTATTATTTTTTATAAAGATGGTGATTATTAAAATTAGAGAACTGATTATAATTTTAAGTAAATCTTTATTTATTAATTTTTTCATTTTAATACCTCTGTTATGTGTTCAAGACCATATTCTAATATAATTTTTATATGTTCATCGGCAATGCTATAAAAAACATTTTTTCCTATTTTTTCTGTTTTAACTAAATTTGATGAACGAAGATTTTTTAATTGATGCGAAATTGCAGATTGAGAGATATCAAGAATTTCACTTATTTCATTAACACATAATGGTTTATTTACCAAAACATCTAATATTCTTAATCGTGTTTGATCTCCAAATATTTTATAAAATTCACTAAGACCGTATAATAATTCTTTATTATGTATTTTCATTTTCTCCTCCTTTTTATATGAATATTTGTTCATATATTCATACTATTATAATATGAAAATTTTGTCAATAGTTGTTTATTTTTTTATTAATTTATTTATGATTATATTTGAATATTTAGTTAAAAAAATTAATGTATTTCTACATTAATTTATATCACATTAATCCTTTTTCAATTAATTGGGGAATTATATATTTTCCTAAAATACTTCCTACTTTAATATCTTTTGATTTATAATTTCTATCTATCCATATTGCTTCTTTTATTTCATTTTGAACTTTTATATTACCAGATATTTTAACTAGATATGCTTGAACATGAATTGGTTTATTAGAAAATACAGCAATATCTTCATAACCACCGATAAACTCTGCTTCAAGCAATTCAACATCTAATTCTTCTTTTAATTCTCTTTTTAATGTTTCAAAGTCAGTTTCATTATTTTCTCTTTTTCCACCTGGTATTATACATTCTTCTCTATTATTATTTTTTCTTTGAACTAGTATTTTTTTGTCTTGTAGAATAATACCTCCAACTTTATCAATCATAAATTTCTTCCAATGCCTTTGCTAATTCACTTGGACATGATGAAGATTTAGAACCACATTTGATATCTTTTAATTTTTCTTTAATTACATTAACTTCTTGTCCTTCAACTAATGCTTTTAAACCTTTTAGATTTCCATCACAGCCTCCTATATAATTTAAATTATATATTTTGCCATCTTTTATATCGAAATCTATTTGTCTAGAACAAACTCCTTTAGGAATATAAGTTTTGTGCATATTATTTTCCTCCTTTAATTTTTTTTATTAGCTTAAATAAATTATAATGCCAAGAAAGAGGTAATTCATATTCACCAATAAGTTCTTCGACATAACCATTGAAACCTCTTTTAAATTCATAAATGCCATAATCTTTAGGATGTTCATTTATATTTTCTGGAATTCCATAAAAATTATGTTTTTTAAATCCATTCTCAATTCCGTATTTTATAAGTTCCCATTGTATTAAATACTGAGAATTAAATTTCATATATTCTTCATAATTACCACTAGATAAATATATTATTTCTGGTTTTATTAACATGAACATTGAACCAGACAAGGTAATTGTATCTTTTCCAACTTTTTCTATTATTTCGTTTGATTCTTTGATTCTTTTATTAATTGCTTCAATTTGAAGATTAAGACCTTTCTTTTGACCATCATTATATTTTGCTTCTGTTAAACTATCTATTTTCTCTTCTTTTTCTTTTTTTTCTTTTTCTAAACCATTAATATATTTTTTTAAGTTTATTTCAGTAATAAAGAATTTAACTTCATTTTTGTCATGAAATAATTTATACATTTCTTGAAAATATGAAAGCTTTCTAACTGCAAAGCCTTTTCTTGCTCCTGTTTCTTCCATGATATTTTGAAATCTTTCTAGTTCATCATAATTTATTTCATTTACTGTAATACCAAATTTTTCAGTTTTATGAATTTGATTTCTAGTATTTGCTTTCATTTCTTTTAAAATTTGTTCTTCTGTTTTACCTTCTAAATTTAGTGAAAACATCCAGCCTACTTGTTCTTTTTCTTCAATTGATAGTTTTTTATAACCTAATTTTAATAAATTATTTACTATTTCAGAATTATCTTCACCTTTTTCAACTATATTACCATCGATATCTCTTTCTTTAAAAATTATATATGGATCAATTCTTAAGACATATCCTTTTTTATCTTTTAAATAATTTTTTAATTCTTTGGTAAAAAATGTTACTAATTCAGTATCTTTAAAATCCATTAAAAATCCTCTTGGAGAATAAAATTCATATTTATTAAAATGTCTTTTATGACCAAGAATCATTGATGCAGCAACTAATTTTTTATCTTTTTTTATTCCAACATATAAAGTTTCCCAACCTGATTTTTCTCGTAGTTTAGAAATTTCTGGGGCAGATAAAAAAGTTTTTAGGGGATGATTTTCCCAAAAGTTACGATATTCTTTTTCTGTTATTTCTTGAAATTTCATGTTATCACTCCTTGTATGTTTATATAATTATTATACCATATTTTTTCATAATAAAACTACTTACATTAATTAAGTAGTTATTTCTTGTTTTTTATTCTTTTTAATATTTTTTTATGTTTTTTAATTTCTTGTTCTAATTTTTCATCGATATTATCAACAATTTTATCTTTATCAAAAATAGTAATAATTAATAAAGCTATTACAGTAAAAAGTAGTAATAAAGATACGAAAAGAATAAAACTAAATTTATCTTTTTCCCCTCTTGTTGTATCTAAATAACTATTAGTAAGATATGTTTCATAATTATCGGTTGTAATTTTTACTTCATTTTCTGCTGGAATAAAATTAGGAAGATTTTTTATAGCTAGTGTTTTTATTTCTTCATTTACTATTACTGGATAACCATATACTCTAATTGGTTCTGGTATTTTAGTAGTTCTTTCATAAGTATAATCTATTACATCCTTATATTTTGCATAATCACCTTCATTAATAGCAATTATAAATGTATGCCAAAGACCTGTTGATTCTTTTTCTATAATAAAATGTAGTCCGATATTGCTTTCTTTATAATAGGCAAATTTTTCACTCATTTTATATATATCAATATAAGTTCTATCTTCTACATTTTCAACTTCTTGCCAAGGAAGGACATTATTTTTTTCCTTAAAAATTTGATATGAACAGACAAAAAGAATTGTAATTATTATAAGATATACTAAACAAATAAACATTTTTATGATTAATCTTTTTTCATTAATTTTTTTCTTTTTTCTCATTATATTTCCTCTATTCTATTTATAATATAACATATTTTTTTATTAAAAAAAATAAGAAACAAGTATAAAATTAAACTTGTTTCTTTCTATGATTTATAAGTTTTTGCTTTCAATCTTGGAATAAATCTTTCAGCAAACTTATAACCATCTCTATTTAGAATATAAAGATATCCTATTATTGAGAATACTAAAGCTCCTATAAAATTTACATATAAATCTTTCATTGTGTCATTTAGTCCTATATCAAGATAACCATCTTCTATTACTGTAATTTTTTGATTATTTTCACTATATATTTTTACTCTATTAATATCTTTTATTTTTACAGGTATATTTTTTCCACTCGGATTTAATTTGGTAGATGATATTGTTTCAACAATACGATCTTTTTGCATATCAGTTGCGAAATATCTGTCGGCAGAAAATTCAAAAAATTCCCATAGAATACCTATTGTCATAGAAAAACAAAAAGCAACTAAAGCTACAAAAGCAGGAGTCATATTAATATGAAAATCATCTGCGTTATTTAAAATATCAATTAAAGAAAAGCCAACTGCGGCACATAAAAAGCCATTCAGAGTATGAAGCATGGTATCCCAATGATGAAATATTCCATAAAAATTTTGAATTTCTCCTAGTATTTCTGAAGAAAATATAAACATATAAACGATTATTTCTAATGTTGTTGGTAGAGAAATATTAAAAGTCTTAGAAATAATATTTGGAACTGTAAATAAAATCAAAGTTAAAAGACAAAGGAAAACATTATTCCAATTACCATGCAGACTTTGAGCAACCATACAAAGTATAACAAAAAAACGTAGAACAAGATATACTGTTATATTTATTGTTCTTTTTTCTTTTAGTTTACTTTTTTTATTATTTTTTTTCATAAGCTCTCCAATCTATTCGTCAAATAATTTATTTATATTTTCCTCTGGAACTAGCATTTTCATATTTTGTTTAACATTAAATTTAAATTTTTTAGATGAAGATTTATACTCTTCTCCATCAATACACCAAGATGTTTTTGGACCGTTTAAAAATTCTATTTCAAAATTATTTGTTTGATAATATGTTATATCAGGAATATCTTTTACATCCATAGTACTTATTAGTACTAATATTTTTATCATATCTTTTTTTGTTTTAATGTTTGCTAGAGCAACTTCAAACATATTATCATCTAATTTTACATCATAATATACATCTGGTTGTCCAGCTATTCTTGAAGAGTTAGAAATAAATATAAATGAATACGTTCCTTCATATTCAATGTTATCTACTTTATATTTAATGTTATATTGATTTATTTTATTACGTAATTGCTGAAAGCCATATAAAATATAAGCTATTTTTCCATAGCGTTTTTTTAAGCTTCGTGGTGTAGCATAAGCCATATCGATGTAATCTCCTAAACAAGCAACATATATAAATGGGGTATCATTAATATAACAAACATCTACTTTTTTTGCTTTTCCTTGTAGAAGTATTTCTAAATTTTCATAAACATTTTTATTTAGTCCATACATATTACCTACATCATTTGTACTTCCTAGAGGAAGTGGTGCTATTGTTAGAGGTTTCTTTCTTAAAACATTACCTGATACTATCTCATTTAAAGTACCATCTCCCCCTCCACTAATGACAAGAGATGTTTTCTCATCTAATGCTTGAATTATTTTTTTAGCATCACCCTTTGCTTTTGTAAATACAATTTCGGCATCATAACCATATTTTCTTAAGATATCATAAAACTCTTGATAAGTTGTTATCTTCTTTTTTTTTCCGCTTTCTGGATTCATGATGATTACACATTTTTTCATGAGATATCATCTCCCTTGATAAAATTATATCACGTATGCTTTAATATGTGAACTGATGAAAGAAATAATTAATTTATGTGCTTACTTAAATTTTTTTTATGAAAAAGCAGATTGATTTGAGTATAGATTTCTTTAGCAGACTTCTGAATAAGTTCTATAAGTTTCGACAGTAATTAATATGTTTTTAAACATGAACCTCACAACATTTTTCTTATATAAAATGAAAAGCTATATTAATCTTTTATATATAGCATTATTTTTTTAGTTATAACATCATAACCAGCTTCAGTCATATGTAAACCATCGGTTGTATATTCAATATTCAAATTATTATTATCATCAACAAGTTCATCATACATATTTATATATTCTAATTTGTTTTCTTGACAATATTCGTATATTAATTTATTAATTTCCTTAATTCTTAGATTATCACGATCTTTTACTTTATCCATATCAATCTTTTCATATTTTTCATTATTATTATTAATTGGGTATAATGATTCTACGTAAATATGAGCTTTAGGACGATATTTTTGGATTTCATTTACTATTTTTTTAATATTTGCTAAAATTTCTTCATTTGTATTATCTGTTAATGAAATATCATTTGTTCCTATTAATATAAATACTTTTGTTGGATTATATATATATACATAATTACCTAAATTTTTTAAAATATCATCTGTGACAAATCCACAAGTTCCACTATTTATTACAGGGATATCAGGAAAATGTTTAGTTAAATTATACAAATTTGTAAGAGAATCTCCTAAAAACACTATATTTTCATATTTTAATTGCATATTTGGTTTTTTCAGTTTTTCTTCTTTTTTGGTTTCTACTAATGGTTCTTTTTCCTCTACTTTTAATTCTAATTGATTTATTTTAAATAAAAATAAAATTAGTACTGATACTAGAAATATCGCTAACAAAAAAATAAGAATAAATTTTTTTATATTTTTCTTTTTAATATAAAATGTTAAGATTTCTCTTAATTCGTTTTTTAAAAAATATGTATTTGTTTTTTTATTATAAAGAATTTCATTTTCTTTGTAAATTTTACTTGACCTTTTTCCTAAATAAACTACTATTTCTTTGTTATATTTTTGTAATTTTTTTATAAAATTCTCATTATAATCAGTAATTATAATATTTATACTCTTTAAATCTTTTTTTGATAATTTTGGAGTTTTTTTAACAGTGACTATTTTTTCTTTGATTCCTACTTCTTTTATAATTTTTATAATATTTCTCTGTTCAATATCATCTTTTACTGATATAAAAATCATCTAACCACTCCTTAATTAACTCTTTACCATTATATCACTTTTTATACATAAAATTTATTACCAATTTATTTTTATTCCTAATTTGGCAATTTCTTTACGATACCAATTTCTATAATTTTCCACAAAATTAGTATTATTTATCATTTTAAATATATTTTGTCTAATAAATTCTATAATTGTCGATAGGATGTATATTAGTATTCCCACAAAAAATAAAATTAAAATTAATTTAAAAGTTATATTTGTTATTTCTGTTAGGCCTGATAATGTATATAAGTTTTCTCTTATAAATATATTTTCACTTATTAAATACACTCCAAGAGTACATGCAGAAATTTTATCAATAAATTTACTTTTAAAACTTAAGCATTTAAAAAATAAGAAATAACATACACTTTCAATTATTATTATTGGACTTGCATAGCTAATATGTAGATATCCAAAAGTTCTTCCAATTTCTCTTAAAATAGTACCATGTTCTGATAATTTTTTATAAATTAGAAAGCTAATTGTTGAAATAATAGCAAATAGAATAAAGCCTCCAAAGTATTTAACTTTGAAATTATTATTATATTTCAAACTACTGCTTTTTTCTATTGGATATTTCTTTAGATAAGCTCCTATAAAATAAAGTAAAATAAATGTACTTAAATTTCTTCCTGTATAAGTATTATAGAAAATATCTTTACTTAAAGTTGGAAGTATACTTAAGGTAACAAATAATAAAATAATTATTCTTGTAAACTCTTTTTTATTGCAATTATTAATTATTTTATTTAATAAGGGGCTCAAAAGATAAAGTAAAATATAACAATTTATATACCAATACGTTCCATAATCAATTGGAAAAATAGTTCTTATTAAAGTTATATTATCTGGTAACATTATTACTTTACAAAAAACTAAAGTAAACATAATTACAACTTTATAAAACCAAGTTTGATTAATTATTTTTATTACTTTTTCAAAATTAATTTTTTTTTCACATTGAAAATATCCAGTAACAAGAATAAATGAATTTACACATACTAATAAAATAGATTCTATAAATATTGATAAAATTGATATTTTTCCAGTTGCATGTTCTAATACCTTTCCATGAACAAAAATATGATACATAACAATAAAAAACATTGATAATATTCTCATAGCTTCAAAGTTCGAGTCTCTACTTTTTAATTTTTTCATAAACTACCTCCATAAAATTAATCAATTTTATCTGATAATCTTATAATTATTGTATCTTCATCTTTTTTTATAATGCTTTCGTCTGAGGGGAAAGATTTAATATTATTTTCTTTAATATATTTTTTGGCTTTTTCAAAATCTGTTTTTAGATTGTTCTTGTCAGGATTTTTAATATTACTATAACCTAGTTCATTAATAAAAGTTGTAGCTCTGTGACTTGGTCCATAAAAATATGGATAGTCAAACTCGAAAAAAGAAAATCCAATTACTTCACCTTTTAAAGGTTGTAATTTTGATGACATTGATTCTTTTCCTACTAAAATTAAATTATATTTTTTATTTTTATCATACCAATCTTTTTCCTCTATTTTATTTATTAATGTTGTTGCAAAAGCTCTATCATAATCAAATCTTACTTTATCTCCTGAAAATAATAGAGCTGTCATCATACCTTGTTTATATGCAATAGCTGTACCTAAAAGAATTATTGTAAAATTAATAATTTTTATAATTTTATTATTATATTTACTTAGAAGAACAATTATAATAATAAAGGTTATACCAATTATAAAAGAGTAATTGAATTGTGTTCTTTTTAATTGATCTACTCCTGTTATAATCATAATATAATAAGGTGATAAAGCCATACCTATTGTTCCTAAAAGTGTTCCAATATTAAATCTTTTTTCCTTAATTAAAATAGCTATTATAAAAAAAGCAAATGTTATAGCAAATAAATAACTGATATTATAAAAAATTGTTTCACATTTTAAAGTAGAAATAATAACATAATAAATGTTTTTGAATACAGTTTTTAATCCACTAGAATAACCAGTTTGAAGGTATGAGTTTCCTTCTCCTACTAATTTACAAATTAAAAAGTAGAATACTGCTGAGGTTAAAAATAAAATAATATATTTCATTAGCCATTTAAAATTACTATCATTTTCTGTAAAACATTTAATAAAATAAATAACTGCAATATTAGCAATAAAAAGTAAAATTAGTGATTGATATGTAGCAAATATTAACGTTGAAATAGTTATATTAATAATAATTAAACAATATTTATTTAATTTATTTTCAATTTTATCTAAATAGAATATGCTTATTAATATTAAGGGAATAAGCATCAAGCATAAGGAAACTGCAAAGTTTTGATTTGTAAAATTGAATTGTTCTGCAAAAATAGGATTTGTATAGAATATAATTGGAAAAATAAATTGATATTTTAAAAAATATTTTTTTTGATTATCATCTAAGTATAAATATATAAGGTAATTGTAAAAAATTGAGCTAAGTATTAAAAAAACTAGCATAAAAAAATTAGAGTGAAAAATACTTAATGGACCAATACAAAATACTTTATTGATTAAAGTTAATCCCCATCTTCCTAAACTATTCCACCAACTAGCATTTTCTATATAATTTGTTATATATAATTCTGTATCTATCGAGTATGCATTACTAATAATTCTTTCTCCATATGTAAACAAAAGAAAAATTATTATTAAAATAATTGGAATAATTGATTTTTTTAAAAATATTTTTAAGTCCTTATATAACATTTTTTTCACATCTCTTTCTTGTTTATATTGTAAAATAAATTTTGTTCATCTTCTATTTTTATTTCTTCTACTTGACCACTATTATTATGTTGTAGAATAATGTTAGCTAATAATTCTGAACAATCTACATCTTTGTACCATTCTAGTTCTTTAATTTCATTCGGAACGTATGTTAGATTAGTTGAATATAAGCGATCAAAAATTTTATTTTCAAAGGCTTCTTGAAATTTTTTTATTCCATCTGTAAAAAGTGCAAATGTTGCTACTAAGATTACTTTCTTAGCACCTCTTTCTTTTAATTCTTTTGCTACATCGAGCATTGAACCTCCAGATGCTATCATATCATCTATGACAAACACTGTATAATCTTTTGGATTTTTACCTAAATAAACATGTTCTACAACAGGATTTTTGCCATTTATGATTTTCGATAAATCACGTCTTTTGTAAAAAAGTGCAACATCGCAATTTAATATTTCAGCATAGTATCTAGCTCTTTCCATTGCTCCCATATCAGGACTTATTGTTAACAAATTTATTTTATCAATTTGTTCAGTTTTAAAGATTTCTCTAATTATTGTTTCAGTTGCAAAAATGTTTTCAAAAGGAAGATTGGGAATAGCATTTGAGACATTAGGATCGTGACAGTCAAATGTAATTATATTGTTAACACCTAATGATTCTAACTCTTGTAATGCCAAAGCACAGTCAAGAGACTCTCTTTCTTTTCTTCGATGTTGTCTAGATTGATATAATAAAGGCATAATGACTGTTACTTTCGAAAATCTTCCATTTGCTGCAGAAATAACTCTTTTAATATCTTGATAATGCTCATCAGGAGCCATATTATGCTTATATCCATAAAAATCATAAGAGATGCTATAATTACCTACATCAGATAAGATGTATAAATCTTTATTTCTTACAGATTCACTTATATATAGTTTACCCTCACCATTATTGAATCTACTACACTCTACATTTATAATATTTGTTTCTTTACAATTAATGTATTTATCAATTTTTTGGCCAAGTTCTTTGCAATTTTCGAATGCAATAATTTTTAAATCATTAGCTTTTTTTTGATTTGTTTTTGTTTCTTTTTTCATATTTTTCCAACTTTTCCTTTAAGCATTTATTTTCTTTTAGTAAGTTTTCATATTTTAATAAAAATTCATTAAATTCTATAGAAGTATCTTTATCTCTTAAAAATTCATATTTTTTTAATAAAATTTCAAATTCTTTTTTCCAATAATCTCTTTCATAACCGATATTTAAATAATCTCTTTTACTTGTTTCCATATCATTTATAGCTATTTGATAAAGATTATCAATATCTTGTTTTTGTGAAACATAAAATTTTTGATAGTCTTTTATACTAGGTAAAGATTTACTATTAACTTTAGTTTCTGCTTGTTTGAGAAATTCTTTTACTCTTTTTTCATTTGCTTCTTTTATTGAAAGATAGTTAGTAGGATTTACAATTTTTGATTTTATTTTTTCTATTCCTGATTCTAAAAACTCAGCTGTTGTCATTTTGTTAACTATTTTAGCATAATCAGCTAATCTATCCTTTGTATATAATTTTTCTTCATCATAAAGTAATAAAACAGGAGTATTTAAGGCTAGACAAGGAAGAGCACAATGAAGTCTTGTTGTGATAACTAATTCGGCTGCTTGATAAGTATCTAAAAGTTCTTTGACATTTTTAAATCTTTCATCCCAAGATAATTTATTATTTTCTTCTCGATTAAGCACATGAGTTCTTTTAACTATTTTTTTGTCTTCTAAATTGTCATTAAGATGTTTTTCAGCTTCTTCATCAATATCGACAATACAAATATAATCTTTCTTTTTTACTTTTTTATCCTCTTCAATTGTCAAAGTCAAACAACCTGAAAGATAGTTATCTACTCCAATATCATCCAATAATTTTTTAGTTCCACTATCTCTACAACCAATTGGTCCATACTCATTTAATTGTTTGATAGTTTTCTCATTTAGATATTCTGTTTTTATTCCTCCGTTGTTATATTGAGAAAGATGAGTTGATATAAAAATTGGATAAATGAATGGTGATAAATAAAAATTAATTTTAGAATGTAGGTACCAACCATTCATAATTGTAACAACTTGTTCTTCTTTTTTGGGAACAAATAAATCTAATTTTTCTCTTTCTATGTAATAATCTATTTTTGGTAAAAATCTTATTGCTACATAACTTTGTATATCATCACCTATATTTTCAGTATCTTTATAGGTAATTAATCCATATTTCATATAATCATCACTTTCTTATTAATTTTCGATAAATTTTGTATATTCTTTGGTGTTTTTTTCTTAATCTTTTTCCTATGAATTTTTTTAAAGATAAATCATCTTTTGTCTCATATTTTACATAAACATCAAAAAAGAATTTTGATTTTTGTTCTAATGCTTTTTGACTTACAGATTCTTTTTTATTTAACTCTTTTATAGTTTTATAAAAATTTAATGAAGATTCTTCCCATGAGACCCAATTTTTAGCAGTTTCAATAGCTGCTTTTTTTAATTTTTTTAAATATTTTTCATCTTTTAATTTATTAATATATTCTATAACTTTATCATCATCATCTGTTTTTGCTACTAGACCATTTTTTTCATGAATTATATATTCATCATGACCAGTTACATCATAAACAATAGATGTTCCTCCACAATGAAACATTTCTAAAGGAGGGCCAAACATTCCTTCTATGTAACTTAATTTAACAATAATATCACATGAGCGATAAATTTTTGCACAATCTTTAGGTGGAACTCTAGAAAATACTTTATCAACATTTGGATATTCTTTAATATCAGAAGATGTTAAAAGCCAAACTTCATCTGCCTTACTATCATTTACTAATTTAATTGTTTTTGGAACATTTTTAAATTCTACATCAACTGGTCCTTCAACTAATACTCTTAGTCCTTTACATTTTTCAAAAGTCTCACCTTTTGTTGTGAAAATATCTTTTCTAATTCCATTATGAACTAAATAGGCATCAATATCATATTTTTCAAGGTATTCTTTAATCCATGTTGCCTCAGTTATGACTTTCATTCCTAATAAATAAGTCATTTCTGCAAGCATTTTTAAACCTTGCTCATTTTCTGGATAAAATTTTGATTCAATGGATTGAACAAAATATACATAATGTTTAGCTTTGATACGATAAGTTTCATAAACTGTTCTCCACCATGTTGCTATTGCCATATCAAACTCGACATCAATGATATCATCATATGTTACCCAATTTAGAAGATGAGCTGATGTATGCCAAGCATATTCTTCTGGTTCAACTTTTCTATCTGTAACAATGTATACCTCTTCTCCTTCTTTTGCCATTCTTGTTGCATGTTCAAAAATGACATTTGTTCCTCCCCCAATTGCTGGAGATCCTAATGTAAATATACACTTCATATTAAATAATATCCCTTCTTTTTAATTTGAGCTTTTTTCCTTCTATGTATAGAAATTTTTGGATGTATAATTTTTCATTTGACAATTTTAAAACTGGCCAAAAAGCATCATAGAAAAAGCTCTTATGCTTTAGAAAATATTTTAAATTTTCTTTAAAATAGTATTTTAAATTTAATTTTTTTTGTAAATTGAATTCAGTAAATTCAAAAACTCCAAAATTTTCATAATGATAGATTTTATTAAAGAATTTTAATTGTTCTTCATTTGGTTTAAATAACATTTTAAAATGCATACGATTAATCTCTTTATCAATTTTTAAGTTATTATAATAACCATTTGGTAAAATTCTTAATAATTCACTATATATTTCAAACATTTTATCTTGTATTTTTGATATAACGTTAGTAAACATATCATGTTCTTCTTTTTTCTCAAATGTTGAGACTTCAATTTTTTTATCTTTTTCTACATATTTATTAGCACTGCCATGAGATGCTCCTAACAATATTTCATAAACTGTTCTATTTTCATAAAATAATTCAAAATTTTTACTTGGTTTTGGAATATTTGAAAAAATTAAGCCTTTTTTATTTTTTGATTTATGATAATCTCTACTAACTAGTCCGAAAAGATAGCCTGATATTTTATAGTCTTTTCCTAAAATATTTTGAATATTATCTTGAATAGAACCGTTCCAGCCAATATCAACCACACATATTTCTTTTTTATTAGTAAAAGATTTAATATACTTTCTAAAGAGATTACTTTGTTCTATACGATTTTTTTCATAAATTTCTATAAATTTCTTATTTTGTTTTAAATATTTAAGAATGTTAGAATCATATAAATAGATAATTTTAGTATCAAACTTTTTATCAATTATTGCTTGCATTTCCTTTTTTTCTTGCTCTTTTAAATTGACTTTTCCTATCAATTCTTTGCAGTCTTGACTGAAACTATTTAAAATATTTTTTAATTCTTCTTCAGAAAAGTTCAAACTACCTAAAAACTCTTTAACACTTATATACACGTATTGATGAAGAAGTTTGGAGAAATCTTCTTTTTCTAAAGATTTTAATGATGGTAAATAAGTTGCTTTACGGGAAACTAAAATATAGTGTGATTTAATTTTCTTACCATGAATAGTTTTAAGATAGTGATCAAATAGTTTTTTTAAATATTCTCCCTCTCGTGATAAGAAAAACACTTCATCTAATTCATCTTTTAATAATTGATAGTACAACTTTTCTGTAAATTGATATAAAGCAAAGATGGCATGTTCAAAATTATTAGTTTTGGTATTTTTCAATTTTTCAAAATAAGTTAGAACTTTTTCTTCATTATAATTTTCATGATACTTTTCATATTCTTTATATTTTTCAGTTCTATCTAAATGTATTGCTTCTATTTTTTTGGATTTTGGATTTTCATAATCAGAATTATAATTATCTCCTATCATAAGACAATTTTTAGGGTTTGCTTTTAATTTTTTTAATACTAAATCGTATAAACTACCACTTTTTTTATTTTTTAAATATTCACATGAGATAAAAAAGTCATCAAAAAGAATATCGATTTTTAAATTTTTAAAGATAGTTTTAATCATTTCTTTTGATAAATACATATCAGAAACACAATATATCTTTTTTCCTTCTTTTCTTAAATTTTTTATTTCCTTTATAATTTTTTGATCAGGAATTAGTACAGAACTTTCTATATCAATTTCAATATTAGTCGCAATTGATAAGAATTTTTTAAATGGTATTTGAATATTTATTTCATTATAAATCTCTTTTATTAAATCATTATAAGTAAATTCCCAATCATTTCCATTTGCTGCTGCTTTTTCACCTAATTGATATTCAATTTTATTTCTAATTCCATAAACTTCTGTCATATCTAATTTTAAATCTAGCGCTTTTACAAGATGATTTGCCCAAATTTTTTTTGTATATTCAGGTTGAATTTTTCTTGAAACTATTGTATCAAATATATCAAAAAATATATATTTGTATTCCTTATTATGTATCTTTTTCATAGTGAACCTCCTAATTTATTGTCCCATTTGTTTTTTATAATATTCATCACAGATCTTTTTAGTATTTCCTATTTTTACAATTTGACCGTGCTCTAACCAAATTACTTTATCACATAATTCTTTGATAGATTCTAAAGAATGGGAAACATATAATACTGTTGTTCCACCTTTAATCATTTCTAGCATTTTATTTCTACTTTTTTCTTGAAATTTTATATCTCCTACTGATAAAATTTCATCGACAATAAGAATTTCTGGATTAACTATTGTTGCTATAGCAAAAGCTAATTTTGCAGTCATTCCAGATGAGAAGTTTTTTACAGGAGCATCTAAAAAATCTCTAAGTTCAGAAAATTCAACTATTTCGTCAAATTTTTCATCAATAAATGTTTTAGAATAACCTAATATAGAACCATTTAAATAAATATTTTCTCTTGCTGTTAATTCCATATCAAAACCTGCACCTAACTCTATCATAGGAGATATAACTCCTTTTACAGATACTTTTCCCTCTGTTGGTTTCATAACACCACTAACAACTTTTAAAAGAGTACTTTTTCCTGCACCATTACTTCCAATTAGTCCAACAACTTCTCCTCTATTCACTTCAAAAGAAACATTTTTCAAAGCCCAAAACTCACTAGTTTTTACTCTTCTTTTTTTATCAAAGAAGGCGATAAAAGCTTCTTTAATAGAATATGTTTTTTCTATTCCTAAATTAAATCTCATTGAGACATTTTTTAATTTTATCATCTTTTATTCCTCCTCTAAATGTAATAGATAAACTTATCTTGATTTTTCTTAAATGTCATTATTCCAATTACTAACATTATTAGAGACATCCCACCACATATAATTAAAGATACTAATGATGGACATTTTCCTTCTAAAACAATAGTCCTTGCTGCTGTAATAAATTGATATAAAGGATTAAATTGAAAGAGAACTTGTAGTTTAGCTGGTAAAATTTCTATACTATAAAATACTGGTGTAAAGTATTGCCAGATTGTTAAAATTATTCCATAAATATAGAATACATCTCTTAAAAATACTGAGACACAAGATAAAAATAGTCCTATTCCTACCGTAAAAATAAATAAGCATAGAAATATGTATATTAAAATTAAATAATAAATATTTATAGAAGCTGGATAAGTTCCTAAGCCAAACTGAGTTAAGATAATTATTAATAGCCAAGGAATTAATGATAAAATAAAGTTAATTCCAACAAAGATACATTTTGCTAATGGAAAGATGTATTTTGGAATATAAACTTTATTTAATAAACCAAAATTACCAACTACTGATGTCATAGCATTATTTGATGCTTCACTAAAATAGTTAAACATTATTATACCTGTCATTAAATAAACTAAATAGTTAATTCCTTCAACTTTAAATCTAAACATCTGTGAAAATACTAAAGCCATAACAGACATCATTAAAATCGGATATAGTAAACTCCATAACACCCCTAAGACTGATCTTTTGTATTTTACTTTAAAATCACGAGATATTAATTGTGTCATTAAAAATTGATATCTTTTAAAATTATTAAAAATATTCTTTATATTTGTCATATTACCTCCATTATCATTATTACCTTTTTAATCTTTTATATAATTATTTTAACAAATATAAATAAAAAGTTCAAACAATTTATTGATTACAAATATTCGAATCAAAAAAATCTTCTTATCATATTATTAACCAATTTTTATTATTCTATAAAACATCTTTAATTTCTTTGGAATAATCTTTAAATTTTGAATTTTTTTAGTAAAGAATATTAGTTATTTAAATTAAGCCTTATTTTATGAGTATAAATTTAAAAATTTAGATGAAGTTTAATACTACTTTATAATAAGATTTGATTATAAAGTGTTTTTTTATTAGAAGTAGTCAGAGTTAATGTCAAAATTTCTTGAAAATGTCAGTAAAATCATTTTGAGAAAATGTCAGT
>CANTCS010000011.1 GCA_947652375.1 uncultured Mollicutes bacterium | reverse complement strand
ATATAGAATTAAAATATAAATAAAATGGTGCGGTTGAAATTACAATAAAGAAAAAGTATTACAAACTAAGTAATACTTTTTTTTATATTAATTCTTCTATTTCTCTTTTTATATTTTCATCTTTAATCTTTTCTATAATTTTAAGCAACTGATTTTTCTTTTTAAACAAACCCATCTTATTTTCATATTCTTTTAATTTATCAGTAACAATATGTAATTGTTTAAAAATAGCATTTCTACTAACTTTATAAGTTTCTGCCATTTCTGATAAACTTAAATTATTAAAATAATAATCTTCAAAATACATTTTTTGTTTACTAGTTAATAAACAATTATATAAATCATATAAATTATTAAAATATACAAAATCTTCCATCTATAACACTCCAAAATAATTTAATATACTATTTATAATTAATATAATTGCAAAAATTAAAGTTATCCATATAAAGCTATTTTTATGATAAATTTTATGATTTATATAAGACATTAATAACAGAGCAAGGACAAAAAACATTTGCATTAAAAATAAATATTTATTATTAAATAAATAAATTATAAATAAGACCCCTGAAATAACAGCCAAAAAAATTTGAAGATAGACAAGATATATTAACAGCTTATTTTTTTTATTATCTTCTTTTTTCATCTACATCATATCCTTAAATAATCCATATATATATTTTTCTATATCAAATACAGCTAAATCATCTTTTGTCTCTCCTAGTCCTATATATTTAACTGGTATTCCTATACTTTCTTTAATTGCTAGAACTATACCACCTTTAGCTGTACCATCTAACTTTGTTAATACAATACCTGTTATATTAGTAATTTCTTTAAAAGCCTTAGCTTGACTAATACCATTTTGTCCTGTTGTAGCATCAATAACTAATAAAGTTTCACTTGCTCCCCCATCAACTAATCCATCGATAACTTTATTCATCTTCTCAAGTTCCTTCATTAAATTAACTTTATTTTGAAGTCTACCTGCAGTATCAATAAAAACAATGTCATACTCCTCATCAATTGCTTTTGATACACCATCATAAACTACACTTGCAGGATCACTTTCTTCTTTACCAAAGAAACCAACCCCAATTTTTTCACTCCACTCATGAAGTTGATTTACAGCTCCAGCTCTAAATGTATCAGCTCCAACAAGTAGCACTTTTTTCCCTTCATCTTTCATTTTGTTTGCTAATTTTCCAATAGTTGTAGTTTTACCTACTCCATTAACTCCTATAAATAAAACAACAGTTGGTCCATTTTCTCTAAAAGTTATCTTATTACTTATAACTTCATCATCTACATAAATTATAAATAACTCATCTACAATAATTTCTTTTAAATCCAAAGGAGAAGTAATATCTTCTTTTTTTACTCTATCCCTTAACTTATCAATAAACTCCATTACTGTATTAACACCGATATCCGCCATTATTAAGATTTCTTCTAATTCATCAAAATAATCATCAGTTATTTTTTTATACTTATTAGTAAGATTAGCAAGTTTTGATACAAATCCCTCTCTTGATTTAGAAAGTCCTTTTTCATATACTTTTACAACATTATTTTTACTATCTTCAACTACTTCTTTATCATCAGATTTCATTTCTTTTATTTCAATATTTTCTTCACTTTGAAACATTTTTTTTATTTTATTAAAAATCCCCATCTATATCACCTACAACCATTATATCATGCTTACAACTAAATCGTTAAGATTTATTACTTATATGAGATATTATAAATAATTTTTTAGAATAATTATACAACTTTATTAAAATATTTATATTCAAAAATTTCTTATCTCAAAATATATTGTTCCCCCTATAACTATAGACAAAACATAAAATGTATAGTATAATTTCATAGTTAGTTCTTTATAAAATTAAAAAGAAAGGAGAAATTATGAATAGTAAAGAAACCAATGAAACAAAACTAATTGTTTTAGGTGGTTTAGGAGAAGTCGGAAAAAATATGTATTGTGTAATGCATAAAGACGCAATTGTTATTATTGATGCCGGTGTTAGTTTCCCAGAAAGTGAACTTATGGGAGTTGATTATGTTTTACCTGATTTTACTTTTTTAAAAGAAAATGAAGATAAAATTAAAGCCCTTTTAATTACTCATGGACATGAAGATCATATTGGAGGAATTCCATTTTTACTACAAAGTATAAATATTCCTGCTATATATGCACCTAATCATGCTAAAGAATTAATTGCAGTAAAATTACAAGATAGAAATATAAGATATGATAATTTATTCGTATATTCCGACCAAACTAAACTAAAATTTAAAGAAATAGAAATAGAATTTTTTAGAATAACTCACTCTATTCCAGACTCACATGGAATAAGTATTAACACCCCTGATGGAAGAATCGTAACAACAGGAGATTATAAATTTGATTTAACTCCAATTGGACCTATGGCAGATTTATATAAAATGGCATCATTAGGAGAAAAAGGAGTTGACCTTCTAATTGGAGACTCAACAAATGCTTTAAATGAAGGATTTTCAAATAGTGAATCCGTAGTTGATGAAACTTTAAATGAAATGTTTACAAAATGTAAAAATAATCGAATTATTATCGCAACTTTTGCTTCTAATATTTATCGAGTAAAACATATTTTTGAAACTTGTTTTAAACATAATCGGAAAATATGTATTTTTGGTAGAAGTATGGAAAACAATATAAATATCTCATTAACTGGAGGATATATTGATCATAAAGAACTACTTATTTCGCCAGAAGAAGCTAATAATTTAAAACCAAATGAAGTAACAATTCTTTGTACAGGAAGTCAAGGAGAGCCTCTTGCTGCTTTATCAAGAATCTCTAATGGTACACACAAACAAATAAAATTAAGACCTGATGATGTTGTAATTTTCTCATCAAGTGCAATTCCAGGAAATGCTTTAAGTATTTCTAAAACAATTAATAAATTATATTTAAAAGGTGTCAAAGTTTATACAAATAATGTTTTAGCCGACCTTCACACATCAGGACATGCTAATGAAGAAGAAGTAAAGTTAATGATTCGTTTAATAAGACCAAAATATTTAATGCCATTTCATGGTGATTATCGAATGTTAAAAAAACAAGCAAATATAGGTATAAGTTGTGGAATTCCAAAAGAAAATACCTTCATTTTAAAAAATGGAGATACATTAAATATTAAAAATCATATAATTACACCTGGAGAAAGCAAACCAGGAGCTGATATTTACGTAGATGGAAATAGAATTGGAGAAATTGGTGGTGCAGTAATTAAAGATCGAAAAATTATGGCAAATGATGGAATTTTAGTAGTTATAGTAAATGTTGATATGAAAAAAAGAGAACTGTTAATTAAACCTAATATTACAACAAGAGGATTTATTTTAGTTAACGAAAATGAAGAACTAATTCATAAAATTGAAAATAAAGCAGAACAAACTATTACAAATGCTCTAGTAAATCCTAAATCTACTTTTGCAACCTTAAAAAATGACATAACAGATACACTTTATCCATACATTAACAATTTAACTGGTAGAAAACCAATCATCTTACCTATTATTTTAGATATAAAAAGATAATATAAAAAAACCTATATATTTATAGGTTTTTTTCTTTTTTAAAATCTCAACCGTACCATTTTATTTATATTTTAATTCAATATTATATGCACATTTATAGTTAAATATTTTACATTAAGTCTACTTCTTTAATTGTAAGAAGATATATTTCATTATCCTTTTTTATATAAAAATATGATTTATGATGTTCAGTTACAACGCAATACATAATTGGTAACTTTAAATTATCTCTTACATCCAATAATTCAGTAAATTTACTGATTTTAATTATTTCATTTTTACCAAAATCAGGTAAATTAGAAGTTTCTACTATCAGTCTATCATATTCTGTTAAAATTTTCTTTATATATTTATCATATTTACTATTATTATCAATAAGCAACATAAGTAATTTCAACAACTTAACAAAAGCAATAATTACAAATATTAAAAATATTATTGATAAAACTATATATAATATACTTACATCACTAATACTACTATTTCTACTGATAACTTCAAATTCCCCATTTAATTTTTCTGTATCAAGTTTAATATTTATTGCCTTCTGTGATAATGGAATAGTAATACCTAAATCCTTAGTTTCATCAATTTTATAAGATGAAATTTCACTATAGTTCTTTTTATATACTTTCAAATATACTTTTAAATAACTATTTGAATCAATACCATAATCCATTTTAAATTTATTTGCTATTTCATTATAGTAATTATAGTCAATAACTATTTTCTCTTCAATTTCCTGTCTAGTTTTATTTTTCATAGTAAAATCTTTCTTTTTTACTAAAGAATAAGATTTACTTCCTATGACATCATCTTGTTCTTCTGAAGCAATTACTAATTCTCCTATTACTTCATAAACAAAATCCATTGAAGTTTTTTCTTCAATATCAAAAATATACTTAAAATCAATATTAATATTTTTTATTAAATTAGCAACATACATCATATTTTTATCTAAATATGGTTTATCATAAAAATCATTTTCTAATAAATTAACTTTATAATCAATATTACCATTTTCATAATATTTAATTCTTTTTTCACTATTATAAATAAATGCTTTGTTTACAAAGAAACTAAAAAGTATAACAAAAATTATTAATAAAAGTAAAGACAATATTACTCTTTTCTTATAACTAACCTCTTTTTTTACTCCTTTAAATTTATCAGATTTTTTATTATTCTTTTGATTCTTTTCCTCTTTTACTAATTTAGATAAATCAATACCATCTAATTGATTAACATAATCATCTTTACTAGAAACATCATCATTTTCTATATCAATATTTTCTTCTAGACTGGAAATTTCTTCATCCTTTTCATCATAAACACTATTATTTCTAGAGAAACGCTCTTCTTCATCAATATTTTCTTCTAGACTAGAGATTTCTTCATCTTCTTCATCATTGAAAATGATATTCTTTCTTGAAAAAATATCTTCTTCTCCATTAGAATCTTCCTCATCATCATCTTCATCATAAACACTATTATTTCTAGAGAAACTCTCTTCTTCATCAATGTTTTCTTCTAGGCTAGAAATTTCTTCATCTTCTTCATCATTGAAAATGATATCCTTTCTTGAAAAAATATCTTCTTCATTAGTATTTTCTTCTCCATTAGAATCTTCCTCATCATCATCTTCATCATAAACACTATTATTTCTAGAGAAACTCTCTTCTTCATCAATGTTTTCTTCTAGGCTAGAAATTTCTTCATCTTCTTCATCATTGAAAATGATATCCTTTGTTGAAAAAATATCTTCTTCATTAGTATTTTCTTCTCTATTAGAATCTTCCTCATCATCTTCTTCAAAAACACTATTATTTCTAGAAAAACTATCTTCTTCATCAATATTTTCTTCTAACCTAGAGATTTCTTCATTATCCTCATCATCCAAAATAATATCTTTTCTAGAGAAATTCTCATCTTCTATATTATTAAAATTATCTTCTTTAAAAGAAATATTTTCATCTTCTAAGTTAATAAAACTATTTTCTTTTTCATTATTTTTATTTTCTATAAAAACAAATCTATTCTCTTTATTCACTTCTATTTCTTTTTCTATATTATTAACTTCATCTACATAGTGAAATTTCCCCATTTTATTCTTCCTCCTTTAAATAGATTCATTTAGCCAAACAACAGGCCAACCTAAATATCTAATTATAAAGTTAACTTTACCCTCTATCATATTTTCCTTTACAATATATTTATCTTCATTAATATTTGAATCCCCTTTTGTATAAATAATATTTTCTCCATTCAGATTAACTACTTTTATAATTCTATGTACAATAGTAACTCCATTGTATTTATAGGCAATAATCATCCCTTTTTTTAGTTTTTTTATCTTATTATCTTTATCTATTTTTTCAACTATAACAATATCCCCTTTATTTATTTTAGGATTCATACTTCCACTAGCAATAGCAATAGCATGATATTTAAAATAACCAGAAACAAAATAAACTAAAATTATTATTATAAAAGTTGTAATAATTAAAGGAGCATATTTAAATCTTTCCCTTTCTCGAATTAATTCCTTATCATTTACAGTATCATATAAATTATAAAGTCTATAGCAAATTACAATAGGTAATAAAATTTCTATTAAAGAAGTTAAATAATTATCGATATCAGGAACTATTGGAATTAAATATTTATATAATTGTATTATCAATAGATAAATAATACTTGGTTTATAACCAGTAGTTAAACTAATATAAGAACATAATATATTATTACTAATAGCAGGAAATAAGTTCAAAGATAAAAATAAGATTAAATCATATTTTGTATTAATTTCATAAAAATATACCCCT
This sequence comes from uncultured Mollicutes bacterium, assembly GCA_947652375.1. Classification (GTDB taxonomy): domain Bacteria; phylum Bacillota_I; class Bacilli_A; order RF39; family UBA660; genus UBA3789. The sequence goes on along the minus strand of CANTCS010000011.1, from coordinate 37,979 downwards.
CTAACAATATCAAAAATTATAAAGATAAAACAACTAAAGAAAACTAAAAATTTACACCCTTCTGCTTTATTTAAAACTTGATACCTTAATTTTTCTTTAAAAATTATAATTAAAGCAAGAGGTAATAAGTAATTAATAAATCCCTTAATATTATAATAATTATTAATTTTAACAAATCCTATAAATAAACCAAATATATAAAAAAGTATAAAAAACATTAATAATTCTATTATAATTTCAATGATTATATTTTTTGTATATCTGTGCCTATCTTTTTCAAAGCCAAATATTAGCTTAAATATAAATAATAGAAAGAACAAAAAAACAATATAACTATATTCATTAGTTAACTTGAATAAAATTTTATTTAAAAATATTATAAATAAAATAATTAATTCAAAAATAAATAATTTTTTATACCCTCTTTTCATCCTCTACCTCCAAAATAGTATTTCTTATCCTATTTTAGTTTACTTTATCTGTTGAACTATAATCAATTGCGATTTCCCCAAAACTTACTTTAAAATCACCATCAGCCCTCGCTCCATTACTATTATATTCAATAATAACTGTAACTTTTTCATGAGCTCCTTTCACTAAATTATGAGAAGTGATATTTGTTAAAGATTTTAAAACTTCCAAATCATTTCCAACTCTTACTTTTAAATTGATATCCTTACATGCTTCATTTACTAAAGAAACTGTAGTACCTGGCATTGCCTCACATAATTTATTACTTGTAGAATTTAATGCATTTTTAAAAATAATATTTTTCAAAAATGCTTCCAACTCTCCCGTATTTAAAATATAAAAAGTATATTCTACTTTTTGTCCAGGTTCCGTAAATCCTGCACTTAATCCACTAATAGCTTTGGCTCCTGGAACATTCAGTATCTTAGCCTCGGTCGCCGAAACATTACTAGGAGTACCTACTGGAACGATTGGATCTGTTCGAAGTGAATTATTACTAGATGAAAAATCAACTTTAAAATTATTTGGATTAGAGACATAGGTCGCACTTGGCTTAATTGTTAGTGTAGATGAAAAAGTTGCATAGCCAATAGACAGTCCAATTACAGTAATTAATAAAATAATCATAACAATTATTTTTGAATCAATTCTCTTTTCCATAACTATAATCTCCTCTATTATATAATTCTACTATTTTTTACCATAATAGTCAACTAATACAAACCTTTGACAATGTAAATACAAAAATAATTTTACACAAAAAAAGAAATCATTCTCAATAAAATTTTAATAAATAATTTATAAATAAAAAAATTACTTATTTTAAAAAAAATGATTTCTAATTAAATTAAATAATATTAATATAGAAAACAAATGTAATATGATTTTATAAAAAAATTATCCGCTTTTCTAAGATTATTTATCTTTCTTAAGTGCCCAACATCCAGTATCGACATTTTCAAATAAGTCTAACCGATTATTATATGAAGTAGAACCACTACAATATCGTTGTAAAACTCCCCTAATCGTTGCTTTAATATCTTTATTTGTCAATTTTTCAGTATATTTAACAGAAATTAGTTTATAAACTTCATCATATAAATCACTTAAACTAGCAACTCCTTCAAGAGCCTGTAAACTATTATAAATTATTGATAACCAACTAGAATTATTATCAATACTATCATTTATTACTTCTTTCTCTATTAGAATTGAATTTTCAATAAATTCCAATTCAGATGATGAAATATCACCTAATAATCTTATTGCATCAGAAATAAATTCTACAACAATAAGATTCTTACCAATTTTTAGATTAAATTCATTATTAAGAAAATTAAAATTTTCTTGAAATGTTTTGTCTCTAGTAACATTCTTTACTTTTTTTCACCATATTGTCTATTTTACAATTAGCCATTTTAACACTTTCCACATATTCATTAAAACCACTTAAACTCGATAAGAAATTACCATTATAAATCGGTATGATTTGTTTTTTTAATGTTTCTATAAATTCATTTATTGTTCTTTCTCTATTTCTATAAAATTCATCATAAGATTGCTGTGTATTAATAAAATAATTTTTATATTTTTTAAATTCTTTTTCTATTTCAAGAATATTATCATTAGAATTATAACGATAAAAATCTAAGAAAATATTTGTATCGATAAAAATTTTATACATCCTAAACACCTCCATATAATTTAATAATTAATATTCTTTATTATATACTTAATAAAATTTTTTTCAAGTTCTAATTTATAAATATCATCAAAATAAAATATTATATTCTAAAATAAATCTTACTTGAAATTACATCTTTCAAATTTATAAAGTTTAAGTTACAAAAAATAGCTAAATTATAATAAAAATAACATATTTTCTTATTATTTATTTTTAATAATTCTAAATATAATTTCCAATCTAATTTTTCCATTTTTTTTAAATAAATAGGAAAATATAAATAAAATTTTCTCATAAAAATTATACTTTCATATGAAAAATTCGAGGTATTGCCATAATAATAAGTTAAAAAAGAAGAACTTTTTCTAATAATATTTTCACAGTTATTTTTCTTATCCCAAGTAAATTTTCCAATATTCCAAAATAATTTTAATTGATTATGTTTTATAAAATCACCTCCTATTTTATTATTCTAAAAATAATTAGAACAGTACAAAAAAAGAAGCTTATTTTGCTTCTTCAATTGCTCGCGTTTCACGAACAACAGTAATTTTTATTGTACCAGGATACTTTAAATTAGCTTCAATTTTTTCCTTAACTTCACGTGCAATACGATGCGCTTCCAAATCATCAACCTCTTCTGGTTTAACAACAACTCTAAGTTCTCTTCCCGCTTGAACAGCATAAGTCTTTTCAACACCACTTATTTCATTACCAACTTCTTCAAGTTGAGATAATCTTTTTATATAATTTTCTAAAGAATCATTACGAGCTCCTGGGCGAGATGCTGATAAAGCATCTGCTATCGCAACAATTGAAGAAATAACACTTGTAGGTTGGATATCTCCATGATGAGACGCAATTGCATTAATTACAATATCATTTTCTTTAAATTTTTTCGCAATTTCTACTCCCAATTCAACATGACTACCCTCAACTTCATGGTCAATAGCTTTACCAATATCATGTAATAATCCAGCTCTTTTAGCAAGTTGAATATTCTCACCTAATTCCCCAGCAAGTATTCCTGAAAGTTCTGCTACTTCCTTAGAATGTTGTAACGCATTTTGCCCATAACTAGTTCTAAAATGCAACTTTCCAACAATCTCGATTAATTCTGAATCAATCTTTGTAAGACCTAATTCAAAAGTAGTATCTTGACCATACTCTAAAATCTTTTTCTTCATATCTTTACAAACTTTATCATATAGTTCTTCTATTCGAGTAGGATGAATGCGTCCATCTTTTATCAAACTTTCTAAAGTTACTCTAGCAATCTCTCTTCTTAATGGATCAAAACTTGATAAAACTACCGCCTCTGGAGTATCATCAATTATTAAATCAACTCCTGTGATAGCTTCAATAGTTCTAATATTTCTACCTTCCCTACCAATAATTCTACCTTTCATTTCTTCATTAGGTAAATCAACAACAGTAACAGTTTGGTCACTTGCAATATCAGCAGCATATCTTTGCATCGATGTAACAATCATTTCTCTTGCTTTTTTATCAGCAACCAGTTTAGCTTCATTTTCTCGTTCTCTAATATACTCAGAAATTTCTTTATTCATACTTTCTTTTGTTTTAGCCATTACCAAATCACGAGCTTTTTCTTTACTAAATCCAGAAATTTTTTCTAATAAATCTAATTGTTCTTTCCTTATTTCCTCCACTTTACTTTTTTCATTTTGGATTTCTTCTAATCTTTCTGACAATTTATCTTCACGTTCATCCAAAGATAACTCCCGTTTTTGAAACATTTCATCACGTTTATTTAAACTCTCTTCACGTTGCAATAATCTATTTTCGCTTTGCTTAAGTTCATCTTTTTTTTCACGAATTTCTTTATCTAAATCCATTTTTAATTTGTGAGCTTCTTCTTTTTGTTCAATGGCTGCATCTCTTTTTAATTTTTCTATATCTTTTTTAGTTTTATTAATCATTTCTTCTGTTTTCTTTGATAATAAATTTCCTCTAATATAATTAATTATAAAGGATACAACTAAGCCCAAAACTAAGCCTAATATAATAAGTAAAATGGAGAACAAAATTTTATCCATAAAATACTCCTCCATCTAGATCAATTAAAACACTGATCTAATTATATTTTAATTTGAATTTATAACCTTGTCAAGGAAAACAAAAAGAAGAAAAAATCATATTCTGCTTCAATATTTAAAGCAAAAACTTGTTTTAACAACTTAATTATTATTTAAAAAATATTTTTCTACAACATCATAATCATTATATTTAATTTTTTTATCTCCAATCGCCATATAATTATCTCTACCTTTACCAAGAATTAATACAATATCATCTTCCTCTGCTATACTTAAAGCATAAAAAATTGCTTCTTCTCTATCTTGAAACCTCACATAATCTTTTCTTTTTCCAACCATTTCATCAATTATAAGGTTAACATCTTCAAATCGAGGGTCGTCCATTGTAAATATAGCTATATCACTTTTATCCATAACCATATTTCCAATAATATTCCTTTTTTCCCTATCACGACCTCCTGCAGCCCCAGTAATAGTAATTAATCTTTTAGAATCATTAAATGTATTTAAAATATTTTTTATACCGTTAATAGTATGGGCATAATCTAGAACTATCTTATAGTTTTGTCCAAAATCTAAAAATTCACATCTTCCTCTTATAGGTTTTAATTTCTCTATTCTTTTAATTAAAACATCACTAGAAACACCATATTTTAATCCAATAATAAAAGCCATAACAACATTGTATACATTATATTTACCTAAGTATGGACTTTTAATATGAAAATTTTCTAAATTATTGCTAAGATATATATCTGTAAAGTCATTACCATAATTTACATCTCTAATGACATAATCATTACACTCTAAAAAACCAAAAGTCGACACATTTTGACACTTAATATTTTGTAAACTATCATCATCTCCATTTACAACAATATAACCGTTATCTTTTACTAAACTAAGTAATTTTAGTTTACAATTTAAATAATTTTCAAAAGATCCATGAACGTTTAAATGATCACCTGTTATATTAGTTATACCTACAATATCAAATTTAAGATCATTTACTCTCTCATGTAATAAAGCTTCACTTGATACTTCCATAACAACTTCACTATATTTTTGATTATCAATATCTTTTAAATAACTATATAATTCTGATACACATGGAGTTGTATTATCAGTTACTTTTATATCATTATTTATAATTAATCCATTTGTTCCAATATAAGCAAACTCATCTAAAATATTTTTTAAAATTGTTGTTGTTGTCGTTTTACCATCAGTACCTGTTACTCCAATAAATTTAAACTCCTCTAAATTTAAATTATTAAACTTTAAACAACACTTTCTAAATACGTCATTAACATTATCTATTTTTAAATATGGAATATCATAGGAAATATCTCTATCACAGATAACAAAAGAACAACCTCTTTTAATAGCATCTTCAATAAAATCGAAATGATCCACATTATACCCTTTCGTCGCTACAAAAAGATACCCATCAGAAACACTTCTACTATCATCAGTAACTCCATAAATATCAATATCTAAATCATAATCTATAATCTCTTTTAATTTCTTCAATATATCATCTCCAATTAATAATATGTCAAATTAATTATAACAACCTCAATATATCACAATTTATAATATTTTCTAAAAATAACCTTTACTAAATATTGCATAAAAATTATAATCATTTTTCCAAAAAAATAAATTCAATCACTCTAGTTTCTCTTTTTTAAATTAAATACTTACGCAATAAATAGTCTTTTACTAAAAAATTTAAAATCAAAATTAAGAATTATTTATTGAATGTTTTGCCTACAACCATAATAAATTACAAAAAATTTAACTATAATCTCTTAAACTACATAAATTATATATCGATCAAAATCCTTTAAAACTCTATAATTCATTTACTTATATATAAAAATCTCTTAAACTAAAAACATATATTTCTAAATTTTTAAAATTTAAAAGTAAATAATTATAATAATAAAAAAAGCCCCTACTTCTTTATAAGTAGATGCTCTAATAAAATTCACTATAATTTTACTTTTCTTCTTTTTTAGAGGTTTTTTTAGTTGCACCACTACTAGTAGAGTCTTCAAAAGCAATATCATAATATTCTCTAACTTTAACCTCAATTTCATCTCTAAGTTCTTGATTATCTTTAAGTAGTAATTTAACATTTTCTTTTCCTTGACCAAGCTTTTCACTTTGATAAGCATACCAAGCTCCCGTTTTATCAACAATTCCTGCATCCACAGCTAAATCAAGAATTTCTCCCTCTCTAGATACACCTTCACCATACATAATATCAACAACTGCTGTTTTAAATGGAGGTGCCACTTTATTTTTTACAACCTTAATCGTCGTTTTATTTCCAACTACTCCATCACCCATTTTTAACTGTTCATTTCTTCTAATATCTAAACGAATTGTAGAATAAAATTTAAGTGCTCTACCACCTGGAGTAGTTTCTGGATTCCCAAACATTACTCCTACCTTTTCACGTAATTGATTAATGAAAATACAAGTTGTCTTAGTTTTATTAATTGTTCCTGATAATTTACGTAATGCTTGAGACATTAGTCTTGCTTGTAAACCAACATGGGAGTCTCCCATTTCACCATCAATTTCTGCTTGTGGAACAAGTGCTGCTACTGAATCTATTACAACAATACTCAATGCCTCACTTCTAACTAAAGCCTCACAAATCTCAAGTGCTTGTTCACCTGTATCAGGCTGAGATAATAAAAGCTCATCAATATTAACTCCTAATCTTTCTGCATAAACAGGATCAAGTGCATGCTCAGCATCTATAAAAGCCGCTCTTCCTCCTGCCTTTTGATGTTCTGCAATTGCTTGTAATGCAAATGTAGTCTTACCAGAAGATTCTGGTCCATATATCTCAATAATTCTTCCACGAGGATATCCCCCAACACCTAAAGCTATATCAAGTGATAAACATCCACTAGAACAAACATCAACTTTCATATGTTTGTTATCACCTAACTTCATAATTGATCCTTTTCCAAATTGTTTTTCTATATCATTTAAAACTTGTTCTAAAGCTTTATCTTTAGATACTTCTTTACTTACAGCCATTAATTTTCCTCCTCGTAAATAACTTACAATATAATTGTATAATATATTTTTTGAAAATGCAATAACTTTTTTCGAACAACTGTTTTATATTTTTTAAGTTAATTTAAACAGTAAAAATTAAAAAATTCTCTATACAAAATAGAGAATTTTAATAAATAATTACTTAAATTATTGTTTTTTCAACATCAGGAAAAATTATTTCTTTATTTAAATAAAAATATTGAAATGCACTAATTACAGACATAATACTTGCAAAATACAATAAAAATAAATCGACCCTAATATTTATAAACTCAAATGGTAAATTATAGAAGAAAACTAATACTAAACCGACCATCATTGAAGCAGTCTTTAATTTGCCAGACTTGATAGCTGCCACAACTTTTCCCTTATTAGCAGCTTCCATTTTAATAGCATCTACTATAATATCTCTACTAATTATTATTACAGGAATAATTGCATTAATAAACCCATTAGCAGCAAGAATAACTAAAATTGGATTAACTAAAAATTTATCAGCAATCGCATCAAGCATCTTTCCAGTATCTGTAACTTGATTATTTTTTCGAGCTAAATATCCATCTAAAAAATCAGTTAAACTAGCAATAATAAAAATTATCCCTGCAATAATATAATTAAGTTCCACAGCAACACCATTTACATCATACTTAGGAAACTGAAATCCTAATAATGAAAAAGGTATACATAAAAGTAAAACAATTATAATAGTCAAAAATAATCTTAAAACAGTAATTTTAGTTGGTAAATTCATAATATTTCCTCCTTATTTAAAGCTTTTAATTCATCAACTCTTTTTGGAACTTCATTAAAAGAACTAATTATTAAATAAATAATAACCATTATTAAAATAAAGCCTATAGCTATATAAATTATTGGCCAAAAATTAAATTTTTTCTTATATTCTTTAGTATAAGGAGATTTTACTTTTTTTAGCTCTTCTTGATCCCTTTTCTTTTGAGCAATCTTTATATCTTCCAAAGAAATTTTTGATGTATGCTGAAATAAAAATTCATTAAATTCATCAACTACTTTATCTGGCTCAAGTCCTAAATATTTGGCATAATTTCTTATTGAATCTCTAAGTTCATATACATCTTTAAAAGCTCTAACATTTCCACTTTCTATATTTTCTAAATGTGATGTTGATATATCAAGATCTTCACAAGCTTCTGTTAGACTAACACCGTTCCCCATCCGTGTTCTCTTTAAATACTCACCTAATTCTTTCATACAACACCTCTAGTTTTAACAATAAATATAAATAAGCCATGTTCTGTTCCTGTCACCAGGCGACAAACATTTATCTACTATTTCTAGTCCCTAACTTGATTCATTTCTCTAATTAAGGCTCCCCTACCAAATTTGGGTTTCTCGCTCGTGGGGTTTACCACGTTTCACTCTTTCGTTTCCAAAAGTATCGTCACTGCGGCACTTTACGGCTTACTCCATATACTAATACTTAGGAATAAGTTCCGCCGTTAGCAAAAACTACCCTAGGTTATTTATTCCCTAGGCACGAACACTACAACCATCTCAGATTGTGCGAGCATGGACTTTCCTCAAGAGCATCAAGTACTCCAGCGTTTGTCTATATATTAATTGTCTTCATTCTTATCATTTGCTATAACACCATAAACCATTTTTTCAAGCTGAGATAATCTACGCATTATATCAACATTAGTAACTTCTCCATTAGCTTTACTATTAGAAGCAACTTCCATATTCATCCTAGAATTACGAAGTTCCTGCTTAAGATTCATGATTTCAGCTAGTAACTCTGCTTTTTCTTTTTCTAAATTATTAATAATTTCAAGAAATTGTTCATAGTCACTTATTATAACATCCAAATATTGATCTACTTCTTTCAAGCGATATCCTCTAGTATCAATTTTGAAATCTTTATCTAGAATGTCTTGAGGCATAAGATTAATCTTACTATGATACATTTTTATCACCAATCCCTTACAGTAGTATTATGTCATTTTTAATCTTTTTTGTCAATTATTAACCCATTCTTTATAATCGAAACATTCAAATCTATTGCCCCAACTCGTGTATTATTAATCATTTTATTAAGTACTTTGTTAACTTCTAAAAAATTCATATCTTATCACCTATAAAGAATTATAAGACATAATTTAAAAAAAATCATAAATTCGACAAAATTAGAAAATAAACTACAAATAAAAATTTATGGTAAAATTAAATAAAGTATAGTATAATTAAAGATAGGTGATGAGATGAATTATCCAAATGGTATCAAAAAAGAAACACAAAATAACAAAAATAATTCAACAAAACCACAAATTTCTTATAAAAATAGAGGAATGACTTTAGAAAGTGAGCTAAACATTACGAATGAATATTATAGAGAGATAGATAAAGCTTATATTTATAAAAAACCAACTCCTATAAAAATCACAAAAGTAGATTATCCATCTAGAGATAAAACCGTAATTAAAGAAGCTTTTTTTACAGTTCCCTCAACAACTGATTATAATGGAATTTATAAAGGCAAATATATTGATTTTGAAGCAAAAGAGACTAAATGTAAAACCGCTTTTTCACTTAAGAATATTCATCCCCACCAAATAAAACATTTAAATAATATTTATAACCATAATGGAATTGCATTTTTAATTATAAGATTTACCAGTTTAAATGAAACATACCTTTTAACAGCTAAAAAGTTTATAGATTTTTTAAAAAATGAAAATAGAAAATCTATTCCAATTAAATTTTTTAAAGAAAATGCATATTTAATTAAAGATGGCTATAAACCAAGAATCAACTATTTAGAAATAATTGATAATCTAATTGGAGGTATATAAAATGCAAAAAAAAGAAATAAAAGGAAAAAAACCTAATACAAACACTAAAAAAAATACTGTTAATAATACTAAGAGTAAAACTAATAATATTAGTTTAAAAAATAAACCTAAAAAAAGGAGTCCAAAAAATAATAAAATTGATTCAAATATAAAATTTGCACTTTTATTATTTAATCTAGCAATAATTTTATCTACTTATTTTATATTAGGGATTGAATTAACAATAATTGTTACAGTTATATTAATAGTTATTGAAGGTATTGCTTGGTTATTAAAAAAATCAGCCAATAAATCTAAAGTAAGAAAAATAATAAGTATACTTTTAATCATTTTCTTATCACTTGGTATAATAGGTTTAATTGCATTTAGTGTATTCCTAGTATATGTAAAATCTCAAGCCGATCCAAAGTTTGAAACAGTAAAACTAAATACCGCTGAACTTACAAGAATTTTTGACAAAGATGGAAATGAAATTGCCAAATTAGGTTCTGAAAAAAGAGAAAAAGTTACATACGATAAATTACCTGAAGTTTTAGTCGATGCCATTATTGCAACAGAAGACTCAAGATTCTTTCTTCATAATGGATTTGATGCTCCAAGATTTTTAAAGGCAACAATTGGACAAGTTTTAGGTAATTCTGGAGCTGGTGGAGCTTCAACCTTATCTATGCAAGTTGTAAAAAATAGTTTCACAGATAAATTTGGTCAAAAAACTTCCGGTTTTTCTGGTATAACTCGTAAATTTGAAGATATTTATTTAGCTGTATTTAAATTAGAGAAAAAGTTTAGTAAAGAACAAATTATCGAATATTATGTTAATAATCACTTCTTAGGAGGAAATATTTACGGAGTTGAAGAAGCATCTAAAGCATATTTTGGAAAAAGTGTTACAGATCTAAATCTTAGTGAAGCAGCAATTTTAGCTGGTATGTTCAAATCCCCTAACTTTTATAGACCTAATGTTAATCCAAAAAATGCAACAGCTAGAAGAAAAACAGTACTTTATTTAATGCGTAGACATGGATATATTACTGCAGAAGAAGAAAAAATTGCTAATGCTATTCCTGTAGAATCATTAACAGCTGAAATAAATTCAGCATCTGATAATGTTTATCAAGGCTATATCGATACAGTTGTTGAAGAAGTAAAAGACTCTTATGGGGTTAATCCATATACAACTCCTTTACTAGTTTATACTAATTTAGATAGAGGAAAACAAGATGCAGTAAATTCCGTTCTAAATGGAGAAAATTATAATTGGATAAATGATGTTGTTCAAACTGGTGTAGCAGTACTAGACTCAGAAACTGGAAAAATTTTAGCAATTGGAAATGGACGTAATAAAAATGGTGCTCTTCAATTGAACAATGCTACAAGCATTTCACGACAACCAGGATCTTCTGCAAAACCACTATTCGATTATGCTCCTGGTATAGAATATAATAATTGGTCAACTTATCAACTTTTTGATGACTCTAAATATACATATTCTAATGGAAGATCAATTAAAAACTGGGATAATGGATATTTTGGAACAATCACTTTAAGAAGAGCTTTATCAACTTCACGTAATATTCCTGCCCTAAAAGCCTTTCAACAAGTTGAAAATGATAAAATTAAAGAATTTACAACTAATTTAGGATTAGAACCAGAATTATGTTCATCTGGATATAAATATAATAAAGAATTAGATAAATGTGTTAACAAAAAGAATTCTAGTGATACTAAAGCTCCTGCAAAAATTCATGAAGCACACTCAATCGGTGCCTATACCGGTACAAATCCATTACAAATGGCTGGTGCCTATGCGGCATTTTCTAATGGTGGATACTATAATGAACCATATTCAGTTAGTAAAGTTGTTTTCAGACAAACAGGTGAAACAAAAGAACATAAATCAAATAAAAAACAAGTTATGTCTGATGCAACAGCTTTTATGATATCTAGTGTTTTACAAGATGTAGCGTTGACTGGAGGAACACCACATAATGTTGCTTGTAAAACAGGTACTACTAACTTTGATGAAAAATATATGAATGCTCTAAATATGCCTGGAGATGCTATAAGAGACTCTTGGGTAGTTGGGTATTCAACTAAAACAGTTATTGGTATGTGGTATGGCTATGAAAACACTACCAAAGATTCTGTAAGAGACGGTTATGTCTTACACAATGTCCCAGCAACAATTCAAAAAGATAAGTTATTTAATGCTTTAGTAGCCGCTGGTGCTATGGAAAACAATCGTGAAGCTTTTAAACAACCATCAAGTGTTGTAAAAATCGGCATTGCTCCTGGAAGCAACCCTCCTAAATTAGCATCTCCTGGTGTTAATGCAATTTATGAATATTTTAAAAAAGGGTATGAACCAACTGAATATGACACAACAAATTATAAAATAAGTGCTCCAACTGATTTAAAAATAACAGAATCTCTTACTGGTAAGATAACTATTACTTTCCAAGGCGTTGATCCTGGAGAACTAAAAAATGATGATTTAGGGGAATGGGGATATAATATTTATAAAGATGGAATCTTAATTGGTTGGACAGACAAAACTATCTTCCAATATACACCAGACGGAAGCCCATACGGTACTTATAAAGTTGTAGGTAGTTACAAATCATCAAGTGAAGTTCAAAGTGAAGCAGCAATTAAAAAATTCGAAAAACCTGTCAGCGAAAAACCAGAGCCAAAACCAACTGATTCACCATCTCCATCAGCCACACCATCACCGACTCCATCGCCAACGCCAACACCAACAGCACCTATTCCTACACCATAAAAGAAGAATTTCATTCAAAATTCTTCTTTTTTTCTTTACAAATTTCTATTAATTTACAATTTAAACAACTAGGTTTTTTAGCTTTACAATAATATCTACCAAACAAAACCATCTGTAAATGACGTCTCCCCCAAACATTTTTAGGAAACTTCTTCTCTAATTTCTTTTCAATTTTTAAAACATCATCATTTTTAGAAACTAGACCTAATCTTTTTGACACTCTTTCAACATGAGTATCAACAGCAATAAAAGGTTCATTATAAAATTCACTTAAAAAAACATTTATTGTTTTTCTCCCAACACCAGGAAAATTGTTTAAAATTTCTCTATCTCTAGGCACAACACCATTATATTCTTCAAAAATTAGTCTAGCAATTTCTTTAACGTAATAAGCCTTTTTCCTAAAAGAACCTACAGGTCTAATAATTTTTTCCAAATCCACAAGATTAGCATTTTTTAATTCCTTTAATGTCTTATACTTATTAAAAATAATAGGTGTTACAGAATTAACCCTTTTATCCGTAGATTGAGCACTTAATACAACAGCAATTAATAACTCATAATCATTATGATAAATAAGTTCACATTTAGGATCAGGGTATAATTCTTCTAAATAATTACTAATAATTTCACTCTTCATCAAACCAATTCCATTCTACAATATCTAAATCAATGTCATTTTCTTTATCTTTCAAACTATTTCTTTTCTTTCTATTTTCTTCTACATCACTAACACTTTTTAACCCTAATTTTCCCCATTCATACAAAATCTTATCAATATATCTTAAATTAGATACTCCATTAAAAGTAGCTTCCTTTATTGCCTCTCTAATAAGTTCCTCGCTAATATTATTATCTAACCATGCTTTAATAATTTCATATTCTATAGGACTTAAAGTTCTTCCAAATTCTTTCTCAATTATTTCAAAAATATTAGAATCCTTACTAGAATTACTGTTTATATCATCAATTGTAATTAAAGATAATTTATTATAAAAATCATCTAAAATAACAACCTCTTCCATTAAATTCTTTTCATTTTTTAATACCTCGACTCTAATAAACCCTTTTTCCGTTAAACTACTTATTTTATTCATAACATCAAGTAATTTAAGCCCCAACTCTTCAGCAAACTTATTTGGATTAAATAAAAATTTATTTCCTAAATTATAAAGATACATTAAAAATATAAAATCACCAAGCTCCAAATTAAACTTATCAATACATTTATATAAATATAAGGGAATAACTATATTACCACTTTTAAAAATATCTACTAACTTTGAACTTTTCAAAATTATCATCTCCCTTAATATATTTATAATATCATAAATTGAACATTTATTAAAAGAAAAAATCTATCTAAAAAATTTAGACAGATCCGACTCATTATTATCAGTATCTTTTTCACTATTATTTTCCTGATTTATATTATTATTAAACATATTACTACCTACACTTATATTTCCAAAAACTGTATCTTGAGATTCATTTTCGTAACTTAAATCAACAATATCCTCATTACTCACATTATTTTTATCCATATTATCTTCTTGTACATGATTTATAAATGAAACTCTTTCCTTATTTTTATCTTCAATAACTGTATTTTTATTCAAATTATCTAATTTTTCATAATAAAACAAATTATAATTTTTAGTTATTAATTTAATAATAACAATGATAAAAGAAACAAAACTGATAATATTTACTAAAGTAAGTAAGAAACCAATTTTAAATAAAAATAAAATTAAAGCTAATCCGAGAAACCCTAAAAAAATCTTGCTAGGTAAATCTCCAAAAGATAATTTAACGGATATATAATTATTTAAAAAAGGAATATATGCTAATTTAGTTGTTTTAGTAAACATTCTTTTATATAAAGCATTAAGAATAATTCCATTAATTATAAGCGCAATAAGTAATATACCAATTATAACGATCATAACTATAATACCTTTATTAATAAGTAATTTTATTGTTTCTATAGAAATATTTTTATAATCAACATTATCAGCTAAATTACCCGAACTAATTTGTTCAATTGTCAAATCTTGATACTTCGAATATCCCCCTATCTGACAATATTTATTTTCATCAAATAAAGCAATATAACTAAGGTCATTAATACTCTTTCCCTCAACAAAATAACGTTCACTTATATTAATATTAAAAGCTAGCTCTTGATTAGAAGCTATTTCATAATTTGCAAAACTACTTTCATAATCTTTTTTAGAACAATATGTTATAAAACCAATATTTTTCTTATCTTTATCAAACATTAAAATATTAAAAGTGATATATTCTTTAGAATTACTTTTATTTTTAATTGTTGTAAAACTTAAATTTGCAGAATTACCATTAATATTAAATAAAAAATCCTTATATAAAAATCTTTCCGTATCTACAGTAGCTAAGGAATTAACAGCAATCAATTCATTTGTTTTATATTCTAAAGCTTCAACATTATAACCAACAATAATGAATATAAAACATATAATTATCGTAAAAATTCTTTTCATATGTCACCTCTAAACATAATATTTTTTTATAATATAGTTCTCTATCTCTTTTTTTTCATTTTTTAATCTTCTATAAAGAATTTCTCTTTCTATATCATTATAAATATCTTTTAAGTACTTTCCAGGAGCTTTATCTAAAATAGCCATAATCGATTCTGAATCAATGTTAATATCACTTTTACTTTTAATCATTAAGTTATTATAAGATTCCGTAATGTTTTTAATATCTTTACCCTTAATTTCTCCCGCAACACTATTTACATACAATCCAAATTTATATAATGCCATAGGATCAGTATTATTTAAAAGAAGTGCTTTATTAATATCTTCTATTAACTCCATTTCATTTTTATTAAATGGATAAATATTAGTAACATTTAATATACTCCATACACCAATAGAACTTGTTATATCTACATCAAGTACTTTTTTTAAATCTGGTATTTCTAATTCGTTATCAAGCCCTAAATCTAATAATAGTTGAATACCATAATTTCTATTTGGACTAGTAAATATTTTATCTAATTCACTCTTTTTTCTTTGATAAGACAAATTTTTAAGTAAATGTTTATTTTCACAAATAGCATCTATTATCTCTTTGTCTAACTTAAAATCTAATATAGTAGCAAATCTAATAGCTCGAAGGATTCGCAAAACATCTTCCCTAAATTTATCAAAAGCATTCCCAACTGTCCTAATTATTTTATTTTCTAAATCTAATCGCCCATCTAAAAGATCAAAAATTTCTCCTTCATTATCCATACATATAGTATTAATAATAAAATCTCTTCGTAATAAATCAGTATGAATATCATCAATATATTTAATCTCTACAGGACGTCTATTATCATCATAAAGAACTTCTTTTCTAAAAGTCGTTATCTCAAATCTTATTCCATTTTTTTCAACTATTACAGAACCATAATCTTCATTTGGTAAACAACTATCCAAAAAAATTTCTTTTAATTGTTTAGGCGTTGCATTAGTAGTTATATCAATATCTTTCGATTTTATACCAAGTAGATAATCCCTAACAAAACCTCCTACTATATAAGCTTTATATGAATGATCTGTTATTTCCTTAAGTACTTTTAAAGCAATATCTAGCATATATTCACCACCTAATAATATTATAACACAACCAAAAGAAAAGAACCCTAAATAAGGCTCTTTTTTTCTAAACTTTAAAATTAGTTTACAGCATCTTTTAAAGCAGAACCTGCTTTGAAAGTAACAGCATTTCTAGCAGGAATAGTAACTGTTTCACCAGTTCTAGGATTACGTCCCTCACGTGCAGCTCTCTTAGAGATATCAAAAGTTCCAAAACCAACTAGTGGTACTTTATCTCCTTTTACTAATGCTTCTGTAATAGCAGCAAAAGTAGCATCAATAGCTCTAGTAGAGTCAGCTTTAGTTAATCCAGTAGCATTTGCTACAGCTTCTACTAATTCAACTTTTTTCATAAAATATTTACCTCCCTATTTTCTAAATTAAGCATAAGTTATGCTTACATATTAAAATTACCATGTTTTAATGTAAATTGCAAGAAATAAACATTAAATTTATTAAGTTTTATCATTTCTTAGCTAAATTATTATTAATACTACTAAGCAAAGTAATAATATGTCCTATAGCAAATAAAATAGTTGAAACGAAAAGACTTATAAACCAAATAGATAACATTAAAGAAAAATTAAACTCTGTAACTATACAAGTTTTAGAATAGTAAAAGGAAGTCGTTTGACAAGTTGCAAATAAGTTACCAAATATAATTCCTAAAAAGAAAAATATAATAAATAATATAATTGCAAATATTTGATAATAATTAAATTTATACTTTTTAACTTCATTACTCAAGCTATCAACACTTACTTTAGGAAAATCTTTTTTAGCCTTAGTTATCTCCTCAAATAAATCCATTATTTATTATCCCCTTTCTTTTTATTAGTATCACTAATAGTATTATTTTTTTTACCAGTCTTGTTTTTATTATTATTATTCCTATTTTTATTATTTACTTTTTTATCTTTATCTTCAGTTATTTTTTCATTATTATCATTTTCCTTAATATTACTAGATTTATCAATACTATTCTTATCAACTATATCTTTAATATTTTCAGATAAATCCTCTAAACCATTTTTTACACTATCTTTTATTTTATCCACTTTATTATCTATTTCATATTCATCAATAATCTTATTTACTTTTTCTTGAGTCTCTAAAACCGTATTTTTAATAGACTCTTTAATTTCATCAAAATTACCCTTATTATCACTGTCTTTTTTATGTATATCTAAATACTCTCGATATAAATAAATATATCTTGCAAATAATATTAAATATAAAGTATCTAATATCGAAATTATAACACCACTAATTACTACAGTAGATACTAAATTTACAGTAAGAGAAAATAAACTAAGAACTAGAATAATATAGAAATATAATTCATTACTTAATTCATTAAAAGGAGAATTTCCTAATTTATAATCTCTCCACACTCTAGTATCTCTAAACATAGTATGAAATAAATAAATAATAATAATTAAATTAATACTAAATACAATAATCGTATTTAAAGAAAAAGATTGTAAAACAGTTAAAAATGATGTTATTGTCGCTAGTGAATAAATTATAATTAAAAATAAATTTAAATAATTAAAATTTCTTTTACCAAAATAAGTCTGTAATGCTATAAAATAAACTATTACAAGCAAATAAATACTATTATGATTTATTACACTCCTAAACATAGCAAAAGAATTTCCACTACCAATAGCGAATGACTGACTACACAAAATAATTAAAGCAATTACTCCAATTATTAAGCAAGTTAATATTTTACCACTATCATACCATTTCATAGTAGATTTTTCTTTTTTCATTTATATCACCTTCCTATTTTGATTATATCATCAATTATCTATCTAAAAAACAGTAAATCACTTTTTATTTAAAACTTTACAATAATATGATATAATGATGCATATTGGAGGGGATACTATGAAATTACCAACCGTTGCTTTAGTTGGAAGGCCTAATGTTGGAAAATCAACTTTATTTAATAAAATAGTTGGCAAACAAATATCAATTATCGAAGATTTACCTGGAGTAACAAGAGATAGAATATATCAAGAAGCTACTTATAATAAAAAAAAGTTTTACTTAATTGACACAGGTGGCATTGATGCAACTAAACTAGATTTTAATAAAGAAATAAAAATACAAGCCGAAATAGCTATAAATGAAGCTGAAATAGTTGTCTTTATAGTTGATGGCAAAGAAGGTTTAACAACAAACGATTTAATAGTAAAAGATATTTTACGAAAATCAAACAAAAAAGTAATAGTAGCTATTAACAAAATTGATGTAAAAAATGCCCAAGAAAATTTATATGACTTTTATGAATTAGGTTTTGATACATATATTCCAATTAGTAGTATTCACAATACAGGTTTTATAGAATTAATGGATGTAATAACAATGAATTTTAAAGAAATTGATGAAGTAGAAGATACACGAACAAAATTCTCTATCATCGGAAGACCTAATGTCGGAAAAAGTTCACTAATGAATGCTCTTTTAAATGAAGAAAGAGTAGTAGTTTCAAATATTGCTGGTACAACAAGAGATTCCATTGATTCTATTTTAAAATATCATAATGAAGAATTCGTTATGATAGACACTGCTGGTATGCGTAAAAAAGGAAAAGTCTTCGAGTCAATTGAGAAATATAGTCTTTTTAGATCGTTAAAATCAATTGATAGAAGTGATATATGCTTAGTTGTTATTAATGCCGAAGAAGGAATCAAAGAACATGATAAACATATAGCTGGTTATGCAATAGAAAGAGGAAAAGGACTAATTTTTGTTGTAAATAAATGGGATACCGTAAAAGATACAACAATTCAAGAATTTGAAAAATTAGTACGTGCCGAATTTCAATTTGCATCATATGCTCCAATTGTCACCCTATCAGCAATAACTAAAAAAAGAATTCATACTATTATGCCAGAAATTCTAAAAGTAAAAGAAAATATTAAAAAGGAAGTTAAAACTAGTCTTTTAAATGAAGTTATTCAAGATGCTTATCAATTAAATTTACCTCCATCATATAAAGGAAAAAGATTAAAAATTTATTTCACTCATCAAACAGGAATTAAACCACCAAAATTTACTTTTAGAGTCAACAATAAAGGTTTAGTACACTTTTCTTACGAACGATATTTAGAAAATAAAATAAGAGAAAATTTTGACTTTTCAGGAACACCTATAACTATTCAATTTAAAAATAGAAATGGAGATGACTAAATGATTATTGGAAAAGACAATCTAGAACCTAAAAATTTTATTTATAATAAAAAAGAAAATAACCAAATTCCTGAAAAAAATAATTATATAGAAAATTATCATTTAAAAAACAATGATATTAATAATGAAACTGCTATAGCTGATAAATCTTTTGCAATGCTACAAGAAAGATATAAACAAGGATTAATAACAATAGATGAATTTACAAAAAAATGTAATCATTTAAACAAAATAAGACAAAAATAATATATTTAAATAAACCTCTTACATATAATCTATTAGGAGGTTTTTATGTTTAAAGATAGCTTATTTAATAAAATAGAACAAAAAACTAATATTAATAAAGAAACTATATTAAATTTAGCAAATAAATTACAAAACAATAATATGAAAGATGAAAATATTTTAAGAGAAGTTATTCAAGATATTAGTAAATTAACAGGAAAAGAAGTTTCAAAAGAAAAAGAAGAAAAAATTATAAATGCAATAGTAAATGATAAAGTACCAAAAAATATTGATAAAATGTTTTAATTTTGACTATTAACCAATCGGTTAATAGTTTTTTATTTATTTTTTAATTAAATAAATGAAATAATATCCTTTTCATATTCAATATAAAAGAGAATCAAAATTAATAAATGAATTCCTAAACTGATTAGAACTTATTACATTCTCAAGTAAAAAAATTTCGGCACTGATATCAAGTAATCAAATTAAATAAAAATTAATTATTAACATTATTGTCATTAATAAGAAAATAATATATAATTAAACAATAAGAATAATAAAGGATGAAGTAGTATGAATAATCATGAAAATATAAACATAAGTCAAGAAGACTTAACAAAATGTACAATAATTTTAGATAAAATAAGAAATTATTATTCAACTAAAATTGTTGGTCAAAAAAATTTGCAAGAATCTCTTTTAATTGCATTAATAGCTAACGGACATATTCTTTTAGAATCAGTTCCAGGTCTTGCAAAAACAACAGCTGCCAAAACTCTTACAGAAGCAGTAAATGGAAAATTTTCAAGAATCCAATGTACACCGGATCTTCTACCGAGTGATATAATTGGAACACAAATTTTTAATTATGCAAATAATAAATTTGAAACTAAAATTGGTCCAATATACGCGAATTTTGTCTTATTAGATGAAATTAATAGATCAAGTGCTAAAACTCAAAGTGCCACACTAGAAGCAATGCAAGAAAGACAAATAACTATTGATGGTAAAAGATATAAATTACCAAATATATTTACCGTTATAGCAACTCAAAACCCAATTGATCAAGAAGGAACTTATACTCTTGCTGAGGCACAATTAGATAGATTTTTAATTAAAGAAAAAGTAGAATATCCTACAGTTTTAGAAGAAGTCGAGATACTAAATCGTCTTGAAAAGAATGTCTTTAACAATAAAGAAGCTATCTTATCTTTATTAGATTTAGAATATTTACAAAATATCGCAAAAAAAGTTTATATCGATGAATCAATAAAGAAATATATTGGTCAAATCATTTTAGCAACTAGAAAACCAGAAAATTATATTGATAAAAATCTAGCTGAATATATCAATTTAGGCGCAAGTACAAGAGGAACTATCGCCTTTATGGAGTGTTCTAAAGTAGTAGCTTTAATGAATGGTAGAACACATGTAATACCAGAAGATATAAAACAATTAAGATATAGTATTTTAAGACATCGAATTTCTCTAAACTTTTCTGCCATAGCTGATAATATTACAATAGAACAAATTATAGATTCTATATTTGGAGCTGTTCCTACCCCATGAAACTTAGTCATATAAATAAAATAAAGTCTAATATAACAATTTACTCTGATAAAAAAACTACTAATTTACTAGATGGAACATATAAATCTGTTTATAAAGGAAAAAGTATGAACTTCGAAAATCTTCGAACTTATACTTTAAACGATGATGTAAAAGATATAGATTGGAAATCATCAATAAGAAGTGGAGATTTACTAGTAAAACAATTTATTGCTGAAAAAAAACATAATATTTTAATCGTATTAGACTCTAATATAAAGATGTCAGCTGATACCTATTCTCATGAAAATAAAAAAACATTAGCAACACTTATAGCTGGAACTATAGGCTACCTCGCTGTAAAAAACGGCGATTTCATAGGATTTATTTATCAAAATCAAGAAAAAACTATTTATAAACCTTTTAAAGACAATCTTTATTCTCTAGAAGAATATTTATGTAATTATGAAAAAACTACATTTTCTAAAGAAAATAAAATAGATAAAAGTTTAGAATTTACATATAAAAACATAAAGAAAAAAATGATTATCTTTATTATTACAGATTTAGATGGAAGTAATTCTATAAAACAGAAAACTTACAAAACCTTAAGTTCTATTCATGATGTATTATTAATAAATATAAAAGATAATTTTATGTTTGGAGAAGATATCTACGATATTGAAAATAATCAATATCTACCTAATTTTTTATTAAAAAATATTGAACTAAATAAAATAGAGAAAAAACTAAAACAAGATATTTTAAAAGAAACTGAAAAAAAATTAAAACAAAATAAAATTTGTTCAATATCTATCAGTTCACAAAATCAAATAAATAATAAAATAATTGAATTATTGGAGGAACACAAATATGCAAGTAACAATTGAAGTTAGAAACATGTTTACTTATAATATCTTACCAGTAATAATATTATTAGCCCTTATAGTTTACAAAATAGTAAAAATTAGACAAAAAAAGAAAAAAATTACAATAATAGAGCCACCTAAAAAAGATTCAAAGAATATTAAAAAACTATATCTATCTAAAATAGATGAATTAATAGTAAAAGTAAATAATAATTCTATTTCAAACAGAAAAGCTTATCAAGAATTAAGTAAGATAATAAGAATATTTATATATGAAATGACAAGCATAGAAGTTCAATTTTTTACACTTAATGATATTAAAAAAATTAATATGCCAATTTTATTTGAATTAGTAAGTGAATATTATGATCCAGAATTCTCTAATATATCCGGTGGAAATATTATAAATTCAATTGAGAAAACAAGAAAGGTAATAGAAAAATGGAATTAAGACACCCTTTTATATTTATAATACTATTAATATCAATTAGTTTATTAATATTTTTTAGTAAGAAAAAAACTATTAAATTTCAAAATGGTACAAAAATTGCAAATACTAGTTTTATTAGAAAAAATGAATATTTTCAGCAACTATTAAAGAAATATAATTTATTAAAAAAAATAATTCTAACTTCCGCAATAATTTCCATTTTTATAAGTATAATATTACTCTCTAGACCTAATAAAATAGAAACTCGTAATCAAAAAGAATATAATAGAGACATATTTCTTTGTATGGACATCTCCTCATCAGTTGATGAGTTAAATATGGAATTAATCGAAAATCTAAAAGAAACAATAACATCACTAAAAAATGAGCGATTTGGTATTTCTATTTTTAATACTTCATCAGTTACTTTAGTTCCTTTAACTGATGATTATGAATATGTAATTAAAACTCTTGATGAAATAAAAAATTCTATTAAAGTCAATAATCCAATACTTTATGATAATACTCCTTTAGATGAAAACTATCTTTATAGCAAAAGCTATATAAGAAGTGGAACGCTTGAAGGAAGTGAAACAAGAGGTAGTTCACTAATAGGAGATGGCTTAGCTTCTTGTATCTTTAATTTTTCTAATTTAGAAGAAGATCGTACTAGAATAATAATATTTTCAACAGATAATGATTTAGCTGGAACTCCAATTGTAACATTAAATAAAGCAAGTCAAATAAGTAAAGATAAAAATATAAAAGTTTTTGGTGTAGGAACTACAATAATGAAGAATACCGACCGAACTAATTTTAAAAAAGCCGTTGAACTAACTGGTGGTAAATTCTATGACCAAAATAAATCATCAGTAAAAAATATTATCTCAGATATAGAAAAAACTTCAAAATCATTATTAGAAAAAAATACTAATACAACCAAAACTGATACACCCGAACTATTTTTCATAATTTTAGTTTTAACAAGCACAATTTTTATAATTCTTAGTAAGCAGGTGATAAAATGACACTTTTTCCTATCATTCCAATCTGGATAATGAGCATAATTTGTATTTTTCTTATTATTATCTCCTTAAAAAATTATAAAAAAAATATAATCGATATTTTGTTAATAATTCTACTCTTTGTAGTTAATTTAAGAATTATGTATAAAAATGATAACTCATATGCAACAGATAACAATTTAGATGTACTTTTTGTTATTGATAATACTATTAGTATGAATGCTGAAGATTACAAAGACAATAATACTCGCCTATCTGCTCTAAAAAATGATTGTCAATATATAATTAATGAATTAAATGGCTCAAGATTTTCCATCATTACATTTAATAATACTGCAAAAATTAATATTCCGTTCACCAATGATATTAATATAACTTATGAGTCTCTAGATATAATAACACCTATATCAAATATTCAAGCTAAAGGATCATCTCTTAATACTCCTTTAGAAACCATTATAGAAACATTAGAATATGCAGAAAAGAAAAATGATAGAAAAAAAATTATTTTCTTTATAAGTGATGGAGAAATAACAGATGATTCAACATTAAAAAGTTATCAAGAAATAAGAAATCTTATAACCAATGGAGCTGTCTTAGGTTATGGAACAACTAATGGTGGCTATATGAAAGAAAAAGACATGATAACTAAAAAAGAAACCTACATAATGGATTCAAGTGGATTAAAATATGAAAAAGCAAAGTCCAAAATTGATGAAATCAATTTAAAAAAAATAGCTGAAGACATGAATATTGAATATATTCATATGGAGAATCAAAATAATGTAAATAAGAAATTGAAAGAAATTAGAAATTTATCCCATACAGAATATAAATCTAATAAGAAACAAGCTTATAATGACATCTATTTTATTTTTATTATTCCAATATTAATTCTTCTTCTTCTAAAATATAGAAATTTAAAAGGAAATTTATTATGAAAAAAACAAAAGATATCTTTAAAGTAATAATTATAATAACACTTATAATTTTATCATTTAAAGTCATATTAAATAAATTAATTATAAAAAACTATAATAATAATCAATTTAATTACACATTATCAAGTATCCTTTATCTTCTAAATATTCAAGAACCTTATATTGCCTATTACAATAATGGAAATATTTACTTAAAAAATGAAGAATACGATAAAGCTATCAATAATTATAAAATAGCTTTAAAAAAGAAACCAACTAGAAAAAGAGTCTGTGATATTCGTATAAATTTATCTATCGCAACTATAAATAGAATTTCTCCAAGTACAAAAGAAGAAATATATAGACAATTAGAAGAAGCTAAACAGTATTTATACAAAAATGACTGTGCTCATCCCTTTGATAATTTAGGTTATAGTAAAACTGCTGAAGAATTAGAAGAAGAAATCAATATTTTACAAAGTGAATTAGAAGATTATAATTCTAGTACTAATAATAAAGATGATAAGGATGATAAAGATAACGAACAAAAAAATGAACAAGACAAAAACAAATCAGAAGAAGAAAAAATTAAGGAAGAAATAAAAAAATCAGAAAAAGAAGCAAAAACAAATAGAGAAGAAGATTTAAACTATTATGATCAAATGAATAGTAATCAAGATTATTATTCAGGAAAAAAATGGTAATTAAGTATTAAAAAAAAGGCAAATTTAAAAAATTGTCTTTTTTAATATTTAAAATACAATTATATTAAAAATTTTTTACCTTATATTTATAAAAATTCTTTTGTTCTAAATATTTACTATCTTACATAAATATTTACTAAATAAGGAGAAAGATTATGGAAAAAAATGAAATTATAAAAAATATTGCCCAAAGAAGTGGCGGAGATATTTATTTAGGCGTAGTAGGTGCAGTTAGAACAGGTAAATCGACATTTATAAAAAGAATGGTAGAAACATTAATTGTACCTAATATAGAAAATGAATATGAAAGAAAAAGAGCATTAGATGAAATTCCTCAAAGCGCTGCAGGAAAAACAATCATGACAACTGAACCAAAATTCGTACCCAATAATACCGCAAATATAAAAATAGATGATATAACATGTAATATCAAATTAATAGATTGTGTAGGATATATGATTAATAATGCCATCGGAGCAACAGATGAAAACGGTCCCCGTATGGTCAAAACTCCTTGGTATAATGAAGAAATTCCTTTTACAGAAGCAGCTGAAATTGGAACAGAAAAAGTTATAAAAGAACATTCTACAATTGGAATAGTTGTAACTTCAGATGGCTCAATCGGTGAATTCCAACGTACAGATTATATTGAAGCAGAAAAAAGAGTAATTGAAGAACTAAAATCTATTGGAAAACCATTTATTGTAATTCTAAATTCAACACATCCAACTCTACCAGATACTGAGCGCTTAGCCGAAAGTATCAAAAATGAACATAATGTTCCAGTATTACCTATAAGTATCGAAGCTATGAATGAAAAAGATATGTATAATATTTTACGTGAAGCATTATATGAATTCCCTGTTTTAGAAGTTCGAGTAAATATGCCAGAGTGGATTGCTATTTTAAATCCAGATAATAAAATTAAAAAATCATATATCGACTCAATTAAAGAAAGTGTTGTTGAAATAGATAAAATAAGAGATATAGAAACTATAACTGAGCATTTCTTAGAAAATGAATACATAGAAAAATGTTATTTATCAGATGTTGATACTGCAACAGGAATTATTACTGTTAATTTAACTGCCCCTATCGAATTATATAATGAGACTTTAAGAGGACTTATTGATATTGATATCAAAAGCAAAGCTGATTTATTATCATTATTTCAAGAATTTAATGTCGCTAAAAAAGAATATGATCAAATTAAATATGCTTTAAAAATGGTTAAACAAACTGGTTATGGAATTGCTACACCATCAATTACTGATATGAAGATAGAAAAACCTGAAATAATAAAACAAGGCCCTCGATATGGTGTTAAATTAAAAGCTGTAGCACCATCAATTCACATGATTAGAGTCGATGTCGAATCTACCTTTGAACCTATTATAGGTAGTGAAATTCAAAGTAAAGAATTAGTTGATTATTTAATGCGCGATCATGATAAAGATCCGAGTGAAATTTGGAAAAGTGAAATATTTGGTAGAAGTTTAGATAATATCGTTCAAGAAGGAATTCAATCAAAAATTAGCTTAATGCCAGATAATATTAGATTTAAATTACAAAATACTTTAACTAAAGTAGTTAATAAAGGTTCAAATAACGTAATTACTATTGTAATATAAATAAATATAAAAGTTAAAAATTAAAAATATAAAAAAGTAATAATAACTTTCCACAATAAAAGCAAAATATTATTTTGCTTCTTTTTTTGTAATTATAACTCATATAAAAATTGCAGCTAAAAACTTTAAATAAAGTATAAATTATTAAGTTTTTTTGCTAAAAAATTTTTAAAAAACACATATTTAACTAAGCAAAGCTTATATTCTAAACTTATAAAAAAACTGCATATTATACAGTTCCATTATTATTATTAAAATATTTTTTTGTAAGTGTTACTTATTAATATAAATATTTTTAAAGCTTTTACTTTTTAGTGTTTAAAATTATCCTTTTTAGAACATTTTCAAATATAAAATTAAAATTTCTCATATTTTATTTAAAAAAAATAAATAAGTAATAAATACTATTAAAAACTCTATTTTGTTAAAAATTAAAACTTAATATGAATTAATCCTTAATTTTAGCAACCAAAGAATTATAATGATTACATAAATCTGTTGTTAAAAATTTAATTTCACCATCTTCTATTTCCCAAGAATCCTTATTAATCGTTAAAAAATTTAAAACCTCTTTACTAACATTAAAAACATTATTAATAGATTTCTTTAATTTTTTAAGAGTTTCCTTAGTATCATTAAAACCATCAGTCATTTCCTTACCAAGCATTAACTCTTTATAAAGATCAACAAAATAAGGCTCTTTTATTTTTTTATTAATATAATTTTTTATTACCTCTTCATCTAAATCTTCAATAAGATTATCAATTTTTTCATTAAATTTAATTGAAGTTTCATCTATATAAGCTAGTGATTTTTTAAACTCTGGACCATCCTTTAAATAATTATCATAAGATAAAATTGTTAACAATTTCTTATCATTAATAATCCTAGAAATTTCTTGTAAACTAACAGCATAATTATCTAAATACTCTTTAATAGCCTTTTCAACAACAGCATAATTTCCTCGACTTTTAATCTTTCTATTAAATCTGTCTTTAGTTATATCCAATTTAGAAAGTTCATTAATTTCTTTTTTTAAATCATTTAATAAAGTAGCATCTCTTATTACTAGAAAACCAATTAAAAGAAACATATCCAAAACTATAAAGATAAAAATTAGCAAAAACTTTCTTCTATTATACATAGTATCACCCACTTTATTCTACATAATAACAGCATTCTCTAAAATATCAGTTATATCATATCCAAATACAAAATCCCCAAATTCAACCTTTTCAAGTACCTTATCAAAAGAGCTATCCACTAGACCATAATAAAAGTTATCATAATATTTAATTGTATTTAAAGATTCTATAATAAAATAATCTTTTGTTTTAAAGTAAATATCTAAATCATCTTCTGCTACTATTCTTAAATCAAGATTATTTCTATAAAATGAATCTTCTATCTTAATTAAATGTAAAAATAATCCATAATCTTTTGAACAAGCTAATACTTTATAAAAACCTTTTAGTTTTAATTTTTTTTGTAATTTTTTTATAATTTTTTTTATTCTTTCACTTCTATTTATTTCTTCATCATTATTAAAATAAATATATAATTTATAATCAGTATCTGAAATTTTCTCTATTTTCATATATTCACCTAATATAATTATATGATGAAAAAACTATATTATATCATCTTGATTATTAACTATTTCATCTATTTTTTTCAAAACATCTTTAACACCTAGCTTAGTAACGCTAGAGAAAACAATTAAATCATCTCCTACAACCAAATCTAAAGTTTCTAGCATCATTTTTAAATTTTTCTGTTTTTTACTTCCTCCAACCTTATCAGCTTTTGTAGCAATAATAGTTACCGGTAAATTATAA
Source organism: uncultured Mollicutes bacterium (assembly GCA_947652375.1). GTDB lineage: Bacteria > Bacillota_I > Bacilli_A > RF39 > UBA660 > UBA3789. Next base: position 9,038 of record CANTCS010000011.1, on the reverse strand, counting down.
TACTTTAAAAAATTATACATCAATAAATCATCTTCTGTTGGTTTCAACCTAAAATCAACAAGCATAAAAACTCTTTTTAATTGCTCTCTTTTTTCTAAATACTCTTCAATCATCATACCGAATTTAACTTGAGTTTTCTTATCAACAGCAGCATACCCATAACCTGGTACATCAATTAAATAAAAGCTATCATTTACTCCATAGAAATTAAGAGTTTGCGTCTTTCCTGGTTTGGAAGAAATATATGCCAAATTCTTCCTAGATAAAATTGAATTAATAAAACTACTTTTTCCAACGTTACTTCGTCCAACTAATAAAAATTCTGCTCTTCCATTATCAGGATATTGACTACGACGAGTAGCAATAATATCCAAATTAGCATTTTTTATATTCATTTATTTCCCCTCACTTATACTTTTATTATACTCTAAAAGAGCTAAATCCAACTCTTTCATAACCATCATGGCCTCATCTAATGTTTTTACCCTTACACCTGAGGCAAATTTATGTCCTCCACCATTAAATTTTTCTGCAACTTTATTTATTTCTGGTCCTCTAGATCTCATTGAGACTCTATACTGATCATTTTTTATATCTTCCGTAATCGTACACCAAACAAGAACTTCTTTTATAAAATTAAAATTATTAATCATGTTACCAGCTGATGCACTATCAACTTGAAAACTATTTATTGCTTCTTCAGTAATAACAGCATAACCTAAATTATTTTCTGTCACATTCATATTAGTAGCAATATACCCTTCTAAACGAACTTCGTTTATAGGGCGTAAATATAATTTTTTATAAATCTCAGCCAAATCAAAATTATATTTTTCTAAATATTTAGAAACAAGTAAAAATGTTTTATATGTACTGCTATTAAACAAAAATCTATTAGAATCAGAAACTAATCCTGTATATAAAAGTTCTGCAATTTCTTTATTACATTGTAAATTTGTATCCTCAATTAAATTCATGATAACTTCACATGTTGAAGTTGCTTTATCCTCTATTATTTCTAAATCACAAAACTTTTCTACAAAAGGATGATGATCAATTTTTATTGAATAACTAAACTGTGAAAAATCTACAGAATCAACTCTTTTTTTATCAGGAGTATCTAAAACAATTAACAAAGCATCTTTTACTTTTTCTAGCTTATCAAGCTTTCCAAGTTGAGTAAATTTTATACTTCCAGTACCTATTGCTAACACCTTTTTCGAAGGATAATTTAACCTAATAGCATCTCTAAAAGCTAATTGACTACATAGAGCATCAGGGTCTACTCCTATATGCCTTGCTATTAAAATAGTTTCATATTCTTCAATCTTTGAAATAACATTTTTAAACATTCTACATTTCCTATCTATTTATTAAATCAATTGTATCTCTTGCAATCATCAATTCTTCATCTGTTGGAATAACATAAACATCTATTTTAGAATCATCAGAACTAATTTTTACAATCTCTCCACGCTTAGAATTTTGATCTAAATCAATTTTAATACCTAAACAATGAAGCTTTTCACAAATTTCTCTTCTAATTGGAACACTATTTTCCCCAACTCCTGCAGTAAATACTATAACGTCAGCTCCACCTAATAAAACATAATATTGAGCTATATAATCAACAATACGACGAACATATTTATTTTTAGCAACAATTGCTTTTTCATCACAAGCATCACATTTCTCTAAAATATCTCTCATATCACTGCTATATTCACTAAGACCAACAAGTCCACTATTTTTATTCAAATCTTCGATTATTTCACTAGCATTCTTTCCCTCTTTCTCCATTACATATGGAATTAAAGAGGCATCAATTTCTCCAGAACGAGTTCCCATCATTATTCCAGCAAGTGGCGTAAATCCCATCGTAGTATCAATACACTTCATATCCTTAACAGCAGTTATAGAACCACCATTTCCAATATGACAACTAATTAGCTTAAAATCTTCTCTTCCAAAAATTTCTTTAACAGTTTGTGTTATATATCTATGACTAGTTCCATGAAAACCATATTTTCTAACTCCATACTCACTATACCATTTATAAGGAACAGAATATAAATAAGTTTCTTTTTCCATAGTTTGATGAAAAGCAGTATCAAAAACTCCTACCATTGGAACTTCTGGCAATACATCTCTAAAAGCTTGAATCCCTAAAATATTAGCTGGATTATGTAAAGGAGCAAATTCTTTAAACTCATCCAAATCTTTAATAACTTCATCAGTAATTATGACACTATTAGTATATTTGTCTTTACCATGAACCAATCTATGCCCAACTCCATTAATTTCTTCTAAAGAAGATATTATTTCTAAAGATATTAACTTATCTAGTAATACTTTAACAGCATCAGTATGATTATTAAGTTCAATCTCTTCAGACACTTTTTCTCCACTATATTTAATAGTGTAATTACTTCCCTCTATACCAATTCTTTCAAATAAACCAGATGCAATAACTGATTCATTGTCCATATTAAATAAACTAAACTTCAAAGAACTACTCCCTGCATTTATTGATATAATTTTCATAAATCTAACCTCATTTCTAAAATCTATAAATATTATACTACAATAATAAGAATATTAAAAGTCAAACAAAAAAGATTAATAAATTTAATCAATCGCTAAATACACTATTTTAATTTTTAAAAATTATATATTCTTCTTAATTTTAATTTTTTTCTTCCATTTTTGCATAAATTCTCTTATTTCTATTTATTGTAATAAAATATCATTTATTTTATAAAATAGTATATTATAATTATTTTTAATTACCAGAAAATCTTCTTTATTTTTACTACTCTTAAACATTAAACATCACAAAATATAAAAAGGATAGAAAATATTCTATCCCACAATATTGTAAGTATCTCTTGCTATCATTAACTCTTCATCTGTTGCCAAAACATAAACTGGTATAGTACTTTCACTCGTACTAATAACCCCCTCAATTCCTTTACGTACAATAGTTTCTTTATTTTTAATATCATCTAAAGTAATTCCAAGTGGATATAATTTATTAATAACCTCTTTTCTAATTATATCATCATTTTCTCCTCCACCAGCAGTAAAACAAATAGCATCTACTCTACCACCAAGTTTAACGAAATATTTAGCAATATAATTAACAATCTTTTCAGTATACATTTCAATCGCAAGAACTACCTTTTTCTCATTCGCAAGATAAGCTCTATCGATATCACGCAAATCATTCATTCCAGCAATTCCTTGTAAACCACTAGCTTTATTTAACTTATTATCTATCCATTCTAAATTTCTTTCTTCTTTCTTCATAATATAACTAATTATCGAATAATCGATATCACCACAACGAGTTCCCATCATTATCCCAGCATTAGGAGTAAATCCCATTGAAGTATCAATACAAACACCATCTTTAATAGCAGAAATACTCGCACCATTTCCAATATGACAAATAATTAAACTTGGTCTTCTTTTTAAAATTGAAGTCATCTTTTCTGTAATAAACTTATGACTCAACCCATGGAATCCATATTTACGAACATCATACTTTACATACCATTCATAAGGAATAGGATATAAATAATCTGCTTCTTTTATAGTCTGATGAAAAGCAGTATCAAAACATGCTACCATTTTAGCTTTTGGAATAGCATCCATAAAAGCACGTACACCATTTAAAGCAGCTGGATTATGAAGTGGTGCTAAATCAGAAATACTTTCGATCTCTTTTAAAACACGACTTGTTATCTCAACAGATTTTGAGTATTTATTACCACCATGAACAATACGATGTCCAACAGCTTTAATCTCATCCAAAGACTTAACTATATTATTAGAAACAAGTTCTTCTAATAATATTCCAACAGCTACATTATGATCATCTAATTCTATTTCTTTATGAATTTTTCTTTCTCCAACTCGAATTGTATACTTACCGTTTTTAGAACCAATACATTCAAAATTTCCCTTTGTCAAAACTTTCTCCTCAGGCATTTCATAAAGTCTAAATTTCAAAGTACTACTACCAGCATTAATAGATAATAATTTCATAAATTTTCCTCACTTTCAAAGTTAAACTTATATTATCAAACAATATAGTTTTTTTCAACAAAAAAGGATAGATAAAATCATTAATCTATCCTAAATAATTTTTAAATAAATTAACTATTTACTAGTTTTTTTACTCTTTGAAGTAGTAGTTTTTCTCTTTTTACTATTTGAAGTAGAAGTACTAGATTTTGAACTAGTTTTATTCATTCCATTTTCAACTAATCTTTTTGTCATTTCTCCACCAACTTTACCGTTAGCACGACTAGTTGCATCTGGACCTAAATTAACACCAAACTCATTAGCTATTTCATATTTCATGTTTTCGATTGCATTTTTAGCTCCAGGTACTCTAACTTTCATAGAAGCATTATTACTTTTCTTAGCTTTTGCCATTATATTCACCTCCTACATTTTTAGGATGTGAATAAAATAAATTTTCATACCTATAAATTATAATAAATCTTCAAATTTTTTACTTTCTGAACTATCAATCTTAATAGTATTCAGATTTTCTATAGTTAATTCAATTAATTCTTCATAATTAAATTTACTTTCAGCATCAATTGCTTTTTCTAATTTAGGATTAATAGCTGGATGTTTTGGTACAAAAACGGTACAACAATCTTCATAAGGTAAAATACTAGTTTCATAAGTATCTATTTTTCTAGCTAAATCAATTATTTCTAGCTTATCAAGACAAGCAAGCGGACGAATAACAGGAACATTTGTAACACTATTAATAACTTTCATGCTAGTTAATGTTTGACTTGCAACCTGTCCAATACTTTCTCCATTTATAATAATATTTCCTTTATACTTATTAGCTATTTTCTCCATTATCCTATACATCATTCTACGCATAATCGTAATACAATAATCTTCTGGACATTTTTTATATATTTCTTCTTGAATTGGAGTAAAATTTACAATATGTAAATTAATAAAATTAGTATAAGTCACCAATTTTTTACATAAAGATATAACTTTTTCTCTAGCCTCTAAACTAGTATGTGGAATAGCCTCAAAATAAACAGCTTCTATAACAACTCCACGTTTCATAGCTAAATACCCCGCAACTGGCGAATCTATTCCTCCAGATAGCATTAACATTCCCTTTGATTGCGTTCCAACAGGATATCCCCCAGCTCCATCATAATTATTAAAATAAATATAAGTTTCTTTTTCTCTTATTTCAACTTTTATCCACAAATCAGGATTATGAACATCTACACTAACATTATTAACATTTTTTAAAAGCAATCCCCCAAGAACTTTATTAAAATCTTGGCTATGGATTGGGAAACTTTTATCACTTCTTTTAGTTTCAATTTTAAAAGTAATAAATTTTTCTAATTTAACAACTTCTAATAATTTCTTTTTAATTTCATCAACATTAGAATTAACAACATAAGCAATATGATATTTATGAATACCAAAAATCCTATCTACAATTTTTTTTATTTTATCCAAATCTTCATCTCTAAATTGTATTGTCATTCTAGCTCGATCTTTATAAATTTTTATAGCAAAAACATTTAATTTCTCTTTAATATTATTATACAAAGTATTTATAAAAAAATTACGATTAGCTTTTTTAGTAGATAATTCTCCATATTTAATCAAAATAACTCTATCCACAAAACACCACCACCACGCATATTATATAACATTTAAATAAAAATTAAAAGATTAGTATTAAAACTAATCTAAAATTTACTAACAAAAATCTTAAAAATAAAAGTACTTCTTAAAAAAATATTCCTCAATATATCAATTTTTATAAAACAACTTTAATAAGTTCCATTTATCTTTCTTATATCATCTTCATCAAGATTATTCATAATCCATTTATCATCTTTTTTTGTATATTTAAACATAATAATATGTGTTATTTTTTCATGACATTTACTAATTTTACTTATCTTATAATCTACTTTTTTCTCTTCATTAGCAAATTTATAACTATAAAGATCAATATAATCACCTGCTTCATTCCAGCAAGTATTATAATCAAAAATATTTACTTCAACCTTGATATTTGCTTCTGTATCACTCTTATCATCACTAATTATAGAATACCCTAATTTCTCATATTGTCTATGAATTACTTTAGTATACTCCTTCTTTTGCCTTTCATTTAAAGGATCTTTAAAATCATATTTTATATTAGAAATTACATCTTTATCTAATTTATTAAACTTATCCATAAAATTTTTAGTAATTTCAACTGGACTATTCTTAGTATCTTTTTTCATTTTAAAACTTAAACTAATTACAATAGATACAATTATTACTATTAATGTAATAACTAGAACAATCCCTGTTTTCTTCTTTTTCTTAACTTTCAAATTTAATCACCTCTTTAAAAATAGATAATCAAATAACTATTATTCCACAAGTTGCTTATCTCTATAAAACATTTTATCAACAACTGTACAATTCTGAATCTCATTTATTGAATAAAAATTAGTATTATTATCTTTATTAAAATGTGAAATAAATAAATGTTCCTCTTTATATTTAGGATATATTTCCTTTTCATCTTTAATACAATTATATAATTTCTTTTCTTCAAAATTAGACTTTTTATTCAATTCCCATTCTCCAACTTTATATATGTTTATATTATTTAAAGAATTTATAGAAGCTTTATCAATTAAATAATCATCACATTTTAAGGTTACTAAAAATTTATCATTAACCATTTCAACTTTTGATTCTAATAAATCACAATCTCCCGAACTAAAAGGACTCTTAATTTTTTTTAAAAAACCTTCTTCAATAACCTCTTCTAAATAAACAACATCCGAATTATGAAATGAAGAGATATTTGTACCAACCGTATTAGATAAACGTACTGCATTTTCTTTCATTATTGTAAATTTTTGCTTATCGACTCCTCCAAGTAAAACATACATTAAATAAGCAAAGATTCCAAATAGTAAGACAATTAACGTTAATACCTCAAATTTTCCAAAACCTTTATTTTTTTTATTTATCATAAACATTCAACAGCTTTCTATAAATATTTTCATCTACAATTGATGTAACTTTAATAGATATATCTAAAGACTCTTTATAATTACCTTTAAAAAAACTTTTTTCTGCATCAATTAAACCTTGATTAACTTCTTCAAATTTCCCTCTATATCTATTTCCATAAACAATTGCCATCTCTGCCATTTGAGCTGACTTTATCATTTCATTTGTAGTATTATGAAGTTTTAATACTAAATCTCTTGCTGTATCAACACGCGTATTTAATACTTTTATAACAATAGGTTTTTTTTCTAATTCCTTAATAACTTCATATATTGCCTCATTTGCCTCATCTAACTGAACAAAATAATTATCCGTAATTACTGGCAATTTATAACTTCTAATTTTACTTTTACAAATCTTTAAAAATTCTTGAATCTCTTCTAACTGTTCTCTTGCTCTAACTTCATCATCATACATATTACCTAACGATTTTAATGCGATATCAAAATCATCTTCCATAATTGTCAATCTATTAGTCAAATTCTCTGCTTCTGCATTAAGTTTCGAATAAGGCGACGATTTATTTTCACACTTAGAAATTAATTTTTTATAATCATCATTAATTACTACTAAAGTATTTTTAACATCATGAATTATTTCTATATCATCATCATTCAAGTCATACATATTTTTTATATCGTCAAGCTGATTATAAACATCTTTAACCAAAGAATTTGTCTTTTCTAATCTTTTAGCAAAATCATCAATTTCTTCTTCATATACTTTTCTTGATAATCTTTCTTTCTCAAAATCTACAAATAAAGAATCATAATACTCAAGCATCGTTTTTAAATCAAACATCGATCCTTCTAAGTTTAACACTTTAACTTTATCTAAGATTTTATTTATATTCTTTTTTGACTCAGAGATGTTATATTCTACGTTTAAATAATCTAGATCAAAACCTTTTTCAATCATCTCTTTATTAATATGTTCAATTTCTCTCATTCTATTAGGAATAACTTGTTTAGCCATCAAAATAACATCTGGTAATTCATTAATAATTATTTCCATGTGGTCTATCATTGTATCAAGAGCCTTACAAATTTGAACAACTTCATTGTATTGATTAGACTCCATAACCTTTTCAAAATCTAAAAATCTTTTCTCAATATTTTCAAGTTGCATTTCAACAGCTTCTTGCATAAAATCATATAACTCTTTATGATCTTGAAATTCTTTATTTAAACTTCTATACTTCGATTTTAATTTAATAACAATAGAGCGATATTTTTCTTCACTAAGTGTAATATCTTTTATTTCCTCTAATAAATGTTCTGCTGCTTCCCTTGCTTTATATATTTCAATTTCAGCATTCGCAACTCTAAGTCCCCAAGATTTATAATCTCTTTTTTCAACATAAACATCTAAATCAATTAATAAATCATCAATAGCAGTCAATTTTTTTTCTTTAATTTCAATAAATTTATCTTGCCATCTATTATATTTTTCTTCCATTAAATCATTTTTAATTATTGGCTCTACTTTAGAAAGCTCTAATAAGACAGGTGTAGAAGCTACCATATTCCTTTGAACTTCCAATTTTCTAATTTTATTCCTATAATAATTCATTTCCATCTTTTTAACAAAGTGAAGTATTACAATAACAATTACAATAGAAATAATAATAACTGATCCCCAAATTAAAAACTGTCCTTGCATAGCCTCACCTCAATTCTACTATATAATTATTTTACCACAAAAAATCAATTTTTTTCTACATTTATTACAAAATGTTTAATATTTTAAAAATTGCTTAAAAAAAAATAAAATAATCAATAAAATCAGAATTAATTCACCTAAATTTTAAACAAAATTTAAATAAAAAAATAAATTACAACAAAAATGAAGTTATCAACGAAAAGAGAATACTAAAAAACACTCTTTTTTTAAATAATCGTTAAATATTAAGTAAAGTGCACAATTGAGTGCATGAATGTTCAAAA
>CANTCS010000010.1 GCA_947652375.1 uncultured Mollicutes bacterium | reverse complement strand
AAAGAAAGGAGTTTCTAATATATGTGAAAAAATCACATAATTAGATTATACGTGACAATATGGATATTTTAAATGACTATTATATTGGTTTATTACTTTTAAATCCCTTAGTTTACCAAAGAAATACAGCAACAAGAATGTGTGATGGAGTTAATTATGATCCATTTTGCGAGCTTGATATTCCAACAGCAATTTTTCAAGGGACTTTAACACTTGTAAAACAGGTTGACAATATGTATTGTTTAGAATACGAATCACGCTATAAAAATGAAATTATTATAAAATTAGACGAAACTAATGAATATGGAATAAAGTTAGCCTATGTAAAACCTTTTCGCGAAGTATATAAAAATACTCCTAAGTTATTAATAAAGGAAGAAGTAGAAAACAATTACGATATGTTATGTGAACTTTTATTTAATGATGAATTTTATTTATCTTATTCTAAACTCGACAAGACTACTGTTCCAGTTATAATTGATGAAGATAAAATGAATATAGTTCGTGAAGAGTATTATGATAAACATTTTAGAAATAAAACCTACGAAAAAAAATAACTATTTAGTTGATTGAATTTGTCCACTTTTCTTGACAAGTTCAGTTTAATTGATAGTTATTTTATTTTTAGAAGAATATCTTTCATCACTAAAGCAATTTTTTTAGCACTTGAAGTTAAAAACTCTTCATAAGTTATAACATTATTATTATTAGGAACATCAGAAATACTTCTAATAATTATAAAAGGTATTTTACATAAATAACATACTTGAGCAATGCTTGCTCCCTCCATTTCTACACACAAAGCCTTAAAATTATTCTTAATATCTTGAACCATCTCTAAATTACTACAAAATATATCCCCTGAAGCAATAATTCCTACAAAAGCTTCCTCAATATTTTTTAAAGCCAATTGAACTAAATATTTATCACTCTCTAAAAATAAGCCAACATTTGGAATATATCCTTTTGGATGATCAAAAGCAGTAATATCAAAATCATGTTGAACTACTTTTTCTCCAATAACTATATCTCCTACTTTTAAAGTATTATTAATTCCTCCAGCAACACCAATATTAAAAACAAAATCAACACCAATCTTATCAATTAAAACTTGCGTTGTTCTACTAGCATTTACCTTTCCAATTCCGGATTCTACAAAAACACATATTTTATTATCTATTTCTCCATAATAAAATAATAAATCATAAATCTTCTCTTCTTTTGTTATTTTAATAATTTTTTTTAATTCATTTAGCTCCTCAGCCATTGCAAAAATGATTCCTATTTTCATTTTATCTTCCTCTTTTCATCCTACTTTTAACAAATTCAGGATTATTCATTGCAAATTTTGCTAAATCTTCAGTTTGATTAAGATGTTCTATTATTTCATCTTCATGCATTACTACATAATTCAAATCTTTTTTATTAAATAAAACAACTCCCTTTTGATTTAGAAAAAAAGCAAGATTTATATTTGAAACATATTTTCTTAAAGGTGTTACAGATTGAGTATATTTTAAAGATGATTCTTTAACAAACTTCCCATGTTCTCTATAAATTGCAAAAGATGAATGTTCTCCTATATAATTATTTACTAAAAAAGACGGAATAGATGCAAAATCAAAAGCACTATTAGCATTAAACTGATTCGAAAATCCGTTAGATTTATTTCCTAATAATTTTGTAATCATTTCATGGTATAAAATTAAATTACTATTAAACAAATGTTTTTTATCATCCGCAGTCAAATAATCTTCTACATCTTTAAAATTAAATTTATCTGTAACTTTAATTTTTTTTCTAGAAATAGAATCAAAAATTATATTTCCGTCATCTAAAATAATAAATTTAAAATTAATAGCTATTCTAAATTTATTAACTTTTAAAGATAAATTATCTCTTGCTATAAATGATGGTAACATATCTACTCTGATTGTTTTTTTATCTTTTATATAAAATGAAGTTCCACGCTTATAAGCTTCTTCACTTATATTTTTATTTTGTTTAAAAAAAGTTGGAATATCTGCTACAAAAACATCTAAAACATAATAGTTAAATTCTCTACAAACCTTACAAGCTCCATCTAATGTCAAAGTTTTATCATCATCAAAAGTCATAATATTTTCTGTAACCAAATCTAATTTTTCTGTGAAAAAGTCAATTGAGTCAATCTTAATAAAAGGAAAATGTTCATTAATAATGATATCATTATTAACTATTTTTTCTTTAATAGTTAATTCTTCAATTTTATTTTTTATATGCTTTATTAAAGCTTCTATTTTGTTATATAAATTTTTTTGCTTATTTATATCATAATTATTAAATTTTTCTTTTTTATTTTTTATATCATTTAATATAATAAGCAAATTTTTATATTCTAAAAAAGATACATTTATTGTACAATAATTATCAATTTTTCTTAAATAAATTAACAAATATTCAATATTAGGATTACTTTTTCTCATTTCAAAAATAATATTTTTTGCCATATTATAAATTTGACTATCTATACTATTATTTATAATATCATTTTCTATATTAATAATTTGATTTTCTTTCTCTAACTTTAAAATATTTTCATTAGAAATTTCAATAAGATTTTTTGCCCTTTTCAATATTTTTTTTAACTGTTGAGAATACTTTTTATCAAAAAGCCTTCTATTTAAAATTTCAATATAATTTTTTAATTCCATTAATTCACTAGTTGAACAATATTCTTTATTATCAATACGACGATATAAATATTTACTGATTTCATTTAAAGGAAATTTTTTTATACCACCTGTAAAATTCAAAGAATAATCCATTAATTCACCAATTGTTAATCTATCTATTTTCATATATGCACCTTTTCTTTAAAAATTTATTATATTAATTTATATTATAAATAATTTCATATTATCTCTAAAGTTTCTTTTATTTTAACATAAAAATATTTAAAGCAAAATACAAAACTAAATAATTTCTCGATAGTTTTCATTTAATATTGAATATAAAAAACATTCAACTTTTTTTCCACATTTTTTACTAATATAAGACTTATAACCTTTAAGTTGATTATCATAATTACTATCATCGATATTTTTTAGTTTAAAGTCAATAATAGTTATCTTATCTGACTCCTCAATTAATAAATCAATTATACCATGTGCCAAAACCATATTATCATAATCAAAGAACTCATATTCTTTATACATTTTACAATCTAATTTATTTTCCATTATTTTGCTATTTAAAAATGCCTTAATTTTTTTCTCTATTGACTTATCAACCTTATCTAAGTAGCTCAAATCATTAAAATCCATAAATTCTAAGATTTCATGTACTTTTCTTCCTACACTCATTAAATACTTTTCTTCTTTTGACACTAAATTAGATGTCTCTTTTGAATATTGAAGATTTTCAATTTCTATAGGTTTTATATTTAATTCTGTTATTTTTAAATTATAATTACTTTCTAATAAAATATTATTATTTACAACTTCATTTTTTAAATATTCTTTATTAGCGAATACATTAGTCTTAGTTATAAATGGTAATAAAACACTATAAATACTTTGCATAATCCCTAAAAATGAATTATATTTCTCTCTCTCATAAAATGGAACAAAATCTAATACCTCATTCTCTTCTTTTAATTCTGGCATTACAATAATCATTTTCTCTTTTGCTCTTGTAACAGCAACATATAAAAGACGAATTTTTTCTGAAATTTCTTCTCTCTTAGTATTAATTTTCACTAATTTTTTTAAAATTGTATCTTTATAACTTTCTTCGACTTTAGGCATTATAATTCCATATTTGTTATCAAATATAATTTTTTCTTTTAGTTCACTTGTATTAAATTTAGAACTAAATCCAGCAAAATAGCAAATTGGAAACTCTAACCCCTTAGACTTATGAATAGTCATTATCTTACAACTATTGTTATTACTACTAGTAACGTTAAACTTTATATCATAATCTTCATTAAAAATACTATCTAAATATTCTACAAAATCATAAATTGTATTACCAGATTCTTCATAGTCTTTAATTAAATTATAAAAATATTCGCATCTCACTCTAAATGCTTTAACATTTCCAACTGTAATTAATTTCTCTTCATAATTAAATTCTTTTAATAAAAATCTAAGAGAAGCTGAAGCACTCATATTATCGATATATTCTGCTAACATTAAGCATTTTTCATAAAGTTTTGACTCAAAAAAATTATCATTAACAAAATATTTATATATTTCATCATCACTAATTTTAAATAAAAAACTACGACTTACTGAAGTAAAAGAATACTTAAACTCTTTTTCAAAAGACTTCTCTTTTATACAAATTATCAGTTTTAATAAATTTTTTAAAACTAGCACATCTTCATCTCTTTTTAAAGATTCATCTTTTAAAATAGACAGCGGTATATGAAGATATTCAAAAATCTTTTTATAAAGATTAAAATTTTTACTTTTATCTAATAAAATTACAAAATCTTTATATTCAATATCTCTTAAAATAAGACGATCTTTATCAAAGACTTGAAATTTATTTTGTACTTTATCTATTATATCTTTTCCAATTATGAATGCCTCTTCTTCATCTTTTGTTATATTTCCTAATTCATCTTTATTATATGTAATAACTTCAAAATTATAATTTTGCGTAGTATAACCCTCATTTAAATAACTGTCATTTCCAAAAACCATTCTATGACTCTTTTTATAATCTGCACCACCAATTTTATCATCCATAAAAAGATCAAATAGCAAATTTATATTCGAAAGAACCTCTCTCCTTGATCTAAAATTTTTAAGTAAATCTATTTTTATTCCTTGATCAGTATCTCTATAATTATCATATTTTTCTTTAAATATATAAGGATTAGCATTTCTAAATCTATAAATTGATTGCTTAATATCTCCAACCATATAAACATTATTCTTAGAAATTAAAGATATAAATTTTTCTTGAGTATCACTAGTATCTTGATATTCATCAACTAAAATTTCATTAAAACTATTAGTTAGTTCTTCTCTAATATCAGGATTTTCTAAAACAACTTTAATAGCTAATCTAGCAATATCTGTAAAATTATAAATTCCATTTTCCTTTTTATATTCTTCTAATCTTGAATCAAATTTCTTTAAAATATCAATGATTATCCCACAACTTTCTTTAGTAGAGAAAATTTCATCTTTAATCTCATTTACATTATCATAAATACATAATTCCTTAATTTCTTTTGCTAAATTATAAATAACTGCTTTTAATTTTTTACCAGTTTCTAATGACCCTCGAGGAGATAAAATCGCTTTATAATCAATTGCCATTTTAAAATCTTCATAAGAATCAGCCTTTAAAATTTTTGCTAAACTGGCTTCAACTTTCGAAATAAAATCACCATCAAAATATTCACTCAACTTTGCAATTAAATCTTTAATATAATTCTGTTTTTCTTTTAATAAACCTACAAATTCACTAATTATAGTATCAACTTTATTTTCATTCATTTCTAAGTCAAAATATTTTTCTAAATATTCTTCTTTATCATATTTTAACTCAATTTTCTTATATATATTTAGAATATAACTTTTAAGTTCCTTATCATCTTTTAAACAAAAATCATTAATTAATTTTAAGAAACTTTTTTTAGGAGAAAGATAGTTCTCATCAAAAATAACATCTAATAATTCCTTTTTTTTCATATCAATTAAAACTTCATCCGTAATTTTTATATTATTGCTAACATTTAATCTTGTATGATATTTTTTAACCATTGCTAAAGAGAAAGAATCAAAAGTTGTAATATATGCTCCATCTATTAAATTAGCTTCATTTTCTAAACCTGGCGTTTTATTTATTGCTTTTCTAATTCTCTCACGCATTTCAGCTGCTGCAGCATTAGTAAATGTCAATACCAGCAACTCATTAACATGAACTCCACTTTTTAATTTTCTTTGTACTCTTGCAGTTAAAACAGCTGTTTTCCCACTACCAGCTCCCGCTGATACTATTATATTCTTTCCTTCTAAGTCAATCGCCTGTTGTTGCTCTGCTGTCCAAGCCATTATTCATCATCTCCTAAAAAATCCAAATTATCCACTTTTTCTAAATAAATAAGATTATCATCTTTCATAAAACAAATATCATTAAAAGGACAATAAGTACATGAAACATTATTTAATGCATATACTTTTGGATTAATACTAAAATCCCCATTGATAATTTCATCACATCTCTCTTCAATATGTTTCTTTGTAAATTTAAGCATATTATATAAAGTATCATTAGAAATTAATTTAGAATAAGTACCAAATCCCTTATCCTCAGAATATTTCATACTTTTTATCAATTCACTATTTTCACAAGTAGAATCAAATCTTGATAAAATAGAAAAATCATCAGTAGAATAACCATTTAAAAAATATTTACTTTCACTTTCTAATTTAGGACTCCAACTTGGATAATTGAATAAGATATTTTGATAATAAATTCCAGTAAAAATTGGATTACTAAATAATTTCGAATAATGAATTAAATATAAATATATAGGAAGTTGCATATGAAGACCATATTTCATAGCTTCTATATGAGTATCTATAAAACCTGTCTTATAATCAACAATTGAAAAATAGGTATCATCTATATTGCTATAAAACATTATTTTATCAATATATCCCACAAACTCCACAGCAACACTCTTATCGATTGGAACTATTGCTTTTGCTTCAAACATTTCCTCATTATACCCAGTTAATAATTGTTGTTTTTTTAAAACATCTATTAATTTTATAAGTTCATTCTTTATTCTTATTAATAAAATTTTTTCTTTTAAACTTAATTCTCTATTATCTAAAAAATTCTTATATTCTAATTCTAAATTAAAATCACTTTTTTTAAACAACGACAACATTTTATGAAACATATTACCAATAAAACTAGAAAATGTTTCTTCAAAAGTATCTAATTTCAAAACATTTTTTAAATAATATTTAAACTTACATTCACAATAATTATTCAAGGAAGTATAACTTAATCGGAATGGATAATCTAAATTTTTAAGATAAATATCATTATCAATTCCAGTAAATTTATTACTATATTCTTTATATGGAATCTTATAATAACCTAATAATTTTTCTAAATAATAATCTTTTTCTCCATAAAGATAGTATTTATCTAATTTTTCAGCAAGTCTTATTTTATTATATACATTTGAATACTGATAATTATCTAAATTAGGCTTCACAATTTTTAAATTAACTTCATCTATTAAACTTGATCTATAATAAGTAGAAAAAGGACTAGTTAATTTATAACTTAAAAAAAGATTTTTAATTCTACTTAACAAAAATAATACAATATCTTTTTCTCTCTTATTTAGATAACTAGTAGAATATAATTCCACTTCATTCTTGCAATCATCATCAATAAACTCAATATCTTTTTTTATTTTTGGTAAACTATCTTGATTAAAACCAATTACAAATACATATTCATCACTTGTAAAAGATTCTTCATATAAATTTTTAATATTTACTGCATTCTTAAATTTCTTATTTTCAATATATGTTTTTTTCAATTTATCTACTATTATTTTATCTTTAAACTTATCTTCATCTAACTCATTTACACTATTAAGTATTTCAATTAAACTTTTATTTATTAAATTATTATCTTTATTAATATCATCTATTTTTCTTGTTTTAAAATAATCAGCTACTATTTTAGTTGAAAAAATAGTATCTTTAAAATCAAGATTTATTGGTATATTATAAAAATTAAATAATTTTTCAATAATATAAAAATAATCATTAGAAACATTAGTAAGAAAAATCTTATTGATATCTACTCCTTGTTCTATTAATTGTATAATTTTAATACAAACATAATTAATTTCTTCTTCAATTGTTTCACATTCTACAACATTTTCAACTAAAGGCTTACATGACAAATCCGCTTTATAATTAAGAGCTTTTTCTTCATATTTTTCCAAAGAAAAATAATTAATAACTTTAACAATTCGCTTTTTCAGATAATTTTTAAAGTTATAATTATAATAAAGAAGTTGATTCTCCTTCAATTCAATCTTTAATTTTTTTAAAAATTGCAACTTTTCATTTTTATAATTTTTAAATTCATCAATAATATACAAATTACTCAAATATACTTTAGCAACATCTATATTATAATTATAATTTTTCATCAAATAATAAATAGTTTTTTCATCATAGTTAAAATAATAATTTTTTAAATATTCATCCTTTGTCATAAATTTTATATCCAATAAAGCTTTTTTTTCTAAATTATTTAATTTAGTTAAAATTTTAAACTTCTCTTCAAAAGGACACACTATAATCATATTTTCCATTTACTACCACCTTCTTTATTTTACCAAAGTAGTCATTTAAAGTCTATAAAACATCTTGTCTTTAAACTTAATATATAATACATTTGTTCTATTGTCAACAATAAAATTTTCTCAAAAAAAAATTAGTTTTAAAATATAAAACTAATTATAAAAATCTACTTTACTTTACATTTAAAGCCATCTTTTTCAGCAGACTTTTGAACTTCTTTTAAATTTTCTTTTGATTTAGCAATACTAGATAAATCATATTCAGCTAAACTTTTTTCACTTACTTTATTTAAGTCAACATCTAAAGAAACTTTATAAGTATATTCTTTGTTGTTATTTTCAACTTTTAAAGTAATACCTTCTTCTTTCTTATCTTTATATTGCTTATCCATTGTTGAAGCAAATACTGACCAATTTTCTTTAATAGTATCTTCAACTGCCTTAGTATCAACTACCATTTTTACTGAGCTAACTTTATTACTAACAAATTTCATAGTAATTTCTTGATCCATACTAATACCACTTTGAGTTTGATTATTTGTACAAACTAAAGTTTCTTCTTTTTTTCCACAACCAGTTAACAAAGTCAATGATGCTAATCCTATAATCATTAAATTAATTTTTTTCACCATTCTCACTCCTTTTTTTTATTGTATATTAAATTGTATTATAATTCAAGATTTTTATTAAAAATTTTTAAAAAAACTACTTATTTTTAAAAGAAAAATAAAAAAAAAGTTGATTTTTTATTTATCCTTCATGCACATTTTCTTTATATATATATCTATTACATTTTATCATTATAAATTAATTTACTCATATAAAAACCTCGTTCCTATGTCCAAGAAACGGGGTTCATATTACTTTTATGTCATCAGTTTTATATAATTTATTAGATTTGTATCCAACTATATTTTTAAATAGAAAACTAATCTTTAAAAAATATTACTTACTAAATTACTAAACATATTTGTATTTTCTCTAACAAAATTATTTATTTCTCTAATAGCTAAAACATTAACTTTAATTCTTAAATTACTAGTATTACCATAAATATCTCTTAAACATATACTCTCATCGCTACTTTCTGTATAAAGTTTTGTAAATACTGTATACCCATTCGATGCTATCCAACCATCCTCTGGAGGGAATATTGACTTAGAAACTGTAAAAGTAACAAATACAGAGCCATCAGCATTTTGATTATATGTAATATCACTTTCTTTAACTACTGGTGCAATTTTATCAAGATTTTTAACCTCATAATAAACAGCATAATTTTCTTGATCAATTGTTTCTACTTCAACTATATCTTTTGTAACTTTATCAAAGATTCTAGTAAGTTTTGTTTTATCATCTGATAAATTCCATCCATTAACTGCTTTTAATTCTTTTAAAGCAATTATAGATACTGTAACATCATTATTTGTACTTACATCATTATTACTTGTTTTAACAATTATTCCATCTAAATTTTTATCAATATTTTGAACTTTTATAGGAACATTAGTTTTATTTCCTACTAAATCTTCTATTTGAACAATCTCTTCTGCATTTTTAATAAAAGTTTTTGAAAGAGTTAAATTATCATTTGATATCGTCCAAGAACCATCTAAAGGTTTCTTAATTTTTTCATTTAATTTAATATCTACTTTCACTTTATCGTTAGTTTTAACACTTTGATCGATTGAGTAAACCACATTAGCTTGAGGAGCATCTTTATCAATATTATCAACAACTATATTAACAATATTTGTATTTCCTAATATATCTCTAAGTAAAACTATCTCTGTCTCATTCTTCGTAAAGGTTTTAGTAAAAACAGTATATCCCTCAGATGGTGTCCATCCCACTGGAGCAAATACAGGCTTTGATACTTTAATAGTTACTATTACATCACCATTAGTAAGTTCCTTTGTACTGTAAAATATATCTTTCTCATCAACTGAAGGTTTATTATTTTTTATATTCATAACCTCATATTCTACATTAACTTTATTTCCAGCTAAATCACATACTTCGATTACTTGCAAACCAGTATTATAATCAAATGTTTTTAAAAGTGTTTTTCCATCTTTTGATAAATTCCATCCTAAAACTTCCTGTAATTCTTCATTAGCTTTAATATAAACTACAACACTACTACTTGTAATTTGATTATTATTACTAGTAGTAACACTAACAATAGGTTTTGTAAAATCAATAGTAAAAATAATTTTAGTTTCATTAAAAGCCTTATCAGTAACAACTAATGTATAACTTCCCTCTTTGTCTATATTTTTCAATAAATCTAAATCAGTTATCTCTTGATCATTTAAAAATACTTTGTTGATAGATTCTTCTACTATTGATAAATTAACATTTTTATTAGTATATTCATGATTTTTAATTCCATTAATTAACGGTTCTTTATCATCATCTAAAATAATATTTAAGTCATCTAAAATAGCTTGAAACTCTAATTTAATATTTTGATCTAATATGTTATCAACTGATTTTATAATATTATTTTTATCTCTGTAATCAATAGCATTTAAAATATCTGCTCTAGAAGTTGCATTAATTACTTTATTATTTAAAGTATCAATTAACACTCTAATTTCATTAATATCATCAATTATTGGCAAATCAGGCTTCTCTTCAGGTTTTTCATCAGGTTTGTTACCAGGTTTCTCATCGGGCTTATCCTCCTTATCAGGAGGTGTAATAGGCTTACTACCATCTCCTGTACTACCATTATTGTTACTATTACTATTATTATTTCCACTATTAGAATTATGGTTGTTATTTGCTTGATTATTACCATTAAAATATTGATTCAAATTAGAAAGAACAGTGTTAGGAGGTGTTATATTATTCGGTATATCATTTAAATAATTATCATTTGTGTAACCATTAACTATTTCAGTATCATCATCTTTAGTTGAGCTCTTTGAATCACTCAAATCATTTTTATTAATGTCTTCTAATTCCTTTATATCATTTCCCTCTAAATTTTCATCAGGATTAGCAAAAACAAAAGTACCCAATCCTAGCAATAAAACTATTGTTGTAATAATAATTTTCTTTTTATCCATAATTATACTCCCTATCTTTTACTATTATCTTCTTATACAATTATAACATTAAAAAAATAAAACGCAAGTATGTACTTATAAATTTACTTATAACTTTACTTTATTTTTTTTGCTACAATTATATTTATAATCTCCTTAACCAAATTATACTTATAAACAAAAAAAATAGTACTATTACTATTTCAATTACTAAATATTTTCACTTTATTAAGTGGCCAAAATCTTAATGAAATTTTCCCATTTATATCACTTTTCTTTATTAAACCTATCTTTCTACTATCCAAAGAATTCTCTCTATTATCTCCTAAAACTAAATACATATCTTTAGGTATTTTCTCAAAACCGATATCCTTTAAAGTAAAATTTTCATATTTCATATCTTTATCTAAATACTTCTCTTCATAAGCTTTTCCATTAATAAGTAATGTATTATTATTTATTTCAATCTTATCACCTGGTAAACCTACCACTCTTTTTATTAAATATTTTGTATCTGCATATTTTAAAGATATAATATCTCCTCTTTTTACATTTCTAAATCTATAATTTAACTTATTTAATATTAAAATTTCCCCATCTTTTAAAGTTGGATACATCGAACTTCCAACAACTTGCGTTATTGATACCACATATACAATAGTAAATAAAATTAAAACCACTGTTATAAAATACTTAATAGTATCAAATAAAAATTCTCTAATACTTAACCAGTCCATTTTTTACTCCTCTTAATTCTTATAAATTAATTATATTATAATTATTGCAATTATGCAATAAAAGAGGATGCTTAAAAATAACAAATTTAAAATTTATTTTTCACATTTAAGAATTATTACATTCTTCTATTCCATTATCAATAACTTGCTCATCTTCAACCACGTTTTCTTCTTTAGCTTCCAAAATATTATAATCTATTCCATCACCATTAGCACTTTCTACAACATCTAGAATATTATTAGAATTAATTTCTCTAGAAGTTTGAATACTACTAAGTCTTTTTTCTAATTCAAAAGACACAACTATATTATTATTCTCAGAAGACTCATTAACTGTGTCTACAATATAAGTAGCATTAAATTCCTCTTC
Source organism: uncultured Mollicutes bacterium (assembly GCA_947652375.1). GTDB lineage: Bacteria > Bacillota_I > Bacilli_A > RF39 > UBA660 > UBA3789. The sequence continues at coordinate 32,241 of CANTCS010000010.1, read as the reverse complement.
CATAATTTCTATAATTTTTTGATAATTATCATTAGCTGGCTTATTATCAATTGCAAAATTAATTTTTATTAATAAGTTATTTGCATTTTCATCTACATTAATCTTACTATAGTTTATTTGTTTATAATTCTCATAAACAATAACCTCAAATAAATTAAATTCATTATTATCTTTTATTAAAAAATAATCCCTTTCGTTCCCTAACATATTATATTCTTCATTTAACTTATTATATAAATCTGTTTTTACTTTTATATTTTCTTTTAAAGTTATAGAAAAATCAGCATTATTATCAATTAAAGCGTTAAACATTGTTTCAGTTTGAAATACATTACCATTAGCTAAGTAAATCTTGTTCCCTTTATTTAACTCAGACACATAATTCATAATTTCATCATTTATTTTAATAGTATCATTATCTATTCTAGTTACTCCTAAAATATTATTGTTATCAAGAATAACAGAACTTATACCATTATTTAACTTCATATAATTTAATAGTAAACAATTATCATTATTCTCTGCAAAATATTCATCTAAGTAATATTCAAAAGCTTTTTCTAAAGAACTACTATCTTCACTAGAAAAAATCATTGTATTTTTTTCTACATTATTTAAATTAACAAAATAAGTTCTAGCATATCCTAAAAAATTCTCATCTATTTGATAAAAAAATTCATCTGTTTCTTCTTGATAACTAACAACTATTCCTGCTAGTTCAAAGTTATTATTAGAAAGATCAGCACTCTTAATATAATTAGTTATTTCTTCTTGATAATTTTTATATTTATCTTTAGCTAATATAATTTCTGTAATTTTCTTTTGAAAAAATTCTAATTTTTTATTATCTATTTGATTAACGTTTTCCTCTACTTCTTTAACACTAGGAAGGTTTATCTCTTCATCTAATTTATATTCTTTAAATCTAAAAGCCATTGAATCATCATTAATTTGTTGATTTACTTCCACATTTAAAACTAAGTTTTTCTTTCCATCAATTTCATCTTTTACAATATTTTTATTAGTTAAATCACATGTTAAAAATATCTCTTTCATATCTTCATCAATAAATTCTAGTTCTGAATTATCTGTAGTGCATCCATCTGGTAGTTCAAGTAAATAAATATCTTTTTCTACCCCGTCTAAATAATTAGAACTATTACGTTCCAATACTAATTTTACAGTTGCTAAAGTATAATCATCATTATACCCGATAACTTGTAATGAATCATCCTCTGTTTTATTTAAAGCTACAATTTCTGAAGAATATTTTAAAACTTCTGTTTTCATCTCATTAAATTTAGTATAAGAAGAAGGAAAAGTAGCAAAACTGATACTCATAACAAAAATAAAAGTATAAATAAATGTTTTAATATATTTATTTTTCATTATTCTGTTACCTCCTTCTCATCACTTGCAGTAATTTGCAAAGCTGAATAATCAACTGATACAATTTTTGTAGGCAATTCTTCATCTGGCGCTAAAGTCTCATCATAATATAATGGATTATCATCCTCATCACGAACAATTTTCCCCCCATTATATCTAACTATCAACTTATATTTAGTTTCATTGCCTCTATTTGTATTAACTATTTTTTTTACTTGATTATTTACTAAATTAACTTTTTCATATTCATCAGTTGTTCCATCTTTCAATTTTTCAAGTCCTACTATCCTAAAATTTGGATGAACATTCATTGTTAATACAAAGAAAGTTCTAACTTCAAGTTTTGTAGTATCAACAGTAAAATAATAAGAAATATCACTAGTAGGACGATATTTGCCCACTAAACAAGTAGCTTCTGAAGAGCCAGCTTTACAATTTTTTCCATCATCATAATTAATGTTAATATTAAAATTAGCTACTCTTGCATTATCACTACTACTTATTTCCGTAATATATTTTGAGTAAGTTACTACTGATGTGAAAAGTGCTATAACACCTATATACATCCCTAACCATTTATATAAATTAATTCTAACTCTTTTTTTACGTAATAGACTTTTCACATACTTCACCTATTTCTTATTATTTTTCACCTTTTATTCTTACCCTTCTTTGCCTTTAAGTTCTTTTTATTCTTTCTATTTATTCTTCTTTTAATATTTTGTTTAGTCTTAGAAATAAATTTTTCTTTATCTTCTAAATACTCTTCAAATTGTTTTTTTTCACGTTTTTTTAATTCTAATTCCTCACCTTTATAATCATTACTTATATAACAAACTAAACTACTAATTACAAAGACGATTAAAATAATGATTGGTTTTTTTAAAAATGCAATTATTAAACCTAATCCTTTGATTCTTAAAACATATTTACCAACTATATTTAAAGAATCAATTTCACCATCATTAGAATTATTTGCATCCCCCCTAGTAACAACACCTTTCTTATTAACTTTTATAATTCGATGCGTCACAAAGCTATTTTCTTCATCATAAAATGTAACTATATCATCACTTTGATAATTTTTATCCCTAGTATTAATTATTATTAAGTCTCCTACACTAATAGTCGGCTCCATGGAACCCGAAACAACTTCTAACATTGAATATCCAAAAAACGATACAAGATCTTTTTTCAAAACTCTTAAACTAATGAAACTATACAAACTTAATACTAACAAAATTATTATTATCACCGAACTTACTTTAGAAATAACTTTTTTCATTCTTTTTGTTTTCATAACTCTACCCTTTTTTACACTTATCATTATATATTTCTAAATCTAAACCCACTGATAATTTATATTTATCATTAAGTGTTTCATCAAATTGACTATCATAAGCAACATTACCAATTAAAGTATCTAATTTATCAGAATCTTCATCTATTTCAACCCATTTCCATAATATAGGAATAGAAACTTTCTCATTTGCCTTCAATGTAATTTCACCTTGATAATCTATAAAATTAATTTGTTTTCCTTTATAATTTACACTTCTAGGATCTACATCTTTATTTAAAATCTTATAATTATTTGAATTACCATAATAATAAATTGTTCCTTTATTAATTTCCGGAGGACTATATTTAATAATATATCCCATATTTAAACAGCCGTTTTTCTCAATACATATTGTATCCTCAACTAATTTTAACCCCTTAATAACAACTGTATTAGAACTATCATTTGAAAAATTCATTGTATAATATCCTGTCGCTCCTGGATAAATTACTTTATCTTCTTTATGAAGTTTAAAATATTTTTCATTATGGAAAATAGGTAAATCACCATCACTTCCATCAGCAACTAACCAAATAGTTCTTTTTATGGGATTATTTGAAACATTTGTACTCTTAGTTTCATATATAGCATATAGATTTAAATCATCACTTAAATTACTTATAATTTTTTTATCATTTAAATTATATATTACTGTTCCATCTTTTGAATCACTATATCCAATAAACTTATACATTAAACATTCATCATTTAGATCTATTTTATAAGGTTCTCCAAAATCAGTTAAATCAATTACTTCATCTTTAGTTATTTTGTTTATAATTTCTGTATCTCCAAATTCAAATTCACCAGAATTAGCACTTATTGTTACGATATATTTACGAATTAATTCAACAGTTACATCTAAATTTTCAAATTCTTTACCATTAATTATTCCAGTAACTTTAAGAGTAGCTTTCCCCTCATCATTTCCAATAACAGTAATTGGTAAGAAAGAAGGCCCAACCTCACTATTTGTGTAATCTAACTCTACTTGTGAACTATCAGTTTTAATAATGACACAAGTATCACTATATTTTTTTGAACAAATCTTTACTTCTTTTTTATCATTAGATATTTCTTTCGTAACCTCTCCAAGGAAAATATTAGTATTTAATAATACATCTGTTTTGCCTGTAATTTCGCCCAAAGAATTTTTAGAGACATATAATTTAACACTATCATTTAATGAACTCAATTTAGCTTCTTCTCTTTTAAAAGTTATAGTTGTCTCAGTTTTTGCATTTTTATAATTTAATGTTAATTGCCCTGTTTTAGAATTAGTAAGCATTTTTGTAATATCTGGCTTTAGAATTATTACACCTTTCTCAGGCAACTCTATTTCTGTCATATCACTTAATGCTTTACTAAGTTCCGCTTTTATTAAATCTAAATCATAGTCAACCCATAAAACTCCATTCTTATAAACTTTATAAGGAATAGCACAATCTAAATTTTCTGTATATAATGCAAATGAGTAAGCATCATTATCAAATTTTATTTCATATTCATATTCTCTAAAAATATTAACTACATAATCCTTAGACGTACCATCTTCTGAAGTGACTTTTATAACTACTGCATTATCTCCATACTTCAATGGAAGATCTTTTAAGGATGAAACTTTTTTTCCATTATAAGTTAATATTGCTTTATTACTACTAGGTATACCTTTAATTGTTGCATTTAAAGTATCATGACTAACTACCACTTTATAACTATTTTTATCTTTATCAAACTTTGGTATTAGCTCTAATTGTTTATTATTTGCTGTTACAACAATGTCTTTTAAATAGCTATTACTATCTTTTAAAGGTTCTCTATAAATATTAACAATATAATCTCTAACTGTACCATCTTCAGCAATAACTTTTATAACTACTGTATTATCTCCATATTTTAATGGCAAATCTTTTAATGACGATACTTTTTTTCCATTATACAAAATAGTTGCATTTTTATTATTTGGAATTCCTTTAAGTGTGATTTTATCTGTATTCGAACTAACTTTAACAAAATAATAATTATTATACTTATTAAATTCAGGTTCTAATTTACCAACACTTATTTTTATATCTTTTAAATAGTTATCACTACTTTTCTTTTTTCCACTTTTTATAACAGTAAGATTATAATATGCATTATAAGTTATTCCATTATTAGTAATTGAAACTTTTATTTGAGCTTTACCAGTTCGATAAGCAATGATCTTTAAATAACCATTTTTTACATAAACTTTTGCTATTTTTTCATTTGAAGAAATTGCTAAAACATCTCCACTTAAACCAAATAATTTATAACCTACTAACAACGTATTAGTTTCACTTAAATTAATTATTCCACTACTATTTGATAATTTGATGAACTTAGTAGGATCCCCAATCACAATTTTAGCTGTTGCTTGATATATAGTATGATTAATTTTTGTCTCTAATAAAATATTTACTGTTCCTTGTTTTTTAGGATTAATGACAACATGATCATTTACAACATAACAAGTTGCGACCGATGCATCACTAGTTGTACAAGTAAATTTTTTAGGACTAATTTTTTCTTCAATAAATCTAAGCTTATATTTAGCATCACTTTGTGATATTTTTATGCGACTTTTTTCAAATCTTAATTGATAATTTCTAATAGTTCTATAATCTTTATCATTTTTTATTGAAAAATCGCCCTCATTACCAAATTCATTTCCTATTCTACCGAAAGAGGTAGATGTTAAACTACAACTCGTAATAAGTGTTAATATAACTATTAGCAAAATAATTATATAAGTAATTAAATTACGATGCTTTTCAAAAACTTTATTAAGTTTCTTCAAGTTACTACCTCCCTCTTTCTTATAAATTCAATTTTCAAATAAACCTATGATTTACATAGGCTTATTTGGAAGTTAAATTAACTTCCAATAGATTAACTATCTAATTAGCTTCTCTTTAAAGTAGCTTTTTTCTCAGTTTGTTCAATAGTTACATTTAGGCTTAAAACAACTGTTGCTAAATCTGTTGCATTACCTAATTCAGTATCAGTTAAATCTTCAGCATCTCCTTCATTGAAATCCCATTTCCAACCAATAACCCATTTACTGTCATCAACTGCATTAGCAGCATAAACATTATTGTTATATTTATTTTGAATAAATGTAACTAATTCATTAATATCATCAGTAGATTCAACACCATCTGCAGGATTTCCATCTGCTTTAGTAAATCCAATATCAGCAAATGTTGCATCAGCATCAAGTGTTGTAGTAATTTGTTTTAGATAGTATGTCATTTTTGCTTTACCATCTTTTTTGATATTATCTTGAGTTGCCTTGATAGTATCAGTTCCTACTGTTTTATCAGCTGTGATATTAGTAAACTTAATAATATAGTTAGTTTCTGGTACACCAGAATTAGTTAAATCTAATTCAAATGCATAAAACCCTTCTGTTCCTGGAGCAACTACTTTATCTGTTCCATTTTCAGAAGCTACATCAGTTTGATTTGCATCAGCATCTTCAGCTATGTAAGACTCGTTAAATAGATCGATACTTATACTTTTATTAACGCCCCATTTAGCAACTCTTGCACTGTCACTTGTATCAAAATTGTAAGTATATTTAGCATAAGTTCCACTTACAGCATAACTTGTGATAGTAACTAAAGCTAATAATGCAAATAATGTCATTGTTCTTTTCTTCATTGTTTCACCTCCCTTCAATATTTTTAATCAGAAAGTTTAACTTTCTATCTATGTAAACCTTAAAAAGGGCTTACCTAAATTAATTTTTAGGAGTTTTCTTTTTCTTAACAGTTACTTTTGCTTCTACTTCTTTTTCCAATTGTTCTTTTAATTTTTTAAATTCTAAAAATTCTTTTCTTTCATTTTCTCTTTGTTTTTTAGTAGAAATCATAAATCCTATAACAAATAATATAGTTATAATTAATAATACAATTATTATTGTAGTTGGTTTAGCTAAATTACTCATTATACTTCCAATTCCTGGAATTCTAAATAAATAAAGTCCCTCTACATCACTAAACTCAACAAGATTTTGATCTTGAGAAAAGTTATTATCACCTTTAGTAATAAAGTATTTTTCACCATCTTCTAAAACAATATCAATTATTCTATGAGTAGTTACTGTTTTAGCCGAATCTCTAAAAGCAATTACATCATTCTTTTTTAAATTTTTAGGATTTACTATTTTAGTAATTACCAAATCACCTTTATAAATCTCCGTTTCCATCGAACCAGATAACACAATAAAAGGTTTATATCCAAAAACACTAGGAACTTTACTTGGATTAATTTTAGACTGAATCATTATATATAAATTAATTGATATAATAGTACCTAATATAATACAACCGAAAATAAATAACCAATTACTTACTTTTTTATACCACGCCTTTTTATTTTTCATAAATACACCTCTCAATAACATTTCAATGTCTCGTTTATATATTCAATATTAAAACTTTGTTTTTGTCAATATAAAAACAAAATTTTTTAAAAAAAAATAATGTTATAAAAAACATTACTATAATATTCTATAAATATAATTACATATTTGCACTCGTCATAATTTTATAAATTCTTTTAATTCTTTCTTTCTTATCATGATTCATTTCTATAAAATTAATATGAAGTTGATAACCACTATCTAAACTAAATAACAATTCTACTTTCCCAGGCTTATAATTAATAGCACTAGAAGAAATAGATTTATAAGGAATAATATGAATTTTTTTATAATAAACAGCCAGTGCATCGCGATCAAAAAGAATCATTCTTTTATCTGTAAAAACTACATAGTCTTTACTATTCTTATAAGCAAAAATAAACTTTTCTTTATCACTATCTATATATTCTTTAGCATAGTCTTCTAAAGAATCTTCCAAAACCTCAGTTTTAAAATCAAAATATTTAGCTAGTTCTTTAAACTTTATATAAGCCATTTAATTACCACCTTCCACTTAAAAATATTTTATCATAAGATAAGAGAAAAGAAAATTATTTGCAATTTAAAAGCACAAAAAAGGTGTAAAATGAACAAACGTTTTTACACAATTTGTCGTATTTTATATAAAATTATTGTACAGTAAAGAAAAATGTCTGTTTTTATTAAAAAACTCAATATTTTCAATATTTTTTACACTATTTTACATAATAAAAAAACAATTAAATATTTACGTAAAGGCTATAAAATGTCAAACAAAATTCGAAAAATATTTACATAATTTAAAAATTAAACTATTTTAAACAAAATAGTATAATCTTTTTTACCTCCAGCAACATTTTTTACACTAACATCAATTTTAACTTCCTTTACTCTTATATCAGTTACATAATCATAAATTGATTTTGTAACTTCAACTTCATCATCATAATTAACATTTATCTCTGATGAATTATAATTTACAATAAATTGCTCATTCTCTAATCTAGAAGAAACTTCATAACTATAACTATCTATATCTAGGTATTGTCCATCACTATTTATTCCTCCTGATATTAGCAATTCAAATTTATCTTTTAAGGTAACTTTTGTATTTTTTATTTCTTTATCATTTGCTTTTAAAAACCTAATTTCTACAATAGGCATTGGAATAATTTCATAATGGGACTTCTCCTCACCATCACAATAAATATATGGCGTATATGTATACTCTGAATCAGAATATTTATATATTCGAACATAAGAATTATCAAGACAAGCGTTATTATATTTATCCTTTAAATAATTACTATTATACAAATCCTTTACTTTTAAATTTCTAGTTTCTCCTAATACAGATGGCTGAAGATCGTTATGCTTCTTTAAATATTTTTTAGCAGCAATTATAGCCAAATTTTCTTCTTGATATTCTAAATCATCTCTTGTTTTAGAAACAAAGTCAGAAAGACTAATAATTCCCATAGCTAAAAATGTTCCTAATATTATAACTAAACAAAATAATTCCATTAACGTAATCTTTTTTTTGTTCTTCTTGTTCTTTTTAAGTTTATTTTGCATTCTATCATCCGCCTATTCTTACTATATTTAATTATAAAATAAAGACTATCATAAATCAACTAAATTTTTAAAGTACATCTTTTTAATTTTAAATAAATATTGAAGTAAAAATATTGTATATTTTTAACTAACTTTTTATAGGTTCTTAAATGTCGTTATAACCTTTATTTATAAGAGTTTACAGCATTTTTATTTTTGAAAGATATTCACATATATTTTTATAATTTCTTATATTTTTGCTTTCAAAAGTAGTAAATTAGTAGTAAAATTTTAGAAATTTTTTAAATCATAAATTGAAAATAATAAAAAATACTACGGAATGCCATAGTATCTGAATATACTTTATGAGCGAGACTAGTGGCGTAGCCACTTAAGTCTTCGCCATAATAAGGATAGTATTACCCTTATTATGTAGCATGAAGCATGTAGCAAATAAAGATTAATATATTTTAAAGTTTGTTTATAACAATATATAAAGTCTATTTGGAAAATTCATTGTTAATTAAATTTTTTATTACATATTTATAATATGTTGGAATAATCTTGATTTAGTAAATTCTTTAACAGCCTCTGTGTCTCTTTCCATACGTGCTACATCCATTGCTCTATCTAATGCTTCATCTAGTGGTGGGAAAACCTCAGCCTCATTATTATAATTTTCATTTACCTCATTATTAACTTGTATTTCAGTAAATTCTCCATTTTTATCATATAAGATTTTTGAATTTATTAGATTATTTTTTAAATCTTCTCTTGCGTATTCTCTTGAGTCTATGGTACCAAAATAAATTTTAAATCCAGATTTTCTAACAAAATCATGTGTTTGATGTGACGAATTATATTCTTTAAGTTTTTCTTCTAAATCTTTTTCACCACCTTCTCTTACTAAAGTGAATTCCAAAACATTACCCATAATAATACCATTACCAGTAATTAGGCTTTTATATGTAGCAAAGCAAATACATTCAACATTTTTATCTTTTCTAAATTCAAATGTTAATCTTGCTAATTCACTACACAATTCATTTCTTTGTCCTTCTGTTATAATTACAGTTTCCATTTTTAATCCTCCTAAATTTTTGTATTGTATATTTGAAATATTTCTTTTTTATATTATATCATAACTTCTATTTATAAAGTAGTAAATTAGTAGTAAAATATATTTGAGTTTCTATATGTAGGCCTATAAATAAAGTCCCATCACATAATATCTAAATTTTTAGTATAAAATTTATCATTTTACAACATTACCATTTCTATAAATAGGCAATAGTACTTTATAATTACAAGTTTCTTCTTTTTTATCAACCATCCCTTTAACTATAAAACTAGCCATTTTAAAGTTTTTACTCAATCTATATTTAATAGTTAATAAGCAATAAATTCATCAAAATATAATATTAAATTTATTTAAAATAGATTAAAATATTCCTAAATGTATTATGTAAAATATCTTAAGAATATTTTATAATTTTTAAGTTATTACATTTTTCTATTACTACTCTACTTTTTAGTCAAACAATAATAATTTTCAAATAGATTTTTCTAAAACAATAACTTCCTTCTTTTTTCTTCATTATCTAATAAATATTTCTCATTATAATTTCTAACTTATTTACTAAAAACAACTAAAAATTCCACAAAAAAAGCAGCCTATGCTGCTTCATTTTTAACTACTTCTACTTTTCCTTTATAACTTCCACATTTTGGACAAACTCTATGAGGCTTAATCATTTCTCCGCAACTAGAGCATTTAGTCATTCCAGGAATTTCCATAGCATTATGACTTCTTCTCATTCTCTTTCTAGTTTTAGAAACTTTACGGAAAGGAACGGCAAACATTTGAATGTCTAATTTCATCATTTAATCTCACTCCTTCTCTATATCTTTTAATAAATCACTAAATGGATTGTTAAAATCTTTTAGGTCATCTTCACTAATTAATTTCCATCCATCCCCATGAAATTTACTGAGATCTTCAACCTTAGTAAACTGTAAGGGGACCTCTAGGACAATATTTTCCCATAAAAATTGAAAAATATCAAGAGTATTTTGATTTTTTTTACAATTTTCTTCTATAACGTCATCATAATCTATATTATATGGATAATTTACCTCTTCTAAAGAAATCGAATCTGGTATAATCATTTCACCCTTAATATTACATTTTATATAGTCTGTTAACTCCCCTTCCTCATCCTCATCTCGATATATTTTTCCTTTTACTTCAATATTATCTAATCTAATAATTGTAGAATTCTTATAATATTCTAAATCTAAATCATAATTGTTAGAAATATCTATTTCAGATACTGTATTACTGTGCAATAAACTTAAATCAATCTCCATATTTTCTCCTTAATTATTTATAGCTATACTTCTATCATCCTCTATCACTTGTATTTTTCCATGATAATGCATACTAGCCCCTAAAGGAAGACTACTATTTTTATCAATCCATACTCTAATAGCTATTTCCTTCGTTTCCATAGCATTAAGCTTAGATTCTAATAATAACCCAAAATCTAATTCGTTAAAATAGAAAATTTTAGATTCCTTATTCCCCTCTTTAACAGAAATTTTTATATTGTCATAAGAAATTAAAGAATCTTTACAACCATCCTCTAAAATTTTTTCATTATCTTCAATAACTCTTAATTTATAATTAACTTTCTCTGTTAAATTATTTTTTATTGTAACATTATAAGCTTTAGAAGACAAACCAACAGAATCTGTAACTGGGATTATTTTACTAAGAGATATCTCATCTCCTGTTGATTCATGATAAGTAACATCTAATGACTCCGAATTAAAATCAACACTTCTGTCATCTTGAAACTTATTATAAATATAATATATCGATACTATAGCAAATAATAATATAAAACCTATAATTATCACACTCTTTAAAATTTCTTTTCTTAAATTATAATACATACAACACCTCATTATATATGATAAACTTATATTAAATAATTATCAATAAAACATCTTATTCTTGACACAAATATTCTAAAACTTTGTAAACTGCCTCTAATGTCTCACAGTTCACTAAAAAACGTCCTAGATGGCAAAAATTCAAACCTTTTATTAAAGAAACATTTTCTAAATTCTCTCCGCTAAGACCTGCCCATTCTAAAGGCATCTCCATCCTTGAAGTTTTATCTTCTATACTTTTAGGAAGAGTTTTAATAGCATATCCTCCTCTATTAGAAGGAAATACCACAAATAAAAGATTATTAGCTTTTTGATTATTCAAAATTGCCTCTTCATAGGGCACATACTCATCTAAAATTAAATATTTTTTATCATCTAAATTATCAATAATTTTTTGCATTTTTTTAAATGCAATTACCTTTCCCGTAATATATGAAATCTCTTCTTCTAAAATACTTTTAGCAACATTAACAGCTCTTAAAAACTGGTCATTTTCATTTTCTGATGAATTATAGCTAGGGTTAAATAGTTTTATCACATTACTAAGTGTCTTAACTTTATAATTTGCATCAATTTTAGGAAATACTCCATTATCATCAGCATCTATCCCCTCAATTAAATCTAAATCAATTCCTATAAACACATCATCTAAATACTGTATTTTTCTATCATTCAAAAACTTTTTCCCATACTCTTTCCAAAGAAGTCCAAAAGAACAATAAGTTATTCCATTTTCCCTTTTCAATGCCCCTATTTGATGATGATCAAATTTTTCTCTTCCAATATCATATACTATTGTTTCTTTATTAAGCTTTTCTTTGTTTACTAAATTCGTTCTAAAAAGTTTAATATTTTTTAAATAAAGCTCTAAAAAAGCTGTTGCAAAAACATCATCAGCATGCATCGTCCCACTATGAGTTATACAATTAGCCTCTTCCATACTATTAACAAATGTTATCATAAAATCCCTCTAATCTTCATCCCTAGACTTTGCAATTAAAATTAATCTTAAAATCTCAAGTACTGCAGTAGCAACTGCTGCAATATAAGTTAAAGCTGCTGCCATAAGCATCTTTTTACTTTTATATTTTTCTTTTTGATCTAAAATTTCAAGTTTTTCTAATTCCTTTAATGCTTTTTTTGAAGCATCTATCTCAACAGGTAAAGTTAAAGCTTGAAAAACTAAAATTACAACTTCTAATCCTATTCCAATCCATAAAAACCCTAACGCCGATGTAAATAGTCCAATTAAAATAGCTATATATCCTGCAGTAGAAGCAAAATTAACTAAAGGAATAATACTATTTCTAATTCTCAAAAACATATAGCCATTTTTATCTTGAATAGCATGTCCACATTCATGCGCTGCAACACTAATAGACGCTATTGAAGTATTGCTATAAACATCAGGAGATAATCTAACAACTTTTTTCCTCGAATCATAATGATCACTTAAAACACCACTAGTTTCTACAACATTAACTTCTTGCAGTCCATTACTATCTAATATCAATCTTGCAACTTCTCTACCAGATTTACTGCTTCTAGCATCAATTCTTTTCATTTTTTTATAAGTAACATTAATATAAGCTTGCGCTCCTAAAGTTATTACAAAAGTCAAAATAAAAATTAACCAATCTATACCATAATAATTCATTTTTTTCCTCCTAATTATTGCTAATATTATATCATGTATAAACAAATATATGTATTTAAATTCTTCTAGAAAAATTCTAAATTCACTAAAAAGTACATCACTTTACAATTTAAAAGCTCTCAGATCTTACTTTAATATTTAATCAATACATTTATAAATCATGGCAATTTTCTCTGCTGTTTTCACACCATCAATTGCCGATGTTGTAATTCCTCCAGCATATCCAGCTCCCTCACCACAAGGATATAACCCATCTATATTAGAAATACCTTTTTCGTCTCGAACAATCACAACTGGTGAGCTAGTTCTACTCTCAATTCCAAGTAAAATAGCATCTTTCCTTGCAAAACCATTTATTTTCTGATCAAAATAAGGAATTGCCTCTTTTAAAGCTTCACTAATATATTCTGGTAAAAGTTGATTTAAATCAGCAAAACTATAACCTCCCATGACATTAGGCCCAATTTTTCCTAGTTTTTTACTTTCTATACAACAACAAAAATCCTCGTAGAGCTGGATAGGTATAACTCCTCCTCCAAGTTCAAAAGCTTTCCTTTCTAACTTACGTTGAAACTCAATTCCTGATAAAGGATCATCTCCAAAGTCCTCTTTATTAACCGTGACCACTAAAGCACTATTAGCATTAACTTCATCCCTTTTATAATTACTCATTCCATTAACTACTAAACATCCCTCTTCACTTGAAGCATTAACAACAAATCCACCTGGACACATACAAAAAGAATAAACTCCTCGCCCCTTACTAGTTTGATAAGTAAGCTTATAGCTTGCTGGTTCTAATAATTTATAATATTTCCCATATTGATTCTCACTAATCATTTCTTGAGGATGTTCGATTCTAACTCCCACGGCAAAGTTCTTAGCTCGCATTACAACCCCCTTTTCCTTTAACATATAAAAAGTTTCTCTAGCAGAATGGCCAATTGCCAAAACTACAATTTGTGCTTTAATAATTTCTTTTTCATTTATTTCTAAAGCTTTAATTGAGTTATTTTCTATTATTAAATCAGTAACCAAAGAGTTATAACGGAATTCTCCACCCATAGAAATAATTTTATTTCGCATATTAATTATTACTTTTCTTAAAACATCTGTTCCAATATGTGGCTTAGCTTCATACATTATTTCTTCTGGTGCTCCATTTTCTACAAATATTTCAAAAACTCTTTTATTCCTATTAAATTTATCTTTAGCTAATGTATTAAGTTTTCCATCACTAAAAGTTCCTGCTCCACCTTCACCAAATTGGATATTTGAATTTTTATTTAAAGTATTAGTTATAAAAAAATCTTCAACTGTTTTAACCCTATCTTCAATTCTTTCTCCTCTTTCAAGTATTAAAGGCTTATAACCAGCACTAGCTAACATATAAGCTGCAAATAAACCACTTGGTCCACTACCTATTATTATAATTTTTTCTTTTAAAGGAATTGTCCCAGAAATTGAAAAATGATAAGTTTCTTTTGGAGTTTTAAAAATATCTTTATTTTTGTTTTCTTTTAATATTTTATCTTCCCTATCACATAAAACATCAAATTCATATACATAGAAAATATTATTTTTATCTCTTGCATCAATTGATTTTTTTATTATTTTATAATTTTTTATTAATTTTTGATTTAATTGTAATTTTTTTGAAATTCGAAATATAATCTCATTTTTTTTATCTAATTCGATTGGTATTTTTACTTGTCTAACTCTTATCACTTTTATAACCTATACTTTTTCCAGCTAACATTCCACTTATCCAACAAGCAGTCAAATTATAGCCACCACAATTACCATTCACATCTAAAAGTTCTCCAACAATATATAAATTTTCTACTTTTAATGACTCCATCGTCCTATAATTAATATCTTGAAGACTAACACCACCATTACAAACTTGACAACTATCAAACGATTTACTACCAATAATTTCAATTTCAAAAGATTTTAAACTTTTAATCAAATTATATTTTTCTTCTTTAGTTAAACTACAATAATATTTATCTACTGAGATATTATTTACTTTTAATATTATTTTAACCAATTTATAATTAAGAATTCCCTCTAAAGCTTCTCCGACTCTTTTATAAGAAACCTTCTTCATATATTCATCAATCCATGGAGTAGTCAAAGTTTTAATAAAAGGAACAAAATTAATTTTAATTATTTCCCTACATCCTTCACTCAAACCTCTAGTAACATAATGACTCAAATTAAAAGTACAAATTCCACTAATACCATAGTCTGTTAATTGAATTTCACCATCTTCTTTATCAATAAACTTTCCATTTTCAAATAATCTAAGCTCAACATCACTTCTAACTCCTGCCCATTCTTTTAAAAATTTAAAATTACTTCTTAAAGGAACTAGTGCTGGTAATGGTTTAATAATATTATGTCCTAATTCCTTTAGGAATTTATATCCCATTCCATCACTACCAGTCTTAGCATACGCAAAACTCCCACTCGCAACAATAACATCATCACACTTATATTTTTCACTATCTGTACTAACCAAAAATTTATTTTTTTCTTTTTTAATATTTGTTACAAAACTATTATTAATAATTTTAACTCCTACTCTTAAAGCTTCATTAATTAAACAATTTTTAATAGTAATAGCTTGATTAGAAAAAGGATAATAATACCCATTCTTAGTCTTATAAACTACTCCTATTTTATCAAAAAATTCTTTAATCAAATTAATATTTTCATCTGAAATAATCTTATCAACAAGTTCAATATTTTGGCTATGATAATCAGTAATACCATATTTTTCATTTAAGTAGTTACATTTACCATTTCCAGTCATTAATAACTTCTTTAAGCATTCAGTATTTCTTTCTAAGATAATTACTTCATTACCATTTTTCTTAGCAAATATAGAAGCAACTAATCCACTGGCACCACCACCAATAATTATAACTCTACTCATAAAAAAGCCTCCACATCTAAGTAATTATACCAAAAATTTTCTAATAAAAAAAGAACACTAATTTATTAGTGTCCAAAATAATTCTTTCTAACTTCACCAGCATATTCATAATTTTCTTTTAACATCTCTTCTAGTTCATCTAAATCACTACTTACTAAATCAATTTTTTCTACTTTATTTAATATTCTTCCATAATTTTCAATAGTTCTTTTAATTGTTAATGAATTACATCCCCTTAGATAAGAGTAATTATTCTTACTATAACCATTTTCTAAAAACATAATTGTTTTTATATTTTTACCAAGAAATTCAATTAATTTTTTTGAAAGATTAATATGATTCAGCATTGTACTTCTAATTGTATACTTATCAAGAGTTTTAACAGCATTATAACTTTCAAAAGCAGATTCTATTTTCTTCACTTCACTATTAAATAGAAAAATCAACCTCCCAAACATAGCTATTTTTTCTTTATCTTGAAGAGTTTCTAATCTCACATTATTAAGTAAATCATTTTTTACTCCCACTTTCAAAAAATTCTCACTCACTTCAGTTATATCATTAAATGCATCCAAATTATCTTGAGCAATCAATAATTCTTGAAAACTTTTTACACTTCCATTTTTATTAAATAATACTTCTAAAACTGGAAATCTTTTTATCTCCTCTGGATGTTTACTCAAAATATCTCTTAATTTTATAAATTCAAAATCTTCTGGAAAATATCTTTTTTTATTTTCATCAACAATAAAAGCAAATGGAAAAGCTCTTTCTTTAAGAGAATCTTCCTCCATATCTCTTAAACATAAATCCATTTCATTTTTTACTTGTATATCATTAGAAAGCCTATTTGTCATAGCTCTAGTTTTAAGATAACCACGTTTTTCGGCATCTTTTTCAATATCCTCAAATCTATAATTAGTCTTATACGTATCAAATTCATTGCTAGAAAGATATCTAGAAAAAATCTCTCTCTTAGCCATTTCATAAGAAGTTTTTCTCTTATAAAGTCTCGCATCCTTAGATTGTACTGCATGTCTACATTCATGATTAATAGTTTTTAAAAATCCTAATTTATTTGCAAATAAATCTTGATCATTAATTTTAACTAAAGGACCATGACTTTGTCCTCTAAGATTTTTACCTAAATTTCCAACTAATACCTCTGGTCTTGAAACATGTTTATCAAAAACTCTAAAATAATCTACTACTGTGAAATTTGCTACAAATTCTAATTCATCCACATTAGTAATTTTAGCTTTAAAATCTTTAAATAAATATTGTAAATAGCTTACTTGAGCTTTATAAATATATGTATCAGTTGAAGCATCTTTATTATAAATAAAATAATTCATCAAAATTTTTACTTCATGATTACTTAAAGTCTCTCCTCGAGAAAATTTCTGATAAAGAGAAAAAGTTTTTTTCTTTAAACTATCCATTGTATTATTTATTATTTCTAACTCATTTTCTTTGTAAAAAATATTTAGATTTTCTTTTTGTAAAAATAAAGAATTAAGCATATTAATTTTTTTTCTGGAAAAATTTTCACCTATACTTCTAACTAACTTTTTCATAGCGTTTTCTAGTTCTAGAGTTTTTGGCTGTTTAAAGTATTTTAAGACATAATTTTCTAAAGCTAATCTAAAGCCTAACAAATTAACATTCCTATCACTAGTCTTATCAAGTTCCATATAAATGGCATTTATTTTAGAATAATCCAACAAACAACTTTCAATATCTTTTTCAGAATACATATTAATAATTTCATTATTATATTTCATAAATTTACCTCTCTAACCTATCGTTTTAATATTATCATAAATCAAATAAATAAACAAATGCTAAAATTATATTGTAAAGAAAAATCAAATATAATATAATAAAAACTAAGGAAAAGGTGAATAAAATGAAAAAAAGAATAAAAAATAATAAAAAAAGATTAATAATTGTAATAGCAATTATTATTATAGTTTCAATTTTACTTACATTTTTCTTAATAAAAAGACACAAAGAAAATTTAATAAAAGACATCAAAAAACATTATAATAAATATGTCATAACAACAACAAACACATCTCTTTATGATAAAAATAATAAAAAAATTGGTACCATTAATAAAGAATATGAATTAGAGTTAGCTAAAAATAATAACACTAAATATTATAAAATAAAAAATACTCCATATTATATTTTTTATAAAGACACAAAAAAAATTAAAAATATTAAAAAAGAAAAAAATAAATATTTAGTATTCAATAAAAATATTAAATCTTCAAAAAAAGTAGTATTATACTCCAATAATAAAAAAGTAATTGAACTTGATAAAGGTATAAATACACCTATTCTATTTATTAAAGATAATAATTACAATATTTATTATATGAATAAAATCCTACAAATAAAAAAATCTAAAACTATAAAAGAAATTGAAAAAATTAATACTCAGGAAAACGAAACAAATCATATAAGCATTATTCACTATGAAAATATAAATGAGAATTGTAACGATTATAATTGTATTAAATTAGTTACTGCTAAAGAACAACTATCTAAATTAAAAGAAAATGGTTATTATTCAATTTCTTTAAATGAATACAAAGACTTCTTAGCTGGAAATATTCGTCTAAAAGACAAAGCAATTCTTTTTACAACATCTAATCAAAATGATTATATCAATAATTTAAATATTGAATTAGATATAAAAATTGAATTAATTAATGAAAATGTTGGAATTAAATTTAACTCTACAAATAAAACTACAAATAAAAATAGTGATTTAAATTCCATCGACCGCTATCAAATTAAAAGTTACTCAACAATTGAAAACATACTAAAAATGGCTAATGGTGAAGAAGTTATTGAGAAAGAACCAATTAAAATTTCTAGAAATACAAGTAGTGGCCCAGGTATAGCAGTTCTTAATTATCATTTCTTTTATGATCCTAATTTAGGAGAAACTTGTAATGAAGGAATATGTCTGACTGTTCAAAAATTCAGAGAACATTTAGACTATTTAAAAAATAATAATTTTAAAACACTGACAATGAATGAATTTATGAAATGGATTTATGGTGAAATCGAACTACCAGAAAAATCAGTTTTAATAACTATCGATGATGGAGCAATGGGAACTGGTAAACACAACGGAAATAAATTAATTCCTTTACTTGAAGAATATAAAATGCATGCAACACTCTTTTTAATAACTGGTTGGTGGGATATAAACAATTATCGTTCTCCATATTTAGATATTCAATCCCATACTAATGATATGCACCAATATGGTACTTGCGGAAAAGGTCAAATAAATTGTTATTCCTATGAAGAGGTAATTAAAGATTTACGACAATCAATTAATATAATAGGAAATAAAGATTCTTTCTGCTTTCCATTTTATTCTTATAGTGAAGGATCCTTAAAAGCAATTAAAGATTTAGGATTTAAGATTTCATTTGTTGGAGGTAACCGCAAAGCTACTAGAAATAATAATAAATTTTTAATACCAAGATATCCAATTCATAACACTATAACTTTAGAAAAATTTAAAAATATAGTAAATTAATAATTTCTCTTTAATAGAGAAATTTTTTTATAAATCTATAACTCAAATAAAATAATAGTTAATTATACAGAAAATAATTTATAAAATAAATATCTAAATAGAAAGAAAGTAGTTGATTACAACTTATTATTTAATACGACATTAAATAGTACAATTGAAATTACAAAAAAAAAGAATTAAAAATTCCTTTATTTTTTTATTTCTGAAAAATAGAAACTGCCATCATCAGCTTTTTTAAATGTAATTGTAAATTTATTTGCTTTATGTTTATTACTTTCATCTAATTTAATATTAGTATTCAAATCAACTGTTGAAATTATTTGAGTCATATCAAGATTATTATAATGTGGATTTAATTCTTTAGTTATATAAGCATTATTTGTTCCTGTAATTGGTAAGACAAGAGCAATATATAAATCAACAGAAGCTATTTTTCCATCATATTGATAGTTATCTTTAATAAGAATAACCTCTGTATCAGTAGTTCCTCCACAAGCACTTTGAGCAGTAAATAGTTTTTTTGTCGCATCATAAGTATAATAAGGGCAAGAACCAATTCCATCTGAAACAACATTCTTCCATTCACTACCAAAATAATTTTTAAATATTTTCTTTACTTCTTCTTCGCTTTTTTGTTCAACGTCTGAATTTATTTTTACTCCTGAAACCAACTCAAGTGCAATTAATGCCTTATCTGCATCACTTACATAAGAGTTTTCTAATATATTATGTAAAAATTTAATTTTTATAAGCTCATCATAATCTTTAGGAATATAATTTTCTAAACTTCCACTAAAAAGAATTTGACTTATTTTTGTACTTATTTCATCTTTCTCACTTTCAGCTAATTCAAAATTTTCCTCTTGCTCTTCTTTATCTTTATTTAAAGAATTATTTTTATTATTATCTCTTTTCTCAGTAATAGTTTTATCAGTTACAACCTTTTCATAAACAATATAACCAATTAATGCAAATATTGTAATTACTAATACTATCACAATTCCTATTAATAATTTGCTGGAATTATTTTTCTTTTCCATATTTTTATTTTCCTCCTAATTATATTTTAACAAAGAAAAACAAAAATTTTAGATAATATTTATTATAAATAAGCTATTTGACATTATTTTACTCTAGTATAATAAATTAATAAGATTTTTAAAAATTTAAAACTTTTCTTATACCAACTGAGACTTATCATCAATTGAAAGAATCTAATCTTCCACATACTTAACTTATATGAAAAAACGCATTAATCATTACTTTCTACTGATATTTAAAATAATTCCAATACTTGCCATACTTACAAGTAAACTACTTCCTCCATAACTTAAAAATGGAAGGGTTACCCCTGTAACAGGAATAAGTCCCACTACAACCATTAAATTCATTGTTGCTTGAAAAATCAATTGAAACAAAATTCCAAAAGCTAAATATTTTCCAAATAAATCATGACAATTCTTTGATATTGTTATTCCTCTATATAATACTATACAAAATAATCCCACAACAATAAAAGCTCCCATCACTCCAAATTCTTCTGCAATAATAGAAAATATAAAATCTGTTTGTGGTTCAGGTAAATAAAAATGTTTTTGAACTGAATTTAAATATCCAGTTCCAAGTAAACCTCCTGGTCCAATCGCATATAAACTTTGAATAATTTGAAATCCTGTTCCCAATTCATCTTTCCAAGGATTAACAAAAGATGTTATTCTATCCATTCGATATGGTGCAATTAATATTAATACAATTACACCTATTAACCCAATAATTCCTCCCCCTATAAAGAATTTCATTGACACTCCAGAAATAAATAATATTGCAATAATAGCCATAAAAAGTATTACCCCAGTTCCAAGATCTGGTTGAAGCATAATTAAACCAAAAAAAACCAAAACTACTAATAAAACTGGTAAAACACCTTTAAAGAAATCTTTAACATACCCATCATTTTGACTCAAATATTTACTAGTAAAAATAATTAAACTTATCTTAGCAGCCTCACTTGGTTGAATACCTAAAGAACCAATTCCAAACCAACTTCTACTACCATTTCTTACACTACCAATTCCTGGAATCAAAACTAATATGAGTAAAATAAAACAAACAAGTAAAATATTATTTGAATATTTATAATATAAACGATAATCAATTTTTGAAACAATAATCATAATAAATAGGCCTACTAGAAAAAATATTCCTTGATAAATTACGTAATGAAATGAATTATCAAATTTATATTCCGCCCAAACACTAGAAGCTGAAAAAATCATTAAAAGTCCAAAAACCGCCAAAAAAACTACAGCTAAAAATAATACTTTATCTAATTTATGCCTCATTATATCACCTATTTAATTATATTTTTCTGCAATAAAAAAAGAACCATTAGTTCTTTAAATTAGCTTGCTTCATTTAAGAATGCTTTATAACATTTATAAGTTTCGTAAATATCAGCCTTAGAAGTAACTTCATATGGCGCATGCATACTAAGAACTCCCACTCCACAATCAATGACATTTACATTTTTATTTGCTAAAATATAAGCAATAGTTCCTCCGCCTCCAGCATCTACTTTCCCAAGTTCCGAAATTTGAAACTTAATTTTATTATCATCCATTATTTTTCTAATCTCAGCAACATACTCAGCATTAGCATCATTACTAGAATTTTTTCCACGTGCTCCTGTATACTTTGAAAAAACCACACCATTATTTAAATATGAACTATTATTTTTTTCAAAAACTTCACTATAAAGAGGGTCATAAGCTGCATTAACATCACTAGATAACATCTTAGAATTTTTTAAAATACGACTTAATGCATTTATATCTCTATGTCCAAGTAACATCGAAATCTCTCTAACCACATCTTCAAAAAAACTTGACTGCATTCCAGTCGCCCCTAAACTACCTATCTCCTCTTTATCTACTAAAATACAACAAGTTGTTTTTTTACATTTAGCAACGTCTAAAAAAGCCATTAAAGACGTATAAGCACAAACTTTATCATCCTGTCCATAAGCCATTATCATTGATCTATCAAGTCCAAAGTCTCTTGCACCATAAGCTGGAACAATTTCTATTTCAGCAGATAGAAAATCATCTTCTAAAATATTATATTCATTTTTTAAAAACTCTAAAATAAACTTTTTAACAGCATTTTTATCATTAGTCTTAATAGGTCTACTTCCAATTAAAATATCCAATTTTTCACCATCAATTACTTTAGATGCTTCCTCTTTCATTTGTTCTTTTGCTAAATGTGGTAATAAGTCAGTAATACCAACAACTGGATCTGTTAGATTTTCACCAATTTCAATATCAATTACATTACCATCCTTTTTCACAACTACTCCATGTAATGCTAAAGGAATTGTAACCCATTGATATTTTTTTATTCCTCCATAATAATGAGTATCAAAATAAGCAAAATTAGTGTCTTCATAAATAGGATTAGTTTTTAAATCTAGTCTTGGTGAATCGATATGAGCTCCTAAAATATTCATTCCATTTAAAATGTCTTCTTCACCAATAGTAAACAAAGCTATCGCTTTATTCATATTATTTACATAAATTTTATCTCCAGTTTTAATATCTAAATTATCATTAATAAGACTTTCTAAACTTTTAAAACCTTGAGTCTCTACAAGTTTAATAGTATTTTTAACACATTCTCTTTCTGTTTTACATTTACTAATAAATTTCTTATAATCTTCACATAAATCATTTAATTCAAGTATATCTTTTTCATTGTAGCTTTTCCAAATATTATCCCTCATTTAATACCCCTCCTCCTTATTAGTATATTTAAATTTTATATTTTTATTTATTTCAAATAAAAAAGTTTGAGCTATACCCAAACTCCAAAAATTATTCCAGCCATTGCAAGAATTAAGCCACCTACCCAAAATAATTTGACTATATCTGTCTCGGCCCAACCAAGTTTTTCAAAATGATGATGAATAGGTGTCATTAAAAACAATTTTCTTTTAAGAACTACTACCCAAAAAGTTTGAAGAATTACACTTAAAGTTTCAATAACAAATACTCCAGCTACTACTAATAAGGTTAATTCTCGATGAGTAATTATTGCAATGGCTCCCATTACAGCCCCTAAAGCTAAAGAACCAGTATCCCCCATAATAACTTTTGCAGGATATGTATTATAAATCAAATAACCAAATAAACTTCCAACTAAAATTAAACTAAATATTCCAATATCCTCAAATCCAACTGATAACGAAATAAGTGCAAAAGCAATAAAAGCAATTGCTGATAACCCTCCAGCTAAACCATCAAGTCCATCAGTTAAATTAACAGCATTACTAGCTCCTACTAAGACAAATAATATTGCCAAACCATATAACCATCCTAATTCAATATCAATACCTAATGTTCCAACAACCCAAGCAGTTTGACCACCACTTCTCATATAAATATAGAAAAATCCAATCGCAATCAAAACTTGCATAAATAGTTTTTGATATGTCGTTAAACCCTCATTATTACCTTTTCTAATTGACAAAAAATCATCTAAAAACCCAATACATGAATAACCTAAAAATACTAGTAAAACGATTCCTAAACTAGATGAATACGTAATTTTCCCCATTATAATTAAGCCTGTAGTAGCAATTATTGTAGGTAGAATAAAAATTAACCCTCCCATAGTAGGAGTTCCTTCTTTTTTTCTATGAGCTTCTCCTACAAATACAGAAATTTTTTGTCCAAAGCGTAGTTTTTTTAGTATTGGAATTAATATTAATCCCAAAACTGCTGAAGATAAAAAACCAAGCATTATCGCAAAAATTGCTTTTGTTAAAAGTAACATTTTCTTCACTCCATTCCTTGAAATATTATATCATAAATATAAAAATATTATGACTATTTAGACAAATTTACAAAAATGTTTACATTGGATATTTTCCCTTTTCTAAAACTTTAGCATTATTTTTCTTTAAAACAAGTTTCTGCTCTTCCATCATTCTATTCATTTCATATTCTTTTTCTTTTAACTCTTCTCTAATTTTTTTTAAATTAGCTAACAAATCATCAGCTGCATTTAAGACACCTAAATAATCTCTAAATTCATCATTTATTTCTAAAATTATATTATCAATTTGTTTAACAGTTTTACCCATAATATCTTTAGCATTAATAAGACTTTCTATATTATTTTTTATATCGACACTATAATCTTTTACATTAATTACCTTATATTTTTTAGTCGTAGTTTTAGGATTTAAAAGCTGATTTAAAAAATAATAATATGCCGCCGCCGTTGCTGCCATACTTCGCCCTGATCTTAGTCCCGGAAACAACATTTGTCTTCTAAGCATCTTAAAAATTTTTCTACTCTGTCTGTTCATTACTTCTACTTGAACCTCTACTTTTTCTTGAATAGAAACAGCATTTTTAACTTTTTCTTGAACCTCTTTTAAAATTCTTTCTTGTTCATATTGAATTTTAAGTAAGTCATTATTTATTTTATCAATATTAAAATACATTTCCTTTAGCATTTCAAACTTTTCTTCTTTTATTTCTAATTTTTCTTTTTTTGACTCTACATCTCTTTGTAATTTTTCTTTTTTTAAATCTAATTCTTCTAATTTTTCCGAAATTAAAATATAGAGTGTCGAATCCTTTATCTCATCTACCACTTTCTTATCTTTAAAATCTGTAAGATAATTTTCAATCATTGAATATAGATAATTATCATCATATTTATCTAAATCTTCTATTTCAATTTTTCTTTTTAACTCCTCAATTTTACTAATTATAAATGATAATTTATCCAAAATATCTAAAGTCTCTTCACTAAAAATAACTTCTTTTTTATTATCAACTAAAATATTATAATCAAATATTAAGTTTCTTAAATCATATCTCATATCTTTTAATTGTTTTTCATATTCTTCAATAATTTTACGAGATTTTATTTTTTTTAACTCGTCTAATTCGATGTCATTTTTTTCTAAATTATCCTTATCTAAAATACTAGAATTTTCATAGCTTATTCTTGTTGTTGGTAAAGGGATGTAATCTTGTCGCAAGATATCTACTTTATTTTCGTCATCTAAAGAATGATTTTTTTCAGCTTCATCACTAAAATCTTTAGATTTTTCTTCTTTACTTTCTTCTTTGTTTTCTTCTTTCTTATCATTTTTAGGAATAGATGTGATTAAAATATCTTGTGCATCATATCCTCTTTCTTTTTCAATTTCATTATCTTCTTTTTTCTCTTTATTATTATTTTCCCTTTTAATAGGAAAGTAATCATCATTTAAATAAATTAATAATGATGTTGTTTTCTTTTTATTATTATCTTTATCACTAACTATAATTTCTCTTGTTTGTAATTTTTTTTCTTTTGACTCTTCTATAAATAATTTTTTATCACTACTTATTTTAGGATCTTTTTCTAATATTTTCTTTTCTTTAGCATCTTTTAAAGATGAATTATAGATTGTTTTAATAGTTTGTCCAGTAATAACTAAAGGCAGAACTTTAATTAACGTAAACAACTGTTGCTTTTTAACCTTCTTTTCTAAATCTTTAATTTCTCTTGCTTCTCTTTCTGCAATTAAAATAGCTTTTTGCTGTTTTCTAATTTTTAAAGATCTTTTTCTATCATTCCTTCCTCCTTTAGCACCAATTGTCTCATTCATAATATCACCTTCTATAATTTTACCATAATATTTTAATATTTAATCATTTAAATTTTAATACCTAAAATCTAAGTATACAATTTTACAATATTTCATATTTTTTAATAAGAGGTGAAACAATGTTTACAAAAAATATAGATATCAGAATAAAAGTCTTATTCTTAATTATGGTAATTCTACTACTTTTAGTAGTTTTAAGAGTTTTCTATATTCAAGTATTTCAGTACAAAAAATTAAATGGTTTAGCTAGTGATTTATGGAGTAGAAATTTAGAAATAGAAGCAGATAGAGGAAAAATTCTTGATCGAAATGGAGTTGTTCTAGCAGACAATCTCACAACAACTTCATTAATATTAATTCCTAATCAAATTAAAGATAAAGCAAGAGCAGTTAAAGAACTAGCTGAAATTTTAGGAGTTAGCTATGATGAAATGAAAAAACATGTTTATAAAAAAACTTCTATCGAAAGAGTCCATCCTGAGGGAAGACGCCTATCCTTTGAAACAGCTGAAAAAATAAGTAATTTAAACTTAGCTGGAGTATATTTAGTAAAAGAAGCCAAAAGATATTATCCTTACAAAGATTTACTTTCTCATACACTTGGATATGTAGGTATCGATAATCAAGGTCTTTCTGGATTAGAACTTCAGTATGATAAGTATTTAACAGGGAAAAATGGCGCTATCAAATATTTTAGTGATGCCCATGGAAATAAATTAAATTTGACTGATGTCTATGTTGCTCCAACAAGTGGCATGAATATAAACTTAACAATTGACATTAATATTCAAAAATCTCTAGAAAGAGAAATGGATAATATTGTTGATATGTTTGAACCAGAAATGGCTCTAGCAATTGTTGTTGATCCCAAAAGTGGTGAAATATTAGGGATGTCTTCAACACCTAATTTTGATCCTAATAATTACAAAAATTACGATAGCGCAACCCTTAGTAGAAACTTACCAATTTGGGCATCATATGAACCCGGAAGTACCTTCAAAATCATGACAATGGCAGCTTCTGTTGAAGAAAAAGTAATGGATATTTTTAAAGATCATTTTTATGATTCAGGAAAAGTTAATGTTGATGGCAGTATTTTAAAATGTTGGAAAGCTGGTGGTCATGGTGATCAAACCTTTATGGAAGTACTACAGAATTCTTGTAATCCAGGTTTTGTAAGATTAGGACAGTTACTAGGAAAACAAAAATTATTTTCCTACATTAATAAATTTGGGTTTGGAGAAAAAACAGGAGTTGATCTAAATGGGGAAGGAAAAGGAATCATCTTCCCATTATCAAGAGTTGGAAATGTTGAACTTGCAACCTCTGCTTTTGGTCAAGGAGTTAGTGTTACGCCAATTCAACAAGTTATGGCAGTTTCTAGTGTTGTAAATGGTGGTTATTTATATACTCCATATATTGTAAAAAATATTAGTGATAATACTAATACCGTAGTAAAAGAATACAATAAAACTTTAAAAAGAAAAGTAATCTCTAGTGAAACTTCGGCTATAATGCGTGTTGCTCTTGAAAATGTAGTTGCTAAAGGTGGTGGAAAAAGTGCCTTTATTGAAGGCTACAGAATTGGTGGAAAAACAGGAACAGCTCAAAAGAGTGAAAATGGCGTTTATTTATCCAATAATTATATAATGTCTTTTATGTCCGTAGTTCCAGCTAATAACCCAGAAGCAGTATTATATCTTGCAATAGATAATCCTAAACATACAGCAATGTTATCTAGTTATACAACAACTCCAATTGCTAGAAGAATTTTACTTGATATTATAGATGCACTAAAAATAGAAAAACAAAAAGGACAAATAAAAAAAGATTTAGAATGGAATGATAAAATTACCTATAAAGTTCCAAATGTCATCGGTAAAAGTCTTACTGAAGCCAAAAAATTACTAGCTAATTTTGAAATAGTTACAGAAGGCGATGGAGAAAAAGTTTTAGAACAATCACCAACTGCTGGAGAAGTAATTGAAGATAGAAGTAAAGTAAGAATCCTTCTTAAATAAAAAAAGAACTTTTTAATAAGTTCATATATTTATTATTATATAGAAAATATTGTTATCTTCTAAAGTTGCTGCTTTCTTGATGATTTAGTTGATTAAATTGTTCTTCATTAATAGAAATAACTTTTCCACCTAAAGGTTTAATCTCTTCACCTCCAAAAACTACCCATATAATTTTTGCTGAAACATTCGGCATATTAGCTAATCCATCTGTAAAAATAATTTTATTATCTGCATCTTTAGAAAAGGCTTTAACTGCAATATCAAAATTAGTTCCTCCTCCACCTTTTAGTGGAAAGTTTTCAATATCATTTTTATTTCTAACTTCTTGAAAACCATAAAAATCATCATCAAAACATCCTACTTTTATTTTTGAATAAGTTAGAATTCCTAAACATTCTTTTAAAAAATTTCTTAGCAATTGTGTATTAATGGAACCACTTGTATCTAAAAGTATTTCAATTGTAGGTCTAGGTAAATCTTCCATATGAGGAGTTAAGACACCATATTCAATAGTTGCATTTTGATAAGTCCAGTCTTTATCAATTCGACAATTATTTTCTAATAGTCTTCTCCAATCAACTAATCTAGTAGCTCCATCTATATTATTAATACTATTATTTTTATAATCTTTGTTAGGATTTGTTTTTAGGGCCTGTTTTACTAAATTTTCTTTTAATTTTTTTAAATTTTCTATTCTGTCATGTCGTGCTTTTTCAAAAAAACTATTAGCATCAATTGTTTCACTACTTTCACTAGATGAGTTATCTTTTTTATCTGTTTCTTTTGAATTGTCTTTACTATTATCTTCTTTTTCAGAATTATTTTGATTATCTTGTTTTTTATCCCAAGAATCATGTGAAACATGAGGTTGTGGTCTCTTTTTATTATTGTTATTTTTTTCTTCCTCTTTGATTATTTCATATAATTCTTCTTCACTAAATAATAAAGCATCATCTCTTTCAATCATTTCCTCGACTAATTCTAATCCATCTTTTTTTAAATTGCCATTAATAGAAGCATCACAAGCTATATTCCATAACTCAGGATCTTTTCCAGTTCTTCTTTCCAAATGTTTTAACACAACATGAGAAATTTCATGAGCAAATACAGCAATTTGTTGTTTTTCGTTTAAACTATTTATGAAATCTGGATGATAATATATAGCGTTATCGTCAGTTGCTGCTGTTGGTTTCCCCTTATACAAACAAGTATAATCCTCTATAAAAGAAAGACTTGCTAAAAAGCTTCCAAATGGTGGATACTTAATTAGTACTTTTTTTCTAATATCTTGTATATCAAACATTTTTATTCCCCAATACAAGCAACTAAAGAAATTATTTCTTCACTAATTTTTTCTAGACTATCACAAGTTATAATAACAACACATTTTTCAGGTAATGGGAAAGTACTTATTTTTCGATATTTTAAAATTTCAATAAATTTCTTTTGCTCTTGTTTTGGAATATGTGAAAGATTATCTATTATTAAAATGCTATTTTGTTCTAAATTTTCATACCATTTTGGTGGAAGATAATTTATTCCTTCATAATGACCATTTAAATACGATTTATCAATATTTGCATCAAGAATTACTGAATTGTTCCCAAATACTTCTTTAGGTACTTTTTCAACTAATATCGGTGCAACATTGCTTATAATATGAGTTTTTAATAATTCTAAATTTTTTTGGTGCATTATTTTTTCGCACCTCCTTTTTCATTATCTTTTTCTTGTAAAAAGGCAATTTGTTCTAATCTTTCTAAATCTCCGTGAGCCCATAAATTATCAAACTGAGCACAAAAAGCAGGACCTAATTTTACTGTAAAATTTCTCACTAGTTCTAAATTTTCTAATTCAACATTAGCAAGTCCCATGACAGTTGCTGCTTTTTTAGAATAATCCATCTCTAAATCAGCATTAGTATAATTATTATTTAAAACAGCATCAATAGTAATAACTTTTTGAGTACAAAAAGATACAAAATCTGCAGTTATTTCATTACCAATTAGAGCTCTTATCATTTCTGGCTGATTGGTAATTTCTAAAATTTTAGAAGCTAATTCCCACTTTCTTGGATCGGCATTAGGTTTTTTTCCATCATATTTACTCCTTAAAGCATTTTCTCCTCTACAAAGTATAAATGAATAAATTGCTGGATGAATTTTATATTTTCTTTTTTTATTTTCATAATCTAGTCTTTGATAACTACTGTTGTCAGTCATTGCCCAAGTAAGCCAATCTTCAACTGGAGTATGAATATATACATGAGCAAACCTATTAAATAATGGTTCAGGCAAATCTTCTGCAACACTAGAATCTTCCATTTCATTTCCAGCAGCTGCGATTCTAGCATTTGATGGAAGTTTCCATTTTCCATTTACTTCTTTGTCTAAAACAACATTAAAAATACTTTTTCTAATTGAACGATCAGCATTTGCTAACTCATCAAAAAATACGATATGTATTTTATCTGGTTCTTTTTCACATTTTCTTACTAAATTTTGATACCAAGTAGGAGGAATATCAATCATCTCTCCACTATCTTGATTATATACACTTTTTCCATTTATAGAATCTATTGATGCTGATACTAAATAGACAATCTCACAGTCAGGATCTAGTTGTTTAATTCTAGAACTTTTTCCTTCACTAGATCTTCCATGCAAATATACAGCCACATCACTTTCAATAGCACCTCTTATTATTTCTTCTTCACTAACTTTTCTAAAATCTAAATTATAAGGATTATATTTTTCTAAATTTATAACTTGGTTTTCTTTATCATTCCCCAAAGATTTAGAAGAAATAATTTCTTTAGCAAAAAAATTATCTGTAAACCATTTCAAATCTGTATCCACAAAATTACCTTGATAATCGCATTCATTTTTAAATTGAACTCCTGAAAATAAAATTTGTTTCGCAACTACAATATCTTCTTCGAGATCAACTAACCATTTAATAGGTTCAACTTTAATCCAATAAGTGTTTCCTTCTTTTATTTTTTCTCCATTAGATAAAATTTCTCCATCATTTGTATCATCTGCAACAAAACGAATAAATTTTTCACCAGCAAATTCATATTCTTTAAATTCTTTAGCCTGAAAAGGTAAAGAATGTTCATATGCTTTTACACTATCTGTTGTATATTTTTTACCTGTTAATTTTAAATTTCCTTTATTAAATAAATTCTCTAAAATATTGGATAAATTTTTATCAACTACTGTTTGCGGATATTCACCGTATTCAACTTCTAATACCCCACTAATCCCTCTCACTTCGTTCGAGGCGATGTTTCTGATTACAGAGTAACGTATAGCTGGCCGTGCCCCAACCCTACGTAGGTTAACATCCTTCTCACGAGGAAGACCATTCCAGGTAATGACATATGCGTTATTATTACTAGGTGTTATTAACCACCACCAACCTGTATAATCTTTTTTTGTTCCACCTTCTATAGAACACTTAGAATCTGAAATAAAACCACCAAGAAGTTTTGCAAAATCTGATAATTGACACTCTGGTCTATATTTACGAAAAATTTCTAATTGATCATCTCCAAATACTTGTTCTTCAAATAAATAAGTAAAATCTAACATTTTTCTTCACCAATTTTATTATAAACATCTCTTTTGAACTTTTCAACCCATAATCTTATATTGTGTAATCATTTTGTGATAATGTCATGTTGTATCGTTTTTTGAAAATGTCAGTA
>CANTCS010000009.1 GCA_947652375.1 uncultured Mollicutes bacterium | reverse complement strand
TTTCCATTTATATCTTTCTATAAAAATCTATTGACTTTTAATAGTAAGACTCCTTTTTTTAATTTTGTTTATCAATAAATATTTTTTTAGTACCATCATCTTTAATAAAATTATTTGAATCTATTCTAATATAACTACTTCCTATTTCAGAATGGAGATAATTAATAATATCTTTATCATAATTACAAACTGTATTTAAAGAAAAAATATGGTGATTTTTTGGATTACTCATATAATCTTCACTTTCATTTCCAGCCATAAATCTCCAACCACTATCTGGATTTTTCTCATTTGGTTCTTCTCGATACATATAACCTACTTTGAAACCTTCTTTTGTTATTTTATCAGATACGATACAGCCTTCACCGTTAGGTTCTCTCCAGTCTATTAATTTTTTTATTTCGATTTTTATATAAGCGTCTTTTAATACTAAAGCTTTTTTAGGACAAAAGTTAGCACATTTACCACATTTAATGCATTTTTTATGATCAATATCAGGTGCATTGAAACCATCTTGGGAAAGTGCATTAACAGGACATATTTTAACTGCAGGACACTTATGATCTTGTGGACACTTTTCTACTATTATTTCTAGTTCTTTATTCATAATTTACTCCTTTATAAGTATTATATCATAGTGTTTAATAATGATTTATTTGTTTTTAGAGATGTTTTTTATCTTAGAACAAAAATTTTCTAAAGTATCAACATTTGTTTTAATTGGAATAATATATGCTTGTGATCTTTTAGATTTATTTATAAAACAGCTTACCATATTATAATATTTTCCTTGATGAAAAGTATTTTTGTTTTCATCCATTTTTGTTAATTCCAAAAAGTATTGAAAAGACTTTGGAAAAGATTTATCAGAAAAACTATATTCTTTTCCATTTTCTATCATAATTATATCATCTATTTTATAAAAATAATACTCTGTATCAAAACTAGTTTTCAAATACTTTAATTCTTCATTATTATTTAATTTTACTTTTAAAATTATAGGAGTTTTTGACTTTAATAATTTAAAACGTCTTATTATATATTTTTTTCTACTTGGATCTTCATTTATAAATTTAGTTAAAGATGAAATTTTATTTCTAGTTTTAATTTTTATTCCATAAAAATCATAATTTGAATAGTAATTACTCTTCTTATACGAAAACACTAATTCTTCTTGTTTTAAATACTTTATTTTACCAAAAATTTCAATTTTTTCATAAGAATATCGATTAAATGTTACTAGTAGAAAAAAACTTAACAATAAAATATTTTTTAGAAAAGAGATATTAGTTATATTTATTTTTTTCTTTAACTTATGATAAATAAATAAAAAGATAAATATCACCAACTCAATTAAGGTAATAAAAAATTTATCCACTTGATATATTTCTTGAAATAGCAAGACAAGGGAAAAGAAAATATTTAAAATTAGAAATATTTTAATTAAAAAACTTTTATTTTTACTCATCTAATCGCCACCTAAATTGAAGAAGTTCTCTATCAACAAAATTTTGAAAATGTGAATAAAAAGAAATTATATCTTCATCAATAACTGAATCTGTACTCATGTAAGCATTAGAAAAACAATTTTTTCTTTCATCTTTAGGCTTTATTGTTTTATCGTATTCTCCAACCCCTTCTTCATTTAATCTATAATATAATTCGTGATATTCATTTTCGTAATCGTAATATGATAATTTATAATAATCTTCAATATCTACACTAGTAGAATATTTAGTTGGAAAGACCATTTTTACTTTATCTAAAACAATGTTATATATCTCCGATGGATAAAAATTTTGTAAAGTTGGAATATAATCCCATTTCCTTGTGCTATCAATGTTTGCATTCATTTCTGATAAACCAGCTTGATCATTATGATCTATTTCTAAAGAAATTGATTTATTATTTACTGTTACAACAACATAGGTTATTCTAACAAATTCAAAATAAGTCACCAATCCACCTTTATTAATAATTTTAATATTAGACTTACCTTTCTTAAAATTATCTCCTTGTAAAAAAAATATTGGCGAAGTAGTTTCTTTTTGAAGAGTATATTCATGGTTAGAAATATAAGTAGGAATGATTATTGCTAAAATTGGAATAATTATAACTGCTAAAAAATTTATTAAAGAATTATTGTTGTTTAAAAACTTCAAAAAATTTTGAAATATTTTGTTACCATCTCTCATTTTACCGCCTCTTATTTTTTTCTTTTTTTAGGAAATGGGATAATATGTAAAAGAATATTTATAACTTTTATTGATAAATTTATGTCATCAATATCTAAAATATAATGCTCTTTTGCTCCCTTATAAGGTATTTTTTGTGATGCATCTTGCATTAGTTCTTCTAACTCTTTTAGCTTTTTTACATATATTGTATCATCGCATACTAATAAAAGAGGTTTATCATTAATGTAAATCATATATTCTCCAAACATTTTACGATATCTAACTTCATAGTAATTATTTAACTCTTCGCAAATATATTCTATAAATTCCTTTGATGTTGCCATAAATACTCCTTTTTATGATTTATTTATTTTTATTTTATCATATTTTTTTATGTTAAAAAATAGTGTATTTTTTTGATTGTCTTTTTATAAGTTCGTTTTCTTCGTTATAACTTTTATTTATAAGCACTTATGGCACTTTTGTTTTTGGAGGGTATTCTTATAAATTGTTATCATTTCTTATATTTTCGCTTTCAAAAGTAGTAAATTCGTAGTAAAAATTTAGAAATCTTTGAAAAAATATTTAAAAAATACTATGTCATTGCATAGTATAAGCATATCTATTTATAAAGGTGAGACTAGTGGCGTAAGCCACTTAAGTCTTCGCCATAATAAGGTATAGTATTACCCTTATTATGTAGCACATAGCATGTAGCATCAATAATTTTTACAAATATATTTTAATATCATTTAATTCTATAAAAATTATATAACTTTTAAAATCTTGTTAATTTTTTAACTGGACCTTCTTGTTTATGTGGTGCAAAAGCATTCATTTTTTCATGCCATTCAATAGCATGCATTAAATCATTATCACCCATTTTGTCTAAAACATCCCAATACTCTCTAGGTAATACACTTTCTGAAACTCCTGTAAATGATCTATGCCCTGCTTGTTGAGATCTTCTTTCTTGTGCTATTCTTCTTTTTAATTCTTTAGGATCAGTAACTTCGACCCCATTTTTATAATATCTATAATCTTCTGGTTTAGATTCTTTCCAGCCAAATAATTCACAATTATCCATAGCAAATCTTCCAGTAAAGAAGGTTTTTCTTATTCTCATTATATCTTCAAAAGTTAAATCCTTATTATATCCAAAATATTCAAGTAATGCTGCTAAGTTACAAGCATCTTTTATTACTATGCTTTTTTCTCCAAGACTGAAACAAGTTTCATCATCAGTAACATTAAGAATAGGATAGCTAGGGCTTTGATATAATAAGTCATTTGATAATTTTTCTTCATTTGGGATAAATAACATACTTCTATAAGAAAACCAACTTCCTGTGTCTAATTGACCTGGTTTAGTACGGAAAAAATCAGTGTCTCCTTCATAACGATAAATTCTATCAGTTCTTACAACTTCACCAACATAAATATTGTCTCTGTTTACTTTATATTTTTTATTTTCCATAAAGTCCTCCTTAATTGCACTCTATAATAGCATAAATACTATTAAAAATAAATATTTTATTAGAATTTTATATAAAGTAGTAAATTCGTAGTAAAATTGCTTTAAATTTTATATATTTACCTTAAAATAAAGTCTTTTAATTAAAAAACAAAACTTTTATGTTAAAAAAAACATTTAGTATTTTATAAATATAATTTTTAGTTTATTCAGTAATTTTATAAAAGTTAGTATTAGAAAATATAATTGTTACTAAAGTAAATTGAGAAAATTCTGACTCTATTTCAATATTTAATCCCAATTTATTACACATTTTTTTACACAAATATAGACCCATACCTGTAGAATTACTTTTATTACGATTGGTGCCAGTAAAACCTTTATCAAAAACTCTAAATAAATCACTACAGCTAATACCACAACCATTATCTTTAATATATAATTTAATATTGTTATCTTTAGATTCTGACCATATTTCAATTATCTTATTTTCTTTATTTAAATATTTAATTGAATTTTGTAATATTTGGGAAAATATGAAATGAATCCATTTTTCATCAGTATAGACGTTTGTATCTAAATCATGTATATCTAGCTTAATTCTTTTTCTTAATAAAAGATTTTTATAATTCATAATAACTGGGTGAATTAAATTAGAAAGATAATTTTTACTAATAAAATAATCTTTTTCTAAACTATCTGCTCTTGCATAAAAAAGCATTTGTTCAACTTTATTTTCTATTGCTTGTAATTCTTCTTTTTGATTTTTTTCTTCAGTATTTTCAAACATTAATGATAATGACGCAATGGGATTTTTAATTTCATGAGCAAACATTTCAACGTATTCTTGAAAATCATTCTGTTCTTGCTCTAAATCAGCTATTTTATCATTCATTGCTTTACAAGATGAAGCTAAAGCATAATAATAAGCTTTGTTTTCTAGATTATTTGGTTTTTTTATTATTTCATTTAATAAATATTTTTCGGTTGTATTATCAATAAGAGAAATAAGATTTAAATATTTTTTTCTTTTAAAATAGAAATCTACACTAATATAAATAATTGTTGCTAAAATTAATGTTATAGATATAAAACAACAAATTAAAAGTTTTTCTCCTAATAATAGAGAAAATAAAAAATTAAGAAAAATAAAGGTAATTTGAAAAATTATAAAGATTATTTTTTCTTCTAAATAATTAAAAAAAATCATAAACGATAACCAACTCCTCTAACAGTTTCTAAAAGATTATTAATTCCTATATCTTTTGCTTTTTTTCTTAACCTATTTATATTTACTAATAAAATTCCTTCATCTAAATATAATTTATCATTCCATAGATATTCTAATAATTCTTCTTTTTTTATAATTGGATTATCTTCTTTAAAGAAATAATATAAAATTCTAAATTCATTTCTTGTTAATTCTACTTCTTTTCCTCTATATTTTAATAAGGATAAATGTAGATCTAGAGTATATTCTTTTTTTGTTATTTCTTTATAAGATAAAGGATTAGTAGTTTTTAAAGCTCGTTTGATTTTTTCTAGTAAAATAGATTTATTATAGGGTTTATTTACAAAATCAATCCCTCCAACTTGAATACTTAATAATTCATCTTCACTAGTATTTCTACTTGTGACGAAAATAATAGGAATATTATTAAATTTTTTAATTTTACGACATATTTCATAACCGCTTTCAAATTCTAAATTAATATCTAAGAGGATTAAATCATATTTTAATTCTTTTATTTGTTCTATTAGATTACTAAAGTTATTGATTTGAATTGTTTTATATAAATTCTTTTCTAATAATTTAGCTAATTCTTGACGAATTATTTCTTCATCTTCAATTATTAATATTGTCATTTAATCACCTACTTAAATTATACTACAAAAGAAATCTCTAAGCGAGATTAGAGATTTTATTCTTGGATATTTTTTTTGAAACCAAAATAAGTTGCTGCAAAATAAATTGTATAAAAAATAGCAAAAATTATAATATTAAAAATATATATTTGTAAGTATTGATAATCTGTTTCTAAAGTTATTTTAAACAATTTATTCATAGAACTAATTGATGAGAAACTAACTATTATTGGATAAATAATTGGAAAAAGATAAAATATAAATAATTGTTTAAAAATTGTATGATATAGATTGTTTTCTCTTACACCTATTTTCTTTAAAACTTGATAACGATATTTATATTTTGATGATTCTTTTAAAAGTTCTATTGCTAGGATAGTACCTACTATTGCGGTAAATATTAAAGCAACATAAAAGCATACAAATGATGAGATTGTCATAAAACTCTTATTATTAGCTTCTTGTTGTCCTCTGACAATTATATTTGAAACAGAATAACATATAGAATAGCCTTCTTTTGTTTCTTGACACATATCTGGAGATGAAATTTTAACTAAATCTTTATAAAAAGATTCTTTTGTCTCTTCTTTAGTATTTACAATTAAATGATTATTACCTTTTGCTAAATTTTTGACTGCATTATCAGGTACAACAATTACATAACCATATCCATATCCCCAAGCATAACTATATCCCTTAAAATTTATATCTTTTAGTTTTAAGTTAACACCATTTGATAAAGTAATATTATTTAATTTGTTTATACTCTTAGTTTTATTTTCTTTTAGTGTATGTATATAATATTCATTATTATTTAAAGATATTGTTTTTTCATTTTTCATTTTTAATAGTTTATTATAATCACTTAACTTAATTACTTCTTCTATATCACGCCATGAATTATTATTTAAAACTTTTGTTATGTTTTTGTTTTCGTTTATAAAACCATTATAAATTAATTTATCTGTTATAGTATAATTTTTAGAAATAGTATCTATATATTTTGGAAAAGTTTCTTTAGTATCTTCAATTGCAATATCATAAGAAGCTATTTGATTTAGTTGATAGTCAAACATATTTTTGAAAAGACTTGATATATTTAAGGATATTAATGTGATTGTAATTAAAAAAGATAAAGTACCAATAGTAAAACTCATAGTTTTTACTTTGGAGTAAAAGTTTCTGACTACAAATAAATTATCTTTTTTATATTTTATATTTTTATGTTTGATAATAAAATTTAGAAAAAAGTCAGATAAAGTAATAGAAATTCCATAGATACTTATTATAATTAGAAAGATAGAGATAAAAATTATTTGTATAGAAGGTTCGCTTCCTTCTTTAAACTCTTGCCTAAATAAAATGAGAGATATTATTCCTAAAGCTACTGATATTATAAAAGTAATGTTTTTTAACTTCTTTTTTTGAAGAGGTTTTTCAATTTGTTTATCGAGATACATTAAATCTTTTATTTTTAATTTTCTTAATCTTTTATATGATAAAATTAAGACTATTAAATAAATTATTAGAAAATAGATAATTAAAAATAATACTGCTTTTATATTTAAAGTTATTTTTACTAGATGTGGTAACTTAAAAAAATTCATAATTATTGCTGATAATAAAATACTAAAAAGATATCCTATAGGGAGAGATATAATTAATGAAATTATACCTAAAGCTAGATTTTCAAAAGTAAACATTCTAGTAATTTGTTTTTTCTTTAATCCTAAAATCATATAAGTGGCAAATTCTTTACTACGTTTAGTAAACATAAATTTAGTTGTATAATTAATTAGAAAACAAATTGCAATAATTATAAAGGAATTAACAAGATACATAGAACTCTCAAAATTTTGCATTAAATCTGATAGTTCAATTACATCTTTAGAAGTTGTTACTAAATTATAAGCAAACATTAAAGAAAATGCAAAAATAACAGTTATTAAATAAATTATATAATCTTTAAAACTTCTTTTAATGTTTTTTATAGCTAATTTACTTAACACTTGAAACATCTCCTCCAAGTAATGTTAAAACATCTAATATTTCTTCAAATAATTCTTTTCTAGTTTTTTCACCTTTATAAATTTCATTGAATATTTTTCCATCTTTTAAAAATAAAATTCTTTTACAAAAACTGGCACTAAATGCATCATGTGTTACCATTAATATAGTAGCATCAAGTGTATCGTTCATAGACTGCATTGTCTCAAGTAACATTTTTGCTGATTTAGAGTCTAAGGCTCCTGTTGGTTCATCTGCTAAAATTAATTGAGGATTATTAATTAATGCTCTTGCACAAGCACATCTTTGTTTTTCTCCACCTGAAACTTCATAAGGAAATTTTTTTAAAATATTTAATATTCCTAACTTTTTTGCAATATTTTCTACTAAGGTATCTATTTTATCTGTTTTATTTTTGTTGACAATTAATGCAAGAGCTATGTTTTCTTCAATTGTTAATGTGTCTAGTAAATTAAAATCTTGAAAAATAAATCCTAATTCATTCCTTCTAAAGTCAGCAAGTTCATCTTCTTTTAATTGTGTAATATCTTTGTTATTAATTATGATATTTCCACTTGTTGGACTATCAATTGTTGAAATACAGTTTAAAAGAGTTGTTTTTCCTGAACCACTAGCTCCCATAATCGCAACAAAATCCTTTTCAAATACATTAAAACTAATACCATTTACTGCTTTGGTTATAATGTTATTTTTTCCATAATATTTTTTAATATTATTTACTTTTACGATTTCTTTCATATATTTTCACCTTTCTTTTTTTGAACGAACATTTAATAATTTTTTCGTCCAAATAAATTTTAGCAAATAAAAACTGTAAATAAAATTACAGTTTTGTAATAATTTAAAAAATTATCTTAGGGAAATAATTGATGTTTTTCCATCATTTGTATCAGAAAAAGTTGCACTGAATGTTTGATCATATTTATTTACCCATATATATCTTTTGGAAGTCGATGTTTTACCGGCTAAAGTTCCTTCAACTCCACCTACTTTTTTTACTACTTCTTCATAAGTAAATGATTCTCCTTTTCCTAGAGAAGTTCTCATTTCATTAAATGAAGAAAAATCTGCTTGATCGTTTTTTATAGTAGTCTTATCATAATTTGCTGATACACTATAACTACTATCACTAGTACTTGGAGTGGCATCTATCCAAGTTTTTTCAGATAATTTCCAAGTGTATGTTTCGGAATATTCACTTTTTTCGGCTTTAAAACCAATAATATCATTAATCTCTTCGATAGAATTTGATGTTTCAATTAGTTTAATACATTCTTGTATTTCACAATTTCCTTTAATTTTATCAACTTCTTTTTTTGTTTCTTCTGGTTTTGCTGTATTATTACATCCTGTAAGTAAAATTAAAGTTACTACAATTATAACAAAATAATTAAATACTTTTTTTAATTTCATAATCTTTTCTCCTTTATTTATATTATAACACTTTTTAATTAATTTTTTAGCAATTAGATTTATAATTCTTTTTTTAGAAATATTTTTTTAGAAATAAAATATGAACTAATTAACATTATAATTACTAAACTACAAATAAAATATATTCCAAAGTCTTTAAAGAATGATAATAAATTACTAGGTAATTTAAGATTAAATTTAGAAATAATTCCAATAAAAGTAAATACTAAAAATGATAATATGAACATGACAATTCTTCCTTTTTCGGAGCCGTATTTAAATAGAAAAGGAAATAAAATTGAAATTATTGATAATATAGCTATTATACATCCTAAATAAGTTATAATGATATTTTCTAAATCTATACTATGTTTAATAGAAAATAATAAAAAAGATAAAATAAAATTAATTAATGTAATTCCTATTATTAAAATGATTGTTGCGATATATTTACCTTTTATATAATTTTTTCTTCCGTTTGGAAATGTCGCTGAATAGATAGTCCATTTATTATAATCATCATAACTAAAAGTAGATATAATAATTACTAACATCATAAATGGAAGAATAAATGATATATCTGTATTATTAGAAAAGCTAAATAAAATAAAAATTATTACAGAAATAAGTATTGTTTTATAATTATTTTTTACTAGTAATAAATCTTTTTTAATAAATCCTAACATCTTATTTACCTCCTTTAATCATTAAGACCATTAATTCTTCTAAAGTAATTTTATCTATTAATAAATCTTGATATTTTTTTGCTAATTTTTTTCGATTATTAATTAATATTCTTACATCATATTTATTTTTCTTATATGTAATAATATCTTCTTTATTTATAGTTTTAAATTTTTCTAAATCACATTTTAAGATACCGTAATTATCAAACAATTCATCTCTTGATATATCTAATATTTTATTTCCTTTATCTATAAATATAATCTTATCAGCAATGTTTTCTAAATCACTTGTGATATGTGTTGATAGAAGAATTGTGTTTTCTTCATCTTGTAAGAAATTCATAAATATATCTAAGACTTCTTCCCTTACTACTGGATCTAGTCCACTGGTAGGTTCATCTAATATCAATAATTTTGGATGATGAGATAGGGATGTAGCTATTTCTAATTTCTTTTTCATTCCTTTTGAGAAGTTTTTTATTATTTTTTTATCATCAATTTTAAAATCGGATAGATATTTATAAAAAAGCAATTGATCCCAATTTTTGTAAATATCTTTCATTATATAATTAATATCTTTTGCTGTTAAAAGTTCTGGGAAGAATTCATCATCTAAAACTACACCAATGTCTTCTTTAATTTCATTTTCATATTGTTGATAGTCTTTTCCAAAAATTTTAATTGAACCTGTATCTTTATGTATTATATTTAAAATTGATTTAATTAAAGTTGTTTTTCCTGCACCGTTTTCTCCAATTAAACCCACTATAATTCCTCTAGGTATTTCTAGGTTTATATTTTTTAATTCAAAATTTGAATATGTTTTAGTTAAATCTTTAATTTCAATGGCATTATTCATTACTCTTCACTCCTTAAAAAAATATTTATAACATCAATTATTTCTTGGTTATTTATTTTGTATTTAGTAGATATTTCTACAATTTTTTTAATATACTCCTCTATTTTTTTTCTAGCAAACTCTTTTTCTAAATCATTATTTTTTCTAGCTACAAATGTACCTTTACCTTGACGAGAGATAATATATCCTTCACTTTCTAACTCATCATAAGCTTTTTTTATAGTCATTACACTAATTTTTATATCAGCTGCTAAAGTTCTTATCGAGGGTAGTGCTTCATCTTCTAGTAATTCTTCGTTTATGATTTGATCTCTTATAGAGTTTTTTATTTGTTCATAAATTGGAATAGAACTACTATTACTTATAATCATTTTCATAGAGTTTCTCCTTATGTATAACAGTATATAACACTATATTACATTAATCAAGTATAAAATAAATAATTATATATATAAATTTTTGAATTTATTGTAAAGAAAAAAGCAAACATCTATTTAATTAGAATGTTCACTTTTATTTTACTTTTTTACAACTTCAGCAAAAATTAATCT
The DNA here is from genome assembly GCA_947652375.1 of uncultured Mollicutes bacterium. Classification (GTDB taxonomy): domain Bacteria; phylum Bacillota_I; class Bacilli_A; order RF39; family UBA660; genus UBA3789. Next base: position 41,774 of record CANTCS010000009.1, on the reverse strand, counting down.
TTTTTATTACTTATTTTTTTTATTATCGCTATTATTATAAATATTATTTCGAATAATATAAGTGGAATAAACATTATTACAAATTTATTAGATAAGAAATTTTTCATTAGAATTTTTTATTCCTTTATAATATTTTTACTACAATAATATGTTATTAAAAAGTAACCACCATAAATTATGATAATAAAAATAGCTGTCATTATAATTGATGGAAGGAGTCCATCTTTTCCAAATGTTTCTAAGATGAAACATGAGAATTTAATACCAAAAATTGAATGAATGATTGCTAAGATAAGAGGCATCATAAAGAATATTCCTATTTGTCTAAATAAAGCTTTATTAATTAGTTTTTCATCACAACCAAGTTTTCTAAGCATTTTAAATCTATTTTTATTGTCACTTGATTCAGATAATTCTTTTAATGCTAAAATTGCAGCGCTTGATATTAAGAAAATAATACCTAGATATAAGCCGATAAAAGTTGCGATTCCACCTAATCCAGTTGTTGCTTCTGCAATATCTAGTCTTGTGTTAATATTTGGCATAATGTAGTTCTTGTTTAGATTAATATCTAAAAATTTCTCTTCTATTTTTATTTTGTCTTTTTTATTAGAAACTTTATAATTACCTACTATCATATGGTAATAGATATAATTATCATCAACTACTTCATCAGGAACAATTATTATTCCACTATTGATATGATTTCCACTCATTTCAACAAATCCTTCTTGGCATTTTTTATATTTAGGCTTTAAAATATGGTTAAAAACATTTATTTTAGGATCTGTTTTTAACGCTTCATCTCTTATTGAAGTCATTGACTCAAAGTCGCCTATAATAAGATATTCATCACTATTTAAAGTATATGTTTTGTTACCATATAATTTTGCAAGATTGTTATATTCACTTAATTTTACAATTGTTTCGCTAGAATCGTAATTCAAATGCTTAAACTTTTTTTGTATCTCTTTTAATTTTGAACCTAATGTGTCTTTATAAGTTAGTGTTGGCGTTTTATAAATATAGATAGAAGTTACATCTTTTAATTCATCTAATAAGTTTATTTCACTTCTTTCAAATGTTTCAAATAAATCTAATTTAGAATTTTTCACCATATTTTCTGTATAAAATTCAGAAATATCTTCACTGTCTAAATTCATTACTTGTGTTAATTGAATATCTACTGGTGCTAATTCTTGTAAATTTGCTGACATAGAATTTTTTATTGATAGAGCACTTGATAAGACACAAATAGTAATAAATAACATTATACAAATAATGGACATTGAAAATACTGTTGTGTTTATTTTAGAACTAATTTGTCTTAATGTAAAACTATTTAGTCCTTTATAATAAAAATGTTTCATACTCATAATTAGTTTTAATAATAATCCTGATAATGACCAAAAGATTAAAAATGTTGTAATTGAGCCTAAAGTTATAGGAATAAATATTTCTTTAGCGTTTTGTAATTTATCAACTCCACCAGTGACTAAATAATATGCATAAGATAATCCTATAGTTGCTAAAATAAAAATGAATATACATAACCATGGATTTTTTAATTTTATTTTTTCTGATTTTTTATTCGAATGTAAAAGTTCTATAAGTTTACATTTACTAATACTTACTGTATTAAAAATCATAACTAGTAAATACATTATTCCAAAATAAATTAAACATTTTACTGAGGCACTTTTAGAAAATATAAACTCAAATTTTGTAAAATCTGCATCAAACATATTAGCAACTAAAATACTCATAAATTGAGATAATAAAAATCCTAAACCTAAACCAATTATTAAAGAAATAATTCCTATAAATAATGTTTCTATAAATAAGATAAATGAAATTTTTCTCTTACTCATACCTAATGTTAAATAAATACCGAATTCTTTATTTCTTCTTTTGATTAAAAATCTACTGGCATAGATAATTAAAAAGCCTAAAATAAAAGATACAAAAACACTGACTCCTGATAACAGATTTGTCATTAATTTTATTATTTCGTTAGTAGAGTTTGAAATATCAAGCATTACTGTTTGAGAATCTATTGCATTAAAAACATAAAATATTGCTACTCCTAAAATAAGGGTAAAAAAGTAAATAGCATAATCTTTAAAACTTTTCTTTATGTTTTTAATTGAAAGTTTATAAAGCATCAACTAAATCACCACCAAGCATTGTTACTACATCAATAATTTTATCAAAGAATTCCCGTCTTGATTGATCACCTTTATGAATCTCATTAAATATTTTTCCGTCTTTAATAAAAATTACACGAGTTGCGTAACTAGCTGTAAAAGCATCATGTGTTACCATAAGAATTGTTGCAGCTAGAGTTGTATTTAAATAATCAAATCTTTCTAATAGCATTTTAGCTGATTTAGAATCAAGTGCTCCTGTTGGTTCATCTGCTAATATTAATTTAGGATTAGTAATTATTGCTCTTGCTGATGCTACTCTTTGTTTCTGTCCTCCACTCATTTGATATGGATATTTATTTAATACATCGCAAATATTTAATTCTTTAGCAACTTTTTTAATTTTTGTATCAATTTCTTTAGGATTGATATTTTGAATTGACAAAGCAAGGGCAATGTTTTCATATGCGGTTAAAGTATCTAATAAATTAAAATCTTGAAAGATAAAACCTAATTCTTCTCTTCTAAATTTATTTAGTTTATTTCCTTTTAATTTTGTTATGTCTTCTCCTCCGACAAATATATTACCTGATGTTACTTTATCAATTGTTGAGATTAAATTAAGTAATGTTGTTTTTCCAGAACCACTAGCTCCCATAATTGCAACAAATTCTCCTTTTGCAACACTAAAAGAAATATCATTTATCGCCTTAGTTAAACTAGATTTATTTCCATAGTATTTTTCAATACTTTCTATTTTTAAAATATTTTCCATAATATTTCTCCTTTCTGTATTAATTTTATGATATTAAATCTTAGTTGTCGTTTTTTTAATATTATTTAATGTTACAAATTTGTAATAATCAATCATTAAGGTTATATAAATTGTTACTTCCAAAATTAATAATAAGCTCTGTATATTCTCCTTTTTTAGAATTTATTTCCAAGATGTGTCCTAATTTTTCACATAATTTATTTGCAATATATAGACCCATTCCTGTAGATTTTATGGAGTCTCTACCGTTGTTTCCTGTAAAAGATTTTTTAAATACTTGTGGTATATCTTCTTTATCTATTCCAATTCCATTATCATATATAGATAAAATTACTTTATCGTGACATTTTTTACTAATGATTTTTATAATTGATTTTTTTGTATTATTTTTATATTTAATACTATTATTTATTATTTGATTAATTATAAATATTAACCACTTTTGGTCTGAGTAAATATTCTTTTCATCTAAATTAACTTCTATATCGATAGAATTTTCTAATAAATCATCTTTATTTTTTAGTAGTACTTCACTAATAATTTTATCAAGAGATATTTTTCTTATAGAAAAATCTTTTTCTGTATAATTACTTCTTACATAATAGAGAACTTGATCAATGTAATTATCAAGTTTTTTTACTTGTGCAAAATAATTTTTACTTAGAATATTTTTATGATTATGACAAAGTAATGTTAAGCTAGAAATAGGGATTTTTACTTCATGTATCCACATTTCGATATAGTCTTTGAAATCGTTGACTTCTTTTTCTATTTTTTTAATATTTTCTATCATTGATTTGTCTATTTCATATAGACTTTGATAAAGAAGTTCACCTTCTAAAAAGTTTGGTTTAGTTATCGTTTCTAAAATTAAATATTTTTTGTCTAAACGATTTAAATTATTAAGGAATTCATCATAGAATTTTTTCTTACGGAAGAAATTAATTAATACTAGCATAATATTCATAATAAAATAAATAAAAGTTATTGCGATTATTAAATTATGAGGTGTTTTAAAAACAAATAAAATAAGTAAAATAATTATGTAAGTTACTAAAATAATTATTAAATCTATTAGTTTGTCTTTTAAATATTTTTTTATATTCATATTAAAATGTATCCTTGTCCTTTTCTAGTTTCAATGGCCTCATAATAGCCTAATTCGCTTAATTTATTTCTTAATCTACTTATATTTACAGTTAAAGCATTATCATTAATATATTCCTCATTATTCCATAAATCTGTCATTAAATCATCTCTTGTTACAATGTTTCCTTTATTATTTAAAAGATAACTAAAAATAATCATTTCGTTTTTTGTTAATAAAACTTCTTGGTCTTCTTTTTTTAAAATACCTTTTGTTGGATAAAACTCTAATTCTTGATAGAAATAGCAATCGCTTGTTCTTTCTATACGTTTAAAAATATTTTGAATTCTAAGTAATAAAAGTGTAGGATTATATGGTTTTGTAATATAGTCATCTGCTCCATAAGATATTGATAAAACTTCATCGATTTCATTTGTCTTACTAGTTACCATTATAACTGGCACATTTGATGTTTTTCTAATTTCTTTTAAAAGAAGTTCTCCATTAAAATTTGGAATATTTATATCTAATAATACTAAATCTGCTTTGCTTTCTAAAACAATGTTAACTGAATTTTTGAAATCTTTTAATATTATTGATTCGTATCCAGCGTTATCAAGTAAATTTTTAAGTTCTTCACTAATTGTTTTATCATCTTCTACAATCATTATTTTTTTCATTAAAACACCTCTTTTTATATTTAAGAAAAAGAATCTCTTTTGATTCTTTCTAAGTAATTAATTATCTTTTAATTTAAAATATTCTTTTCCTACTCCACAAATTGGACATTTAAAATCATCTGGTATTTCATCCCCATAGTAGATATATCCACACATAGTACAAATCCAAGCTGTTTTACCTTTTTCTGTTGTTACTTTTAATAAATCTTCTTTATTTTCTTGATAATATTGATATGTCATAGCTTCTTTATCTTTAAATAGATCTCCTTCTATTAATTTAGTAATAAACAATGTATGAGTTTCATTCTCAATTTTATCAACTATTTCACAAATCATATAACCAAGAGAATCATTTATAATAGGTACTCCATCAATTTCTGTATAATTAATATCTTTAAATTTATCATAATCTTTCATTGATTTCATACCAAATGTTTTAATGATTTCTCCACTATTTTCTATACCTAAAACAGATAAAGCTAATTTATTATTTTTTTGTAATAAGTTGTTTGTAAAATTTTTTTTCATAACAGCTACTGCTATTAAAGGATTATCTCCTGAGCTAATTTGTGATACAGCATCAACTATACAACCTCCACCGTTTGTTGTTAAAACATAAACTCCTTGAAATATTTTTCTTGTTATATTTTTATTTTTCATCTTTTTTTATTTCCTTTTCTTTTGAAAATATTCAATTCCTATTATAACCCAACATAAACCTAAAATAAAATAAATGGCATCTTTTTTATTAATTCCATTAATTATAAAAAGAATAGCTGTCAAAAAACATATAAAAACTGTTATTGTTATTTTATCTAATTTCATTTTCCTATTCTCCTTTATTTTTCAATTTAAGATATAAATCTTCCCAATTCTCTGCAACTAATAAATCATCAAAATTTCTTTTTTCATAGCGACTTTTTAATAATATAGCATCAATTCCTTTGTTCTTTACATAATAACAATTTCTTGCTCGATCATCTACTAAAACATCAATAGAATTTAAAAGACAGGCCTCACTCTTATCATTAGTTTCTGTAAAAATAAGTTTTGTAAAATTTATACCATGTTTTTTTAAACTAGATATTGTTGTTTTATAAGCATTTTTATAATGAGGATAGGTTCTATTAGTTATTAGAAATACTTCATTATTTTCTTCTAATAATTTATCTATATATTTTTTAGCGTTTTTAAGACACTTAAAGTTTTCAGCAATTTTTTCAGTATTATCATTTAAAAACTCTTCTATCTCTTCATTAGACCAATCTAATAGTCCACAGAAAATGTAATCGGCATTTTTATTAATAATGCCCCTATTCCTTTTATTTTTATCTTCTTCAAGCATTGCATTTAACATTTCATCATCATAATCTAATATTACATTATCAATATCCAGTGCGATTTTCATAAAATCCCCTTTCAATACTTTACATTTGATTATATTAATATTATAATAAATTTTTATTAAAGGGGCAATATAAAATGAATGCAAAAATAAGTAAAATAGTTGAAGATAACTTAAAAAGATATGTGGGAGGGGAAGATTTCTTTTCTGCTATTGATGAAATATTTAGTAATGATAAAGACTTATTAAACGAAATTACTAATTTAATATTAAAAAACGAAATTTTTGATTATTTAATTGTTAGTGGGAAATTTGGCCAAAAATTTTATAAATTTATTAAAGATAATTACAGTCAGTTATATAATAAAATAATTGTTGTAAATGGGAGTTTGCGTAAAGGGAAGGAAATTGAAAATTTTTGGGATAAATTTAATATTAATCAGAAAAAAATTATTTTTATAGACGATAGTTTCTATTCAGGAAGCACTAAAAATAGAATTAATGATGTAATTAAAGCTAATAATGCCAATTTAATTAGAACTTATGTTTTTTATGATGGAAGCATAAAAAAAGAAAATGATGTTTTTAGCTTCTATCGCTATTATGATCATTTTTAATTTTAATAATTGTTATTTAAATAATTTTCATCTAACTCATCTAAAATATTTATAATTTTTTCAGCAAATTTTTTTCCATTTATAAAAACTGAACTAGTCGCTTGATATAACTCATTAAATGTTGATTTATTAATAATCGGAAGAATAAATGAATTTTTGTTAGTTGTAATTCTAATATTCATTTGATAGCAACTATTTTTATTTGTTGTTAGTCTTACTCTTCTATTACTCTTTTTTTCTATTACAACATTATCATCTAATAATAATTCATAGTTTATTATTTCTTTTATATTAGTTAAATAATTAAAATTTTTAGAATGAAAAACAATATTATTTTTATCATCCAAACTAATCCCTGTTCCTAGTTCATTTATAACTCTTAAATTTGGGTTAATTCCACAAAACTCTTTTTCTTTTTCTAAAATAAGATTATCTCGGTAAGTTTTTTCATTAATTAATTTTAAAAAATCGTCTATTTTTTGATTATTACCATTAACCTCAAATAATATATCATTTATTTGTAAAATTTTACTCATTATATTATTTTTAATGATTTGTATATTTATACTTTCATAGTCTATTTTTTTATAATTAGTAGTACCGATAAACCATAAAGCTTTATTGGTAGGCACTAGAAAATATTCTATATTTGTTTTACATTCTTTAGCATATAAAACTGTTAAATAAAGTTCATTAAGAGGTAGAATTCCTCTTATTATTAGAGCTTTTTGTTCATTTAAATCAGGACATATTTCTAAAATATCTATGTAATTTACAGTAACTTTGTCTTTCTTTATTATTGGAAGAACTTCTAAATTATTTAGTGTATTAGTTGTTTCTAATAAATTTTTAAATAAAGTTGCTTCTTCTTGATATTTTTTATATTTTTCTTGTACATTATTAATTAATTTTTCAAACATATTTACTCCATATTACTTTTAATAATTAAATCTTTAAATCCACTTATTAAAGTATCTACATATGCACAACTCATAAAACAAACAACCGAATCTAATTCATTACTTAATTTGTTAATAGTATCTTCACTTATAATATCTCCATCATTTAATTTTTCAATAATTAAATTAGAACTTATTCCAGGATAATCATCTGGATTTTCTCGGTTGCAGTCAATTTCTGTTACATAGGATTTATCTGCAATATTTAGTGCATCAACAAATGCTTGAGTGAAATCTTTAGTTCTTGAATATGTATTTGGTTTAAAAATAACAACTAATCTTTTATTAGGATATTTTTGTCTAACAGCTTCTAAAGTTGCCTTAATTTCTGTTGGATGATGAGCATAATCATCTACAATAATCGTATTATTAACTTTTTCGATAGCAAATCTTCTCTTTGAATTTTTGAATGTTTTTAATGATTCAATGATTCTTTCTTTTTCTATTCCAATATTTTTACAAATTATTATTGCACTACAAACATCCATCACCATATGTTTGCCATATAAAGGTATTTCAAAACTACCATATAATTCTTCTTTAATATAAATATCAAATCTAGAACCATCTTCTGTTAATTTAAGATTTTTTATTACAATATCATTTTTAAAACTAAAACCATAAAACAATACTTTAGAGTTATAATTTATTTTTCTTGTTTCTAAATTATCTCCATTAGCAATAACCAAATTAGAAGTATTATTTGCAAAAATTTCAAAAGTATTACGAATATCTTCGATATCCTTATAGCATTCTAAATGTTCAGCTTCAATATTAGTAATAATTGAGAATTTTGGATGATATGCTGTAAAATGACGATTAAATTCATCACTTTCGACAACAAAATATTTATTTTCTCGTGTCGCATACCCATCTCCTGCCCCTATAAAATAATTACATCCCCCATTATCTTCTAAAATGTGTTTTATAAGCGAGGCTGTAGTAGTTTTACCATGTGTTCCACTTACTCCGATACTTTCAAATAATGAAACAATCTCACCCATAATTTCATTATATTTTTTCACTTGTAATCCTAAGCCTTTAACTCTTTCTATTTCTTTATGATTCTCATTACAAGCCACACTATATGTTACAATAGTATCAGCATCTATTTGATGATCATTATCATAGTATATGGGAATATTTCTCTCCTCTAGACCCTTTTGGGTAAATTTATATCCCAAAGCATCATCATAACCTGATACTTCATTTCCTAAGTCTGAAAGAATTTGAGCAAGAGTTGACATACCAGTTCCCTTTATCCCAATACAATAATATTTCATTTTCACACATCCTCCTTTAACTTATAATAAGTATACTATTTTAATATTAATAAGTAAAGTTTATTTGTTTAGCATAATTATTATATAATATATGATATAATAAAGATAAAGTTCTCTAGGAGGTATTTATGAAGAAAAATAAAATTATCATCTTAGGTCATGAAAATCCCGATATTGATTCAATAATAAGTGGAATTTTACTAGAATTTTATTTAAATAAATACACAAATCATCAAGCTGAATTTGTAATTCCCGATCAAACATTAGATAAAGATACTAAAGAAATATGTAAAAAATATCAAATTCCATATAAAAAATATCAAAGAAAACTTTTAGATGATGATGAAAAAATAATTTTAGTAGATCATTTTGAAAGAGAAATTGGTTCAAGAGAAATTATTGCTATCTGCGACCATCATCCGACCACTAAAAAAATTTCTACAAAATTTTATCTCAACCAACAAATTTCCTCAACCGCAGCTTTAATCGTACAAGGACATGAACAATTCTTCTCAAAAGATTTATTAAAACTAGCCATACTAGCAACCTATGTTGACACTGCAAGCTTTAATTCTACCAAAGCTCGTGAAAAAGACAAGATTTGGGCTGAAACTATTTGTAAACAATATAATTTTAATCAAGATGAATTATATCAAACTGGTTTAATGTTAACTGATTTATCTAATTTAAATGAAGCCGCCTTTACAGGGCTTAAAAAATATCAAATAAAAGACAAAAAAGTTGAAGTTAGTAGCATTCAAATCAATAAAGAAAAAATAAATCCTCAAATCTTAATTAAAATAAAAGAAATTATTTTAAACTATTATATAAGTAATAATTTAGATGTTTTTATTTTAATAATTCATGATATGGGAAATATGAAATCATCTGCTTATAAAATTTTTAAAGATGGAATAGAAATAGTTGAATATGACAAATATACTTCACGTGGTAATGTAATTATTCCTGAACTTGAAAAAGAATTAATAAATCACAATTTTAAAATAAATAAAATTAAGGCCAAAAAGTAAAATGAAAAAAACAGAGTGATTTTTAATATGATTAAGTTGAAAAAATATAGATATAAAAAATATGTTTGTCTTTTTTATTTTAAATCAGTAGAAAACTCACTCTGTATTTAATAAAATAAAAAGATATTTATATAAAAACTTATAAATATCAATTCGACAATAAAAGCATCATATCTTTTCTTATGTAATTTCCATTTCATTTGTTCTAATTAAGTTGCCATTTCCAAATATCTTCCTTTTTTTTGGTCTATATATTAACATAAACTGTGTTTTTTAGCAATATAATAAAAATTTTAAAGTTAAATAAATTTACTAAAAAAGTAGATATCGAACTCAATTAGATTTTAATTAATATTTAATGATTTTATTGTTTACATTTTTAACAAGCTCATAATTTTTAGTAAAGCTCTGTTTTTTCAATTTTTCTATTATTTTTAGAATAAATACAACCACAATAATCTTGACGATATAAATTGTATTCTTTTGATAGTTCAATGCTTCTTTTGTAACCGTTTTTCTTTTTAAAATCAGAATAAAGATAAGTAGTATTATAATTTTTTTCTAGTTCTTCTCCTATTTCGTTAAGCCAATTAGCATTTTTATGTGGAGAAAGAGTTAGTGTAGTACAAAAATATTTATAGCCTAATTCTTCTGCTAGTTTTGCAGTTTCTTCTAGTCGAAGTTTATAACATTTGTAGCAACGATTTCCTCGTTCTTTTTCTTTTTCTAAACCTTTGGCAACTACGTTAAATTTTTCTGGTTCATATTTTCCTTCGATTATAGTTATTTTATATTTAGTTTTAAAATCACTTATAAATTTATTTAATTCATTTACTCTTTTTTTATATTCTAACTCTTCACTAATATTTGGATTATAATAAAAAATAACCACCTTAAAATGACTAGCAATTCTCTCAAGAACCGCCGATGAACAAGGAGCACAACAAGCATGAAGAAATAATTCTTCACCTTCTTTAATATTTTTTATTTGTTCTTCCATTAAATTATCATAATTCATAATATGCACTTCTTTTCTTTAATAATTTTAACATAATTTGGTCTAAATATCTAAATCTTTTCATATTAATTACTATGAATCAAACATTATTTAGTTTTTTAATTACATTTATTGCTGGAATTTCTACTATCATTGGAGTTATTCCATGTTACATGAAGGAAAATAAAAAAGATAAAATTATAGCTTATTCTCTAGCATTTTCAGCTGGAGTAATGCTTACGATATCTTTATCTTCTTTAATTCCTGAAGCAGTTGTCTTATTTAATAATATTTTTAAAATATTTCCTCTTATAATTATTTGTGCCATTTTTATAGTCTTAGGAATTATATTTTCTCAATTTATTGATCAAAAAATCGAAGAGAAATTTACATCTAACAAACTTTATAAATTAGGAATTATTTCAATTATTGTTTTAATTTTACATAATATTCCGGAGGGAATTACCACATTCATATCAACATCTACAAATTTAGAACTAGGTTTAAGTTTATCACTTGCGATAGCTCTTCATAATATTCCAGAAGGAATTTCTATTGCTGTTCCTATCTATTATGCCACTAAAAGTCAAAAAAAAGCTTTTGGTTATACTTTAATATCTGGCTTTTCAGAGTTATTAGGAGCAGTTCTTGCTTATTTATTTATCGCAAGATTTGTCAATGATTTTATTTTAGCAATTATTCTTGCGATGACTGCAGGTATAATGATTCATATTTCTATTTATGAATTAATACCTAATGCTTATAATTATCATGCTAAAAAAGGAACTACAGTAGCTTTTATTGTTGGGATTATTGTAATGCTTCTTTGTGATATTTTAATGTAATTTTTATAAAGAAAATAGTCTTTAAAATTAACAAATAGTAATAATTCCAACATTGATAATTTTTTACCTTGAGATTAATATTTTCATACTTACAACATAAATGAACATGATTATCAGACCAAATTACACCATATTTGTTTCTAGCATAGGCATTTATCCATCTATAACTATGAAATGGATGCTTTTTATGTATCGCTTTTATTAAATCTATATCTGATTTCCTTGATATCATTTTCATTGTTGGATGTTCTTGCCTATATTTCCCCTTATAATAACCAGAACTACTTACTGACATATATTTGCATGCTATCTCAATATCTTTTAGGTTTTCTTAAATATAACCCCATATTTTTATGGTGTTTAGATGCTTTACCAGTTTTTGATATTAACCCATCTAATCCTTTCTCTTCGTAATCTTTAAATTCCTCTGCCAATATTGTAGTTGATTTACCATTTAAATATTATATTGTTTTACAATGATTTCTTTTTCTTCTAGTGATTTCATATTATTCTTACACATAAAATATCTTCCTTTTTTTATGATAACAAAAAAATGTAGACTGTGTCTTTTTTGACTATCTACATTTTTTATCACTTCAAAAATGTGTCTTTATTCATCATCTTCTAAATATTCATTATACTCATAATTTTCATTATTCGAAAAACAATTATAAATTACCTTAGTACCTTTATATGTATCAATAGTTTTTCTTTCACATTTACAAAATTTAGAATTAATTTTCATAGTATCCTCAATGGCATCATATCTTCCACTACAGCCATCATTATTAACAACTACTTTATATTCATATTTATCAGTTATAAAACCAGTTTTAGTTTTTGTTTTATTATATAAATAAATTTTTGAAGAATTATTCATTAATTTTTCAATAGTTGCGTTATTAGCTTTTACTTTGATAACACCTAATTCATTTGAACTATAATCTACTAAAATATTATTTTTTAAATCTTTTATAAAGATATCATAAATATTTTTAAAATTCAAGTTATTATAAACATGAATAGAATAACCATTCATACCATCTTGAGTATTATAATGTGAATTAACTTTAAATATCCTATTATCATATTTTGTGTTTATTATTATATCTTCATTTTCTATATTATTATCTATAATATATTCTATATCATATCCATAGTGATCGATAAATAAATTATCAGAATAATAAATTTTTTCTTCAAAATCTATTAAATTTTCACTAGCAGAAATATCCCTTACTTCAATATCTTTAAGTCCGATAACTCCTAAGCCCGAACCTATTCCACCTATTATTATAGCACCTATAAATAATATAATAGCTAATTTTAAATTGATTGATTGATTAAATATAAATTTAAATAAAACAATTATAATTAATAATGTTATAAAAATAGCAGCAATCAATCCTATATTTATTCCTAAAAATAATAAAGAATGTAGACTAAAAGGGATTATAATAACAAAGCACACTACAAATGCGAATAAAGTAATTATTGCTACTACATTAAACATTAAGGCACAAAATTTCATAAACCATATTACTAAATTAGATAAGATTGATAAAAATGCAAGTGGTTGCTCTTTTTTATCTCTAATTACTATATTTTTTACTTTTTCATTATGAGTAATTTTTTCACTGTTTTTATTTTTCAATTCAACTTTTTCTTGATTTTTCTTATTATTTTTATCTTTTTCATTTATTACTTGATCATAATAGTCTAGATATCTAATCTTAAAAATATGAATTACACAAATAATTGTTAAAATAAACCAAGCAAAACCTAGTATTGAAGCTATAAAATTTGTAATTATGTAAGTATCTCCTATAAAGGATAATAAGCTATTTAATAAAGATGTCGCTATATTAATTACTATAAAACCACCAAATGCCATAACACAGGCAATTATAAATAATTCTATTACACATTTTAAGCCACTTCCAAATGTCATACTTGTAAACATATCAATTGTTTTAGTAATAAAATCTAATAATGAATCAATGTTTATAGTACCTTTTTCTTTTCTCTCTACTTGTTCTATATCCATTATTTTATCATTAATTAAATCATCCATTGAACAATTAAAAATATTACAGATTTGAACTATTTTATCTGTTTCAGGATAAGTATTATTACTTTCCCATTTTGAGACTGATTGTCTCGATACATTTAATTTTTCAGCTAACTCTTCTTGTGAGTAACCATTCTTTTTTCTTAGTGCAATTAATTTGTCACCAAATTTCATAATTTTCACCTCTTCATGACTATAATTTTACTAATAATTTTGGTTGCGTTCTATACATTTTACTTGGAAATTATGTAAATTATTGGTTGCATAACTATATTTTATCATAAAAAATGAGTAAATTTAATTGCTCATTTTATTTTTTTAAATTAATTTTCGTTTAATTATTCTTATTAGTAAAAATTTTAATACTTGCTATTATAAAACTATTTTATTTTTTTCTTCTCTTCCTCTTCTTTTTCTAATTCTTTATAATCTATTTTATTGTATAAAGTTTTAGGAAGACTTTCTCTAAATTCATATTCTCTAGGAAGTGAATAAACTGCTAGATTTTTTTTACACAAATTAATTATTTCTCTTTTAATTTGAGGTGTCGGTTTTCGATCTCTTTCTAGAACGATAAATGCTTTCGCTACCTGTTGTTTATATTTATGAGGTAATCCTATTACACAACATTTAGAAACATCAGGATGCTTTTCAATAACTTCTTCAATGACACTTGGATAAACATTAAACCCACTGGATATTAACATTCTTTTAAGTCTTCCAGTAAAATAAATTATTCCATCAGGTGAAATATACCCTAAATCTCCTGTATGTAACCACGTTTTGTTATCTTTATGTTTTTTTAAAACTTTTTTTGTTTCCTCTTTATTATTAAGATATCCTACCATAACAGTAGGCCCATTAACACAAATCTCTCCCTCTTCACCAAATGGTAACTCTTCTAAAGTATCTGGATTACATATTTTAAAACTATTACCAACCATTGGTATTCCAATTGATCCAGGTTCATTTGTATCATTAAAAGTATAAGCCGTCGCTGCAACGCTCTCAGTCATTCCATAACCTTTTGAAATATTTATAGTAGCATTATGAGTATGTAAAAAATCATTCATTTTCTTTTCCATTGGAATAGTTAGATAATCTCCACCTGAAATAATATATTTAAGTTGCGACATATCAACACTATCAAATCTTTTATTACTCATCATAGCCTCCCACAAAGTTGGAACTCCTGCTATAACGTGAGGTTTTAAATTACTCATAATTTTATAAAATCTTCCATTATCGAACTCAGGCATAAGAATAGTTTCAACTTTTAAACATAAAGGACAATGAATACAGACACATAAACCAAAACCATGAAATATTGGAAGAATTGTTAAAATCTTATCTCTTGGTCTTACATCATAAACATTTACTCCATCTTGTTGACATTCAGCATTAAAATTATAATTTGAAAGCATTATTCCTTTTGGTTTACCAGTTGTTCCCCCGCTATGCAATATTATCGCTACATCTTTTGATTTCATAGGATTTTTAAAAGGTTTATTATAAGTAACTCCACGTATTAAAAATTCTTTCCAAGTTAAAAAATCGATGTCACTTAAACGTGGTTTTTTTATTTTAAAACCTCTAGTTATTTGATAACCAATACTTGTTACTGTGGGCATAGATTCTTTAGGTGAAACAAATACTGTTTTATATACTAAAGTATCTGGTAAAATTTCTTTATACTTTTCATAATTAGCATCTAGCATAATTAAAAATCTTGATTTAGAGTCTAATAAATAATTTTTTACTTGTTCACTACTAGATAAAGGATGTATCATATCAGCAATGGCTCCAATATTATTACAAGCATAAAAAGATATAACTGCCTCAGGAATATTAGGCATACAAATTGTTACAACATCATGTGGTTTTACGCCCATTGATCTTAAAGATTTACTAGCTTGTTCAATTTTTAAAAATAATTCATTATAGCTAATTCTTGTTCCAAAATAGTTAAGAGCAATATAATCCCTATCTTCTCCTACACTATTTTTTAAATATTCATAAATTAATTCATCTGTAAACTTTATTTTTTGTTCTTCTTTAGAATAATATTCAAGCCAAGGTTCATTTCTTTTTTTCGGTTTAAGTATTTTTGTAAAAAAGTCTCTTAGTAGTGTCATCTAATCACTCTCCATTATAAATTTTATTTTAAAAAATTATTAATTATGACTTCTAACAAGCCTTATCACTCGGATAAATTCTACAAATTTTATTATTTTTACAGTCTAAAGTAACTTCTAATTCCATTATATCCAACTCACCCTTAATTAAAGATTCTCTATTCCTTTTAATAACTTTACCTCCACAAGAAACTTTACTATTACGTGGATCAATAGTATCTGACAAAAACTCTTCATCGACTAACGTCTTAATTAAAACACTATCACTATTAATATTACTCATAAAATATTCTTCCGCTGCACTAGCAGCATCTTTTATCATTGTTTCATATGCTTGTTGTACTGCACTTTCTTTATATCTAGAATAAGCAAAAATTGCTATTACTGATAAAATACCTAATATAACAAGAACTCCTAATAGTTCGACTAAAGAAAAACCTTTTTTATTCATCTAATCATCTCCTATTATAATTTTATATCAATTAGATATTAAAGTAAATAAAAAGAACAGATTAAATATCTGTTCTAGATAAAATTTCAGCTGGTCTTTTTCTAAGAGTGTTATAAATTGGTACTAATCCAACTATTAAGTTGAAAATAAATACAAGTAATATACTATATCCAACTATTATAGGATTTATCAAAAGCATACTTTTTAGATATGATATTTTAGTTAATAATGATATTACATAAGTTGAAAATAGAATACCCGGAATGGATGCAAGACAAGTAATTGCTATAATTTCTCCACTAAACATAATATAAATATCACGTCTTTTAACACCGATGGCTCTATAAATTCCTACTTCTTTTACACGAGATAAGAAACTTGATCTAATCATTAAAAATATTTCAATTAAAGATATTATTATTATAATACCAGAACTTATGATAGTTGTTTTAATACCTTCTTTTCTACTCTGTATATATTCATCTTTACTGGCTAAATAACTATCTTTAATATTTATTTTAAAGTTATTATGAGCTTCATTTAATACTTTTTCTTTGTTTTTAGTATAAATAGAAATATCTGATGCAGAAGTAATTAATTTATTTTTTATTAAATTTGCATTAACTAAATATGTATCAATTTGTTCTTTAGATGTATAATAACCTACTACTTTTAATTTATGATTATTTATAGTTTTATTTATTTCTTTGTTAAGTTTCATCTCTTCACGATTATTATAGTTTACAACAACTTCATAATCATTTTCTGGCCAGTGTCCTTCTTTTAAAACTACTTTATTTGTAAATAAATTGTAATCTTCATATTTGTTTTCGATATTATTTGTTGTTTTTTCATTGCTATTACCTAAAGTATGATAAATAATATTTATAAATTTACTTCTTTTTGTATAAATACTTGGATTATTAGAATTTATTATACCTACTATTTTCATATTATCCATATTCGGTATGATAATTTCTCGGTCAAGAAAATCTTTAGAACTTCTTAATCCCATCATTTGAGCATTTTCTTGCTTTATTACGCTTTCTATTACCATTTTATCTACAAGTATTTCATTATCATTTAAAGGCATTTTACCAATTATTAAATTATCATTTTTAACAAAATCTATGTCCGTAAGACTTCCTTCTAAAAATAATTCATAATTATTAAATTGATAAAAATCATCAGTTTTAAGTTTTAAATTAACAATAGAATTAGTTGGGATGATGTAGTCTGCATTTAGTTTATTTTCTATATTTAAATAGTCATCTAAGCGTATCTTTTTTGCTTCTACTGTTAAGTAATTTTTATTTATTTTTAAGAAGTTTTTATCTTCAATTTTTAAACTTGCTGCAATACTTGAAAATGCAAAAAGGATAAATATTCCTGATAGAAAGAAACCTCCTAGTAGAATTTTCTTTAAAATTGAATAATTAAATACTTTTTTGAAGCCATTAGTTACAAAAGAAATAGGATTAAAAATAGATGAGTATTTTAGTTTTGAATTATTAATAATACTATTAAAATCAAATTGGTATTTTAAAGCTTCTTCCTTTGTAATATTTTTAAAATGATCATCAATCATTTCAATAGATGACTCTTCATCTATTACTTCTATTTTTCTATCATCGTTTGTTTTAATATAGATATTATTATTAGAAATAACGATACTGACATTTAAATCTATTTTACTATTAGAATATACTTTAGTTTGATTTATATTTTCTTGATATTTATAATCTTTTAAATATAGTGTATTTCCTATTTCATAATCTAGGTCTTTTTCGTTTTCATTTTTATAATCATTAATTATTTTTCCATCTTCTAGTTCTATTATTCTTGATGCATAAAATTTTGCAAGGTTTACTTCATGGGTTACTAATATAACTAATTTATCTTTAGAAATAGCTTTTATGATATTCATTATTTCTACTGAATTTTTACTATCTAAATTACCAGTTGGTTCATCAGCAATAATAATACTTGGATTTTTTACAATAGCTCTTGCTATACCTACTCTTTGTCTTTCTCCACCTGATAGCATACTACAAGGTCTTTTTTTATATCTTAACATGCCTGTTTTTTCTAAAACATAAGTTATTCGTTTATCAATTTCTTCTTTATCTTTTATACCTATCATTTTTAGGACTAAAGCAACATTGTCATATACTGACATATCTTCTATTAATTTGTAATCTTGGAAAATATATCCAATATTTAAATTTCTAACTCTATCAACATGACCTTGAAATTTTTTAGTGATTTTTTCACCGTTTATAAAGATATTTCCTTTTCTTACTTTATCTAGTCCT
Source organism: uncultured Mollicutes bacterium (assembly GCA_947652375.1). GTDB lineage: Bacteria > Bacillota_I > Bacilli_A > RF39 > UBA660 > UBA3789. Next base: position 23,036 of record CANTCS010000009.1, on the reverse strand, counting down.
CCAATTACATTTAGTAATGTTGTTTTTCCACTTCCACTTGGTCCTAGTAATGCTACTAAACCATTACTTTCAAATTCTAAAGAAGTATTATTAATAACATGAATTTTATTCTTTTTAAATTTATTAAAATATTTATCTATTTTTTCTATTTTTATCATACTATACTTCCTCTCTATATACAGACATTACACTATTTTTAAATAGTTTATTTGCATATTTTATACTTATTAATAATGACATTATGGTAAGAATTAAATATAGAACAATATAATCATTTAATTTAAAATATGTATTAACTGTATTTATAAAATTGATATTTAAAAAATTTGTTTTATTTAATTCTGCTAAAGTAAGAAATAGAAAATAACTTAGATTAGTAATTACTAGTAGTTCAATAATTAATAATTGTTTACATACATTTTTATTTGCACCTAACATTCTTAAAACTGAGAAATAAGTGTTACGTGATTTTAAAATTATTTTTATAATGAAATATGAAATAAAGAATAAAACAAAAACTAAACAACAAGTGACAACTAATTTAAATATTTTCATAATTTCAGTTGCTCCTTCATCAATTAAGGCATCTTTTAATTTTAAAGTTTTATAACCAGAATCTTCTAATTTTTTTGTAACATTATCTAAATTAGTGATATCATCAACATAGACACTCATTTGATAAGTACCTTTATTAAATAGCTCATTATAATCTTCTGGATTAATATAAATTATTCCGTTATATTGTTCCTCGAAGTTTTCTTTTTTATAATTATTTAATTCTAAAATACTATTAATATTTTTTTCATTATATGTTTTTTCTATTTTGAATTCACTACTTGTAGTGTAATATTGATTAGCTACATTTACAGAGAAGTTTTTATTTAAACAGTTATTTTTTTCACACTTTTTATTATAATCTTCGGGAATGATTGCATTATTTTTAGTAACACGATTATTTACTGCTAATTTATACTGATTAGATTCATTATTAGAATTATGAATTTCTCCCATAAAATCGATATTTATAGTACTATACTTTTGATGAGTATCAAAAAGCATTTTCTTTTGTTTTTCTTTACTTATATAAAATTTGAATTCATAAGTGTTTAGGGGAGTTTCTTCATATTTAATACCGACTATTACTATTTCATTTTCGCGATCTAGTTCATCATTATTTGTCGTTGAATATAATTTTTTATTTAGAATATCTTCTACTCCTACTTTTAAATAATAATTATTTTTATCACCAACAATTATTACTTCATTTGGCTCTTTTGGAATTCTTCCTACATCAACTTTCCCCTCAAATTGATCAATATCTATAGCTCTTCCTTGAAGCCATAACATTCTTTCTTCGTCAGTAAAAGCAATATATTGATCAATTACTGTGTCATTTTCAATAACGTTTTTAATATTTTTGTCTTTTTTTAATTTTTCTATTTCTTGTTTTGTAAATTCGGTTTTATCTTTTTTGTTTAATAATATTCTTTTATCATCAGTATCTCTAAACATATAGGTATAACCTGCTTTGTCTAATTCATATTCATTCTTTTTGAAGAAAGAATATTCTCCCATTAATGAAGCCACGATAAAAGCATAAACTAAAAATAATAAAATGAATTTTGGGATAACATTAAAAGTATTTCTAAAACCTAATTGAAGTTTATTAAAAAAATTCATATTTTTATAGTTATTAGTTTTTGAAGTTTGAGTTTTTTTGATATTTTTTATAGATTTATCTTCTAATACTTTTCCGTCATGCATTGTAATTTTTCTTGTAACATATTCACTTACTTGTTCATAATTATGAGTTACTATAATAACTAGTTTATCTTCACTTATCTCTTTTAATAATTTGATAATATTCATAGCACTTCTTTTATCTAGGCTTCCAGTAGGTTCATCTGCAATAATTACAGGAACATCTTTTGCTAAAGCTCTAGCAATAGCAATTCTTTGTTTTTGACCTCCTGATAGTTTGGAAACTTTTGTGTTTTGATATTTAGACATATCTACTTTTTTTAAAAGTTCAATTATTTTTTGTTTTCTTAACTCTTTTTTTACTCCGTTTAGAGAAAGGATTAAATCTATATTTTGATAGACTGTATAACTATTAATTAGATTAAAATTTTGATATATATTACCAATATTTTTTCTTCTATATACTTCCCAATCTTTTTCTAAATAATGGCTTGTTTCCATATTATTAATATACATTTCGCCTTCTTCATAAGAATCAAGCCCTGAAATAACATTTAATAAAGTACTTTTTCCACTACCAGACTCTCCTGTTATTGCTACAAACTCCCCAATATTAAATTCTAAATTTACTTTTGTAAAACCTGTTGCGATAATTCCTTTACTATAATAAAATTTAGAAACATTTTTAAGTTTTATCATATATTTTCTCCTTACAATAATTATATAGTAGATAAATAACTTTATGAATTTTATACTACCATTTTTTCTTTTTACATAAATTATTTTATCAATATTTTTGGTTGCATTCTATATAATTTACTTGGAAATTATGGAAAGATTTGGTTGCAAAAAGAAAAAATCAAGTAATTATCTACTTAATTTTCAATATCAATTATATTTATTAAATCACTTTCTTTATCATATTTAATTTTTACTTTGTCTCCGTTTTTAATAAATGGTAAACTATTTTTATTTATTTTTATTGATGCTTTATATTTTTTATCATCTGTGTCTTTAAAGTAATAAATTGTATTACCATCTATACTTGCAGAAGTGATTTCTTTGATAGTTATTTCTTTTTCTATTGTTAAGTTGCCTTGTGTTTCATCTGATACTTCGTTAAGATAGGCTTCAGCAGCTTTTTTTATACCTTTTGAACTGTCAGTTACTACTACTTTTTGATAATCAGCAACATCTACAAATGCATACATTTTAACTAAACCAGCATTGTCTTTTAGACTTATTAAATATGTTGGTTTATTATTTAAATTTATTAGTAGTGGAAATGTAGAAGTATAATTCATTTGTTGAACTTGTCCTTTGGCAGAATCCATTGCTGAATATTCTTCAGCTCCAGCAACGTTATAAAATTTAGTTTCTTTAGTTCGCATATTTGTTAGTATAAAACCAATATTTGATTCATCAGCTAAAACAGAAGTTATACCAGTATACAAATAGATATCATCATCTTGAGCTAAATAATTATAACCAGTTGTTGTTTGAACAACATCTCTTTGACCAATAATTGAATTTATGAAACCATTTTTATACTTACCCCAATCGTTTACTTGCTCTAAAACTAAATCAGCTTCATAAACATGATCAACCCAACTTGGGACACTTTTAACATTATAATATTTACTTTTTCCATTGATTGGATTTAGAATTACTACACCAACAACATCTCTTCTTAATCCTACCCCTTTATATTTAACGACACTAGCTACATAATATGGATTACCTTCATTATCTATTTCGAAATTTACACTTTCAAAGTTTTTAGTTGGATAAGTAAATTGTAGTTTACGATAAATGTTCTCATTAAATAAACTAGATGAAGAATATTTCATGCCTTTTTTTAATTTTACTAATTCTGCACTACCATTTGTAGAATTAACTTTGATATAACCTGGTATTCCTTTTTTTCTATTTGTTAACCATTTTATTACTCCGTTATATTCAAGTGGAGTTACTCTAATAATTTCATCTTTATAATTTATTTGAGTGTATTGATTAGAAACATCAAATTGGGAAACTAATTCACTTATTTGTCCCATTGTTCTATCTCCTATTTTTTCACTTGAATCACGGTCAAGTAAAGGCATTTTATTAAAATTAGCTTCCTTTATATCTTCTGTAAATTCAATATTTTCTTTTACTTTAATTCTTTTATAATAAGCGTTTGAATTAAATAAAGGAGAAAGAATAAAATTTATAATAAAAATCATAAAAACTATAACTGGTATAACAATTACAAAATTTTGTATTTTAACTTTTCTTATTTTTTTTACGCCTGTAAATAATTCCTCTAAACTAAATCTTAAATTCAAAGTAAAATAAAACCCTAAAAAAACTATAAATACTAATAAAATAAATATCCAAAAACTAACATTTGTTAAATTTATTGCTGGAAAAAAAAGGTAATAATATCCCAAAGCAAATATTAAAGTAAACAAAATACTACTTAATGTACTGTATTTTTTCACATCATCATCTCCTAATATTAATTATATCATATAAAATAAAAAAATATAAGTTTAACATATTTTTTCATCATCACTTATATTATTTTCTTCAAAAACAATTTTATTTTGAACTTTACAAACTATTTCTACTTCATATTTATACTTATCAGTATCTTCTCTTATAACTCTAACAAAAGTATCATCATTATTACAATTTATACTCTTCTCAGGAAAATCTTTTACTAACATTTTATCTTTCATTTCACCATACTTAATATCTATACACGTACCTGTTCCATCAAATTCATCATCACCATAAGCATCTACATACAATTTAGCACCATTAATTAATGAATCTTCAAAAACTTTAAATTTACTAATATCATTTTTCTTTTGAATATTCCTAACCATTGGAATAGAAAAAGCTGTAATAATTCCAAGTATAACAATAACCATTATTAACTCAATTAAAGTAAAACCATTCCTATTTAAATGCTTCATCAAATCACCCTCTATTATAACTAAATTATATAAAACATTTATAAAATATTCAAGTCTTTAAAAAATTAATACTTTAAATAATCAGAAATATTTTTAAATTTAACTAGTTTTTTTGATACCTCTTCATAAATATTTTCTATTCTATCAATATCAAATAGGTCCTTTAAAATTTCTAAATAATTGCTTTTATATTTTTTACTTTTAAACATCAAATCTCTAAATAAAAAAACAAGTCTTTTCTTATTTATTTTCAAAAGAGTTTCATAATCAATTACATCGTCTATCTCAAATTTATCTAAATCAATAAGCATTATATTATTCTTTGTATAAAGTGTATTTTCTTGCCTAAAATCAAATATCTTAATATTAAACATAGATATTATTGTAACAAAGTTTTCTAATTCCTTTAAACTATTTAATAAATATTCAATATTAAATCTCAAAAATTTCAATATTTTGTGACTCTAAATACTCATATTTATAAGCATCTATTATAACATCAGATAGATTACTTAAAACTTTAATATCTTTATTATCCTCTCTGTAAAACAATTCTATAAGTTTATACACGTTTTGATGATTAATCTTTTAATAATATCAAAAACTTGCTTTTTCATTCTAGCACATTTATTAGTATATCTAAAATAAACCTTAAAACAGTCTGTTTCACTAATTCTATAAATATTAGCTGTTGTTCCATGATTAAAAGATAAATCAAGTGAAACCTCTGTTAAAATTTTACTGCTATTATAATACTTCAAATAAACCACCCACAAAGAAAAAAATTAAAACTCAAAGCTATTTAGCATAAGTTTATAATTTCCATCAATTACTAATAAATTAAATTAATATAGTAAATTAAAATAAAAAGAAAACAAAATGCAAAGCATTTTTATTTTTAAAAATATAATATAGTAAACAAAGCTATAATTATTAAATATATAGAAAATTTCCATAATTTACCATTTTTTACTATCTCACTTAACAACTTATATGAAAAATAAGTAAAAATAAATGAAAAAACCATTCCAATAGTATAATAACCTAATAAATTTACAACAAGTCCTCCATCAATTATATCCTTAACTCCAAGAATCATTGTAACAACACTTACTGGAAAATACAACATAAAAGTATATTTTAATGAACTATTTCTAGAAAGACCACATAATAAACAACCTACTAATGTCATTCCACTTCTAGAAATTCCCGGAGTTAAAGCAATCGCTTGACACAAACCAATTATAATTGCATCACGATATGTTATATCACAATCCTCTTTCTTACCCTTTGAATTTTTAACCAATAAAAGAGCAACTGCCGTTATCAAAAAACCTATTCCAACAAGAAAAATATTATTAGCTAAAATCTCTTCCAAAGGCTCCTTAATTATTAAACCCAAAATCCCAACAGGTAAAGTTCCAACAATAATTAACATGCAATATTTAAACTCTTCAAAACAAGTTTTACCTTTGTTAAAAAGAAAAGAAAAAAATCCCTTAACTAAATTAATAACATCTTTTCTAAATATTATTAATATCGCAATAAAAGATGCAAAATTTAAAAATATTTCTAAATTTAAATCATTAAATAAATTAGTTTCAAAAAGCGATTTAAATAAAAAAATATGACCACTACTAGATATCGGTAAAGGTTCTGTAATCCCTTGTAAAATCCCAAGAATTATATACTTTATAAAATCCATGATAAATTCTCCTTTTCAATACACTCATTATAACATAAATTATTACTATTAATTAAAAAATATTCCTAAAACAACTTTACTAAATAAGATTTTTTCACAAACAAATATAAATATTCATAAATAACTATTTTTTAAAAAATAAATTATTAATTAAACCTTTTTGTCTTATTAATGAATCTATATCTTCATTATCCCAAATACATTTCATTGCGGACATTAAAATTTTATTAGTTTCACCAGGAAATAAAGAATATTTACTTCTTAAATATGAATAATCAAAGAAAAATATTGGTATTTCCATCTCATAATCAAGATTCACAACTTCTGTATTATAATTAGCAAGAGGCAGAGTTTTTTTAATACCATATAGTGATGATATAAATAAAGAATGATTATTAGCACAAGCATCTACTACACATTTCAAAACTTTATCAACTTCTTCTAATTCATTTTTTAATTCATTTATAGTTTCATCAACTTTCATATGATAATCAAATATAATCAAATCATAATTACTATTATTTAATAAATTATTGATTAAAGTAGCATTTTGAAAAGTTGCAAGCGAAAGTTTCATAAAAGAAATACTAGGATTATTGATATAATTTTGTCCATTTGCCAAAAAATTAACTAAACTAATATTTTTTTCATCACTAATAATTAAAGCTTTTTTATTTGCTTTCAATAACATTTTTGCTAAACTATTTTCATAAACTATACTTTCGGCAAAACTATTTATTTCGTATTTAGTATCTAATTTTACCAAAGAATAAGTCGGTAAATTAAAATCATCTAAATTATATACTTCCTTAGCATTATCATAAATTGCATGTAAAAAATTATCATAATTATTTCTATTTGTATTAAAAAACATAATCACATCATTATTTTCTAAAGTACATTTAGTAGTTGCACAAAAACCAGGAGCCTTGCAAGGTCTAATATTATCTTCTTGTAAAGATTTTAATTTTTTATCAGTTTCTGTCCATCTTTCTGCAGAACAAAAAAATAATAATTTTTTCATAAAAGAAAGTTCATCTTTCGATAAATCTACATTTAAATATTCTTTTCCAATCACAAAACCTACTGTAATATGTTCATCAATTCGATATTTAATAAAATTAATAATATTTATCAAAGCATTATATTCATTTATTGATTGTTGTGGAAGAATTAAATGTAAATATACTTCCTTTTCTTTTTCTAAATTAATTTTATTAACTAAATCATTTATCTCTTCAACAATTTTATCATTAGTAGGCTCAACAAAAATATGTAATTTTGTTTTTTTATCACTTATAATATTTTTAGAAAAATCTTGGTAAATCGCGTTATTAATTATATTATCATTAATTATATTATTTTTTATATAATTAAGTTCCAATTTATAAGTATCTCCTAAGAAAAACTGTTTATAAGCACTTCTATACTCTAATGCACTAATAATTGCTCTAGTAAAAAAAGAAGTTTCTTTTGTTCTAGCTAAGTTAGGCATACATTGATCAATTGATATACTATAACTGCCTGGTTTTTCTATACCTAACCCATTTATTAAAAAAATAAAACTCTTCTTCATTTTTTTCTCCTTTTTAATCTAATCTTGGCGTTAAAATTTCATATCCATCTTGTGTAACTAGAACTGTATGCTCATAATGTGCCGCTGGGCTATTATCTTGCGTAACAACAGTCCAGTCATCATCTAAAAGCAAAACATCTCTTTTTCCAAATGTTAACATAGGTTCGATACATATAATCATTCCCGGTTTTAATCGTGGACCAGTATTCGGAATACCAAAATTCGGTACTTCAGGATCCTCATGCATTTCTCTACCAATTCCATGTCCACAAAGTTCTCGAACAACACCTAAATTATGAGCTTCCGCATATTTTTGAATGGCACTTGCAATATCACCAATTCTATTTCCAGGTTTAACCATTCTTACTCCCTCATATAAAGCTTTTTCAGTATACTCTAATAAATGTTTTTTATCGTCATCAATATTACCAATCGCGTAAGTCCAAGCTGCATCTCCTTGATAACCCTTATAACCAATAACGACATCGATAGTCACAATATCTCCATTTTTTAAAGTATAATTATTGGGTATCCCATGAACAACTTGTTCATTAACACTAATACAAGTTGCTGTTGGATATCCTTCATATCCTTTACAAGTAGGAACTGCATTATGTTTTAGAATAAAATCATCACATAATTTATCTAACTCTTTTGTTGTAATTCCTGCTTTAATATAAGGTTTAATAAATTTATGCATCTCGGAAACTAACAAGCCCGCTTTTCTCATCAATTCTATTTCTCTTTCACTTTTTATAGATATCATTTAACCACTTCCCAAATCTATTATACACTAAAAAAAGAAATAAGACTATAAATCTTATTCCCCATCTAATTTATTATAAATAGCTCTAGAAGCATCTTTAGCTGCACTTTTCATTTTTGCAACTTTTTCAGGATGCTTTTTTAAATACATATATCCAACTACTCCAGCTCCCGAAGCTACAGCAGCCATTTTAATTATCTTTTTCATCTAATTCACCTCTAACATTATTGTATCCAGTAAAAATTAAATTATACCATCAATTAAATAAGACTTAATAGTAGTTCTTCTAATATCACAACTATCATTTTTACTAGCTAATTCCAAAGCTTTAAAATCTCCAACTAAATATAGCTTTTTTTTCGCTCTAGTTACTGCTGTATAAATTAACTTTTGGTAAAGCATTTTATTATAACCCTTAACAATGGGAATAATAACAACATCAAACTCCGATCCTTGTGCCTTATGAATACTAATGGCATAAGCCAGTCGAAAATTACTAAAATTAGAAGGGGTATATTTAACAATATTATTATCAAAATCAATATGCACTTCTTTTTTTTGACCATTTTTAATTACATCAATCAAACCAATATCACCATTATATACATTGTCATCAGGCATATTTGTCAGCTGAATTACCTTATCATTTTCTCTAAAAATAACATCTCCTATTTTATGTTCCATTTTTGCTTTATCTTTGCAATTAAAAATATCCTGAACTTTATTATTTATCTCATCAATACCATTTAATCCTTTATACATAGGAGCTAATATCTGAAACTTTTTATAGTTCAAATCTTTATATGTATTAGCAATTTCCTTAATATAATTTATTACTTCATAATCTTCACATTCAATAAAAGTCAAATCATCTAAAACATTAAAGATATCATAACAAATACTTTTTTTTCGTATATCATAAGCTAAATTAATTATATTTGAATCTTTCCCTTGGCGATAAAGTTCTGTAAGTTCTACAACCTCTAAACTCTTAGACTCTATCAAATCATGTAAAACATCTCCTGGTCCAACACTCGGAAGCTGATGATCATCTCCAACTAACACTATTTTACAATTAGCAGAAAGTCCTTTTAATAAACTAGCCATTAAATATGTATCAATCATACTAGCCTCATCTATAATAACAAATTCAACTTTGCTCTTATTATACTCATTAATTTGAAATTTATTCGTCTCCTTAGACCATTTCAAAAATCTATGAATAGTACTCGCTCTAAGTTGTGTAGCCTCACTCATTCTTTTAGCCGCTCTTCCTGTTGGAGCTAATAATGCCAGTTTCTCATCAAGTTTTTCATAAGATAATTTATTAAGTTGCCGATATAGTTCAGTTATTCCTTTCATTATCGTAGTTTTTCCTGTTCCAGGACCACCCGTAATAATTAAAAAATCGCGGTAACAACTCTTTTTTATCGCCTCTAATTGACATGCATTATATTTAATTCCATAAAATTCCTCTAAATCTTTAATCGTTTTAGAAAGTGTTTTTAAAGGATTAATTTTATTACTATTTAGTAATCGAAATCTTTTAACAATCAAAGTTTCTGCTTCATACATTTCTTTTAAATAATATCTATTTTCTTTATGTATAATTTTTAAATCTATTATAAGTTCATTTAAAGCTTCATTAAAAATTTCTAAAGAGCAATTAACACCTATAACTCGCGGCAAAAGACTTTGTATCTCTTCACAATAATAATAACAATGTCCATAAGTACTACTAACCTCATCCATAATATAAACTATAGCAGCTTTAATTCGTATTAATGAGTCTCGCATACATCCATTTCTAAGAGCAATAATATCTATTTTTTTAAAATATAATTCATGAATATCATCAATTAATTGATAAATATTCTCAGCAATTTTATCTTTAGTATTTTTTTTATAAGTATTATAAACAAGCATTGCATCTCTAGTAGAAAAACCCATTTCTGTTAAATAAAGAATTATTTCATAACTTTCTTCATACTCTTTTAATTTATTATGTAAAGTATTTATATTTGCTTTAGTTATACCTGGAATCAAAATCAAATTATCAGGATTTTCTAAAATAACTTTTAAAGTATCTTTCCCTGTTACCTCTACAATTGCTTTTGCCTTTTTCTCACCTATTCCTTTAAACAATCCACTAGTTAGAAATTCAACAATTGCATCTTTTTCTTCAGGGCGACATCTTTCATAACTTTCAACTTGAAATTGCTCCCCATATTTTTCATGATTAACAAGTTTACCATACATTATATAAGTATCCATATTATTAAGTTCATGAAAATAACCAGTAAACGTTATAGTTCTTCCTATATATTCAGCAAGTTTTTCTTCATTAGTATCATTTACTCGAAAAATACCTATGTTATAGCCATTACTATTTTGAAAAATACTTTTTGAGTAATTACCTTTTATATATATAGCCATATAACCTCCACTAAACTATTCTCCCAATACAATAAGGATAATTAATATCAATAATTTCTACAAGAAAGAAATTATTATGTTCTAATAAACTTTCAACTTTTACATATAAGAAGTTTTCTGAATGACCATAACTTATTCCATTCTTTACTTCTTCAATCAAAATTTCCAACTGTTTTCCAAGAAATTTTTTCATATAATTTATTTCCAATTCACGAGAAACATTTAATAACTCTCTAGCTCGAGCTTTTCTAAAAGTAATAGGAACAACTCCATCTAAAAGCATTGCTTTAGTCCCTTTTCTCTCACTATAAGGAAAGACATGTATTTTAGAAAATTCTAAATCTCTAACTGTTTTAATGGTTTGATTAAATAATTCTTCACTCTCTCCAGGAAAACCAACTATAACATCAGTCGAAATTGCAATCTCTGGTCTTATCCTTCTAATTTTTTTAATTTTATCAAAATAATAGTTTAAATCATATTTTCTATTCATTCTTTTAAGGATTTCATTACTACCAGCTTGTAATGGAATATGTAAATGATTAACAATCACCTTATTTTTTGCTATTACATCCAATATCTCATCAGTCAACTCAGTAATTTCAATAGAAGAAATTCGTAATCTTCTTAAACCTGGTATCTTCACAATCTCTTCTAATAAAATATGAAAATTTATATCCAAATCAACACCATAATTACCAGTATGAATACCTGTTAAAACAATCTCTTTATAATTATTATTAACTAAATCTTTAATCTCTTCCAAAATAGTTTCTATTTTTTTACTTCGACATTTTCCTCGAACATATGGAATTATACAATAACTACAAAAATTTTCACATCCATCCTGAATTTTTACAAAAGCCCTAGTACGACCTGGAAACTCATTTATATACATATCCTCAAATTCTACAATTTCATTAAAATACAATTTTTTTATAATTTTTTTATTTAGAAACCATTCATCCAATAAAGATACTATTTTAGACTTATCTTTATTACCAATAATAATATCTAACCCCGGTATTTCTAAATCTTTATTCGCCTCAACAAAACACCCCATCGCTACAACACAAGCTTCGCTATTACGATTAATAGCACTTCTAATCATTTTTCTCGACTTAACATCACTAGTATTAGTAACAGTACAAGTATTAATTATATAAACATCACATACATCACTAAATTTTCTAATCTCATAACCATGCTTTTTTAATTCATTAATTAAAAACTCACTTTCATACATATTAACTTTACAACCTAAAGATAAAATACCAACACTTCTCATTTAACCACAAACTTTCTTAATAATTCGCTAAATATACTTATAAATTACCTAAATATTATAACATAGATAAGTTCTAATTAAAAGATGTACTTACATAGAAAATAGTATAAAAAAAATGCAGAATTATCTACATATTTTTAATCAAGTTTACTTTGTAATTCTCTCAATGTCATAAGAAATTCATTAGTCTTTTTTATTTCTTCATCTAATTTTTCATAATTAGCAGTATTTTCTAATTCCAACTCATTATCATTGGTCTTTTCAATTCCATAAATAGGAGAAATAATAGGACTACTTCGAAATTTTCTAGTTCTTTTTTCACTTTCAGATTTTATATTTGTCTCAAGAATTTCTAATGTTTCTACTTCTGTATTATCCATCTTTGTTTCTAAAACTTCTTCTCGAGAAATACTTTTATTAACAAAAGTCTCATTATTATTAGTTAATTTATCTTGCGCAACTCTTGCTTCTAAATCTTGTAAACTAATTGGTTCATTACCTTCATCAGCATACTGATGCACCTCATTAGCTGCATACATCTCTTTACTTTTTTTCATTAACTCTTCCAAACTAATAATAGCATTTTCTTCCTGTTCTTCTTCATAATTTGTTAAAGCAATATTATTATCAAAAATATTTTCTTGCTTTTTTAATTCCTCAGTTATCTTCTCAAGTTCTAATTTAGCTGTTTCAGGATCAGGTTCAATACTTGTATACTCTAATTCATTATCCTCTAAATCCTTTTTTTTATTATCTAAATCAAGTTCTTCTATTGTCTCTTGAGCTTCTAATTCAACTTTTTCTTGCTCAGCTATCAATTCCAAAGTTTCATTGTTTAAATCAATATCCCCATCAAGTAACTCAGTAGTATCATCTTTTAAATTTATTTTATCTTCTTTTGGAAAACTTTCTAAATTTTCATTATTGTTTTTATTATAATCACTATTTTTAATAGTTTCTATTTTAGAAGCCATTAACTCCACTGTTTCAGACTTCTTATCATCTAATGATTTACTATTAATTTCTCTCTCTTCATTCTCATCATCAAGTAATTCAATATCCTCCATTAAATCTATTTTTGAAGTTTTTAAAACTTCTTCCATATTTTTATTTAAAGATTCTTTCTCTTCTATAGCATTAACACCTTTTTCAACAAAATCAACTTTTTTATCTTCAAAGAAATTTAAAGACTTAGTATTTAAATCAATTTCTTTACTTGCAGTTTTTTCTTCTTTTTTATCCATTACAAGTGTTGATTCAATTAATTCAGAAACTGAACTAGCTTCTAAATTTTTATTTTGAGCGACTTCCTTCTTTTTAAAGTTTTCATTTATTTCTAAGTCAATCTCATCATTTTCCTCAACTAACTTATTTAATTTCTTTGTATTTAATTTTCTTTTAAAATTAACTGTATTTTTCTCAACTAAATATATAACAAAACATAATAAACATGCAAAAGCAGCTACTATATATACTACAATTATTTCTTTTGAAGTCAAAAAATCTATTAAACTACTCATTCAGTCCACCTCTATTTTAAAGTTTAGCATACAACTTAATCTATATAAAGTCATATCCAATATAATTTTTTTCTTTTACAATTATTTTGACATATTTTTTCTGGTTAGTTACACATTTCGACAAATATCGACTTCAATCCTAACAAAACCATCTTACCACATTTTTTTAAATAATGAAATATTTTTTATTTTTTTTCATAATTTTTAATATGAAAGAAAAATTTATAAAATCAACAATTATATTATTAATAGGTGGTCTTATTACCAAATTCTTAGGAATGTTTATAAAAATAACAATGAGTAGACTTATTGGTACTGAAGGTCTAGGTCTATATATGTTAATACTTCCCACTTTTTCATTATTTATTGGAATAAGTCAATTCGGTTTACCCATCGCCCTATCCAAATTAGTTGCTGAAGATACCAAAAATAATAAGAAATTACTCTTTTCAATTATACCGCTTTCTTTAATAATAAATATTGCGTTAATTATTATAATTATAATTATTTCACCCTTTTTAGCAACAAAACTTCTTCATAATAAAGATACATATTATGCATTGCTAGCAATCGCTATCGTTATTCCTTTCACTAGTATTTCAAGTATAACCAGAAGTTATTTCTTTGGAAAGCAAAAAATGCTACCACATGTCACTTCTAATATTACAGAAGATATTATTAGATTAATAATAATGATTATAGGAATTCCATATTTTTTACCCAAAGGAATAAGTTATACAGTCTGTTTTATTGTTTTATCAAATGTTATAAGTGAAATATCATCTATTTTAGTTTTGTTCCTATTTATACCTAAAAATTTTAAAATACAAAAAAACGATCTAATTCCTAGTAAAACTTATATTAAAGAAAGTCTCTCAATTGGCATTCCTAATACCACTGGAAGGTTTATTGGTAGTGTTGGTTATTTCTTAGAACCTATCATTTTAACCTCTGTTTTATTGCATACCGGTTATTCTTCACAATTTATTACTCGCGAATATGGTATCTTATCAGGATATGTAATGCCTCTTTTACTACTTCCCTCATTCTTTACCATGGCTATATCCCAAGCTCTTCTTCCAGTAGTCTCAAAAGAATATGCTAGAAATAATATTTATAGTGTTAAAAAAAAGATTAAACAAGGTATAATGTTTTCATTATTAATAGGTATTCCTACGACAATTTTATTTATGTTAATCCCAGAGATTTTTTTAAAATTAATTTATCATACCAACGAGGGTACAACTTATATGAAAATACTCGCACCAATCTGCTTATTTCAATATATACAAGCCCCTCTCTCAAGTAGCTTAGATGCTATGGGAAAAAGCAAAGATGTTTTAGTATCATCAACCCTAGGAATGCTTACAAGAACTATTTTCCTACTTTTATTCTCTCTATTTAAAATAGGTATTTATGGTTTAATAATTGCTATAGCTGTTAATGTTATATTAGTAACTTTCTATAGCTTGAAGCAAGTAAAAAATGCCCTAAGCTAATTTATTTTTCAATAATTTTATTACTAGAAGCCAATAAATTTAGACGTTTTGTAGACATATTAGCAATTTCACAAGGAGTAATATCACTACACTTATAATTTTTTTTAGATAAGTCAATACCTGCTTTAAAAAAACTAATTTCTAATTCAAGTAACGCATCTTGATCTAACGAGTACTGTTTCATTAAAGCATCATCACTTAGTTTAGTATAATCTTCAAAATCTAAACCTGATTTTTCAAATAAATCTTGGCGAATTTTTTCAAGACTAGAGTATTCTCTTAAATATTCATCAGCATCACTAAAACCCATTTCAGTCAATTTCTCTACAGCGCTAAGATTATCAACTGAACTATTTATAACGTTTAAAATATTAATTATTCTTTTTCTTACTTCATTATCTAAATAAATATTTAATAAAAATTCATCTGTTAAAACTTGTCTAGTAAATCCTTTAACTTTCATTAAATATTTAACTTGTTCTAAAAAAATATTTCTATTTGTAAATTCATCAACAAAATGATTTCTAAATAAGATTAACTTTTTATCCAATCTTCCATTAATATCTTTTATTAAACTATCTTTAGCATTTTTTCTAATAACATTACTATAATTCTCAAATTCTTTAAAACTTAATTTCATATTTCTTCCCCCTCGTAAAATTACGGCCACATTATAACACTTTTTTAATATTTTTGCAAGTTTTTCACTAAAATTACACAATTAATGTATAATATACTTAATCAGGGGAGGATTATCATGAAAATATTAATTGTCGATGATGAAAAATTAATACGCAATGTTATCAAAGAATATTGCCATAACAGTAATATTAAAACCGATGAAGCCACTAGTGGTAAGGAAGCTTTAGAAAAATTAAAACAAAACAATTATGATTTAATGGTTTTAGACATAATGATGCCTGAAATGGATGGCTTTTCAATGTTAAAAGAACTTCCAAATGAAAAAAGAATTCCTACAATTATTCTTTCTGCTAGAGGTGAAGAATATGATAAATTATCTGGTTTTGATTTAGGAATTGATGACTACTTAACTAAACCATTCTCACCAAAAGAGTTAATAGCCAGAATAAAAGCCGTTCTTAATAGAACACAAAAAACATTACCTAAAACTTATAAATTAGATAAATTAGAAATTAACTTTTCAGCACACACACTTAAAATAAAAAATAAAATAATTAATATTACACCCAAAGAATATGAAATCCTCACCTATTTAATTAAAAATAAAAATATAGCAATAAGCAGAGAACAATTATTATCTAACATATGGGGCTACGATTATTTTGGAGATGATAGAACCGTTGATACACATATAAAGATGCTAAGAAATAATTTAGACGAGTATAAAAATCATATAAAAACAGTACGAGGAATTGGTTATAAATATGTGGAAGATGAAGAATAGCTTAAATAATGAAATTCTTAAATATTTTTTATTATTTTCAATTTTAATTTTAGGAATACTTTGGCTTTTTCAATTTTTATTTTTTAATTCTTTATATCGAGATCAAAAAATTCAAGATATTAAAGTAGTAGCAAATAAAATAAAAAGAACCCAATATTCAGAAGAATTTGAAGATATTGTAAATATTTTAGCTTTTGATAAAAGTGTATGTATCGAAATAGCTAATAATAATTACGATTCAATATATCGCTCTGCCTTTTTTGGAAAAGGATGTTTTTCATCAGAAGAAAGCACTAAAAACTATAAATTTGATTTTATAAGTAATAATTACCAAGAAAAAGCATATGAACTTATAAATCATAAATTCAATAATAAAACTCTAGTTTATGCTACAAAATTAAAAAATAATATGTACGCATTTATAAACACATCAATAGAACCTGTAGATGGCACAGTAAATTTAATAAGAAAAGAATTAATTATAATTACTTTAATTGTAATAGCTTTATCCTTTACACTAGCCTATTTTATTTCAAATCACATTGCCAATCCTATAAAAAATATTAATAATCAAGCTAAAGAACTTGCAAAAGGTAACTTTGAAATAAACTTCTCTAACTCTAATATTTTAGAAATAAAAGAATTATCAGAAACATTAAATTATACAAAAAATGAATTAAATAAAACCGAAGAACTACGAAGAGATTTGATGGCTAATGTATCACACGATTTAAAAACACCACTTACAATGATTAAAGCCTATGCTGAAATGGCTAAAGATTTGCATTCTAAAACCAGTAAAAAAAGAAAAGACGATTTAGAAACAATAATATCTGAAGCCGATCGTCTAACAGTATTAGTAAATGATATTTTAACCCTTTCTAAAATGGAAACTTTATCAAATGAACTAGAAAAAGATACATTTGATTTAATTGAACTTATTAATCAAATTATAAAAAAATACGAAATCCTAAAAGAACAAGAAGCCTATATTTTTAATTTCATACATAAAGATAAAAAACTATTTATAAATGCTGATGAAAAGAGAATTTATCAAGTAATTTATAATTTAATAAATAATGCAATCAATTATACTGGAATAGATAATACAGTAACAATAAAAATTACAAATCAAGAAGATATCTTAGTAGAAATAATAGATAGTGGTAAAGGCATTAAAGAAAAAGATATACCTTATATTTGGAATAAATATTATAAAAATAAGAAAAAACATAAAAGGAATCTAATTGGAACTGGTTTAGGATTATCAATTGTCAAACAAATTCTTGAAAATCATCATTATAAATATGGAGTTATCTCAGTAGAAAATAAAGGTAGTACTTTTTATTTCAAAATTCCAAAAGAAATGTAATTATCACAATATTAAAGTTAAAAGTGTACATTAAAAAATGATACACTTTTTTGCTTCATTAAAAAATAGTTCAAACAACACATCTAAATATCTTAATAAAATGACTAAAAAATTTGAAATCATATAAATCAAAAAGTTAGATATTCCTAAAGCACCATCATAAAATTCTCTGGCTTTTTATTTAAAAGTAAAACTCGAGCATTTAAACTTAATTATAAAACGCTTAAACACTAAAAGGAAATATTAATTTTGAATAAATTTATTAAATACTTTAAATTAAAAGTCAATATTTCTAAATAAATATAAAAACCTAACTAAGTTTAAAACTCAACTAGGCTTCAAAAACATACATCCATTTTTGTTATATTATTTCAAATTAAAATCTACTGAGAATTAATTGTTTCTTCTCTAACTGTTTGAACTAATTTTTTACCCTCATCCGAATCTTCAAGAGGAATATTTTTATTATCAATATTTGATTCCTTAACTACAACTTCAATCATTTTTTCTTCCATATTATCACCATTAATAATATATCCAAAAATATTAATTATATTATTTTTTCTTAATATACCTACGAATTTCATCATTATTTTGAAAAAATGCATTAATTTCTTCTTTATCAGTTATATTATTTTCAAGCATCCAAATACATTTACAAATAAAATTATGCGTAACAATTAGAACTCTCTCTTTTTCATACAGTTTATGAATTTCAGTCAAAATTGACTCAGTTCTTATTAAACCTGCTTTAAGAGTTTCGGCTCCATCGCTAGTTTTATCTAAAATTAAACTATTCCATTCTTCCTTATCAATTTCTTTTCTCTTTTTACCATAAGCTCCGCCTGGTTCTCTTTCTGCTAATCTATTATCAGTTATAATCTTTAAATTATTACTATTTACAATATTTGCCGTTTGAATTGCTCTTTTAACATCTGATGAATAAATAGCACTAAAATTTATATTTTTTAATTTATCTCTAACAATTCTAGCTTGCTTCAACCCAACTTGTGTTAATTCTTCATCATCTCTTCCAACTATAATTCCACTATCATTAGATGGAACTCTACCATGTCTTATAACATATAATTCAGCCATTCTTCTCTCCTTTAACCACTATATTTTAACATAATAAAAAAAATAAGGCAACTAATTATAAATATATAATTCATGCTGACATCTTGTACAAGCAACATATAAAAGATTTCTCTCATTATTCTTATATGAATTATTTCGATCATTATATATAATTACACTATCAAATTCTAAACCCTTAGAAATATATGCGGGAATTATTATCAATTCTTTTTTAAAAGATTTACTATTCGCCCCAACTAAAGAAACATCCACTTCATCTTTAATCAAGTCATAAAGTGCTAACGCTTCTCTATTATCTTTTGTAATAATAGCTGTACTTTTATATTCATTCTGTAAAGTTTTTATATCATCAACCATTCTATCCTTAAGATTACTAACACTTTTTCTTATAATAACAGGCTTATTATTATCCCTTCTTATCGCATTAACATGCTTAAGATTAAGTATTTTATTTGTATAATCTATAATTTCTGGAGAAGAACGATAAGTTTTTAAAAGCTCTAAATATTTAGTTTCTCCCTTAAATAAATCAGATAAATCTTCTAATGAATTATAATGATAATATGGATTAATATTTTGATTAATATCACCCAAAACAGTAAAATTAGCTTTTTTAAATATTTTATTAATAATAATATATTGTAAACGATTATAATCTTGTGCCTCATCAATAATTACTTGTTTAATCGAAGCCTCATATAAAAATCCTTCTAAATTTCCTTTAATATATGCCAAAATTAAAGCATCTTCATAATTAATTTCTTCCTTATTAACAGATTTTTTTAACGTCACCTCAGGAAGCTTATAATGACAAAAATCACTCATAAAAAATTCAATATAAATTTTCGCATAATCTTTAGTAAAATTTGCACTCTCTTTTAGTAATTTTAAAAAAGTCTTAACTTTTTTATGCGCTCCTTTATAAAATTTTTCAGACAACTTTGTTGCTATTTCATCCATCCTTTCAAAAAGAGGTAACTTTTCATATCGATCATGAAGCATTTCATTTAATTCATCTTTTGTTATTATATTACTTTCTCCCTCTTGAATATTTGAAATAAATTTACAATTATCAATATAATTTTCTAAAAAAGCATTTAAATCATCAATAATTTTATCACTTTGCTTATATTCTACAAGCTCTGGATCAATCTCAGTATAAGAATAATAACGAGAAACAAAATCAGTAAAATTTTCTACATCTTTGTATTCTGTTAAAAAACTAGCCAGATAATCAGCAAAAGTTGTTTGCAAAGTATTAGCTTCTCCAAGAGATGGTAAAACATCTGAAATATACTCTGTAAAAATATTATTGGGTGAAAATATAAGAATGTTATTACTGCTTAAATTTTTAAGCCTATATAAAAGAAAAGCTATTCTATGTAAAGCTACTGTCGTTTTCCCACTACCAGCAATCCCTTGAACTATTAAATTATCATCTTCTAAATTTCTTATTACTTTATTTTGCTCTTGTTGAATAGTATTAACAACATTCTTCATCTTTTCACTTGATTCAGTTGCTAAAACTTCTTGTAAAACTTCATCATTAATATTTAAAGAATTATCAAAAACTCCTATTAATTCATTATTTTCTATTTTATATTGTCTTTTTCTTTTTAATTCTCCAAAATATTCTCCTCCTGGAGCTTTATAACTACACGCCCCTATCTCATAATCATAAAATAAGCTACAAATTGGACTTCTCCAGTCATATAAAATATTATTAAGTTCCTTATCTTTTAAATAAGTAAGTGACATATAAATATTAAAGATCTCATCATCTTCATCTTTAAAAACAATACTGGCAAAATAAGGTTTATCTTTTATACTCAATAGTTTTTTATAATATCTTTCTTTCTGTAGAGCCTTTTCTTCCTCTTGATTTGTGGCATTTCTAACCTGTTGCATCTCTCCCTCATCAAAACTATTTTCATTTTCCCACATCATTTTTTTAAATTCAATTAAATCATCTGCTCCCTTAGAAACACTCTCTCCTAAATCATCCAATGTTTCATCTAATAATTTCTGAACTTTTTTTAAAATTTTCTTCTCTTTTATGAACTCCTCACTACTTATTGCCATAATTCACCTCTAACTTAGAATCTATTCTCTAAAAATATAGCATAATTCTCAACTTCAAACAACTATCCAAACATAATTAAACATTTATTTGACATAGAAAAAGTAATCATAAAAGATTACTTTATCATGTACTAATATCTATTAAATAAGGATAATCACTACTACCATCTCCACTGCTATACTCAGCCCCTTCACGAAGTGATATAGCTGGTCGAACTCCAAGAGTATTATGCACACTATAGCTACTTTCATAACCATTCAAATCCACACTATAGACATTGGTGCTATTAATACTAAAGCTACTAGGAGAAAGTCCCCAATAATCATGTCTAGAAGCAAGTGGTGATTTAGAAGAACTATAAGCTAAATTTTGTTCTTGTCTTGTTATTAATCCTACAGGATAGGTTAAAGCGCCATTTCCATTTGTACTATTAACTGTAAATCTATCGTTCTTATTCGTACAAATAAGATTTGTTAAATTTTTATAAGAATTAAAATATAATATCGACGTTAAATTTCCATTTAATTGATCCCATCCACCTTTATCAAATATACTTCGATCATTACACCATACTGTATCTTCTAAATAAGAGGTATAATCTGTCATATTATTAGAGTACCATGTATCAATTGCTTTTTTTATTGTTGAATCGGTTTTATTAACGTTATCATTATTAAGCATATCATTTAAAGCATCATCTATTCCTTTTCCCTCTGTGAGATTAATATAATATGGCAATCCTTCTGAGGAATAATAAACATAACTTAACTCACTACACTCTCCACTCTCATTTAAACAAGTATAATGATGACTATCATCTGGCATAATTTCAACCGTATCTATAAGAGTGTACTTACCATTATTATAACTATAGCTTTTTCCATATTTATAAAAACTTCTATAATCTAAATATTTAAAAGTATAAGAAGAATTAATTATTTCTGTAATAAAATGTAACTGATCTTTAGAGCAAGTATCTAAGTAATTATCACCACAATAATAATAATTCTTATATTTTTCTCCTTCTGTAATCCAATCGATTTTATTAATTGTTACTGGATCTTCCAACTTATAAGTAACATTATCCTCACTTGAAACAGTTTTACTTAATTTTACTGTTAAAACTCCTGGATCGCTAATTGCTTCCCCATCATTAAGTTCTATTAAATATGCTTTATTTGGAGTAGTCTTTAAGACATAAAATATATAATGCTCTTGCTCTGGAATCCAAGAAACATATTTACCAACTAAATTTTGATAATCATTTGCATAATCTATTTTTTTTGGATTAATAAAATAATAATTTCCATTTTTAAATTCATAACTTTCAAAATAAGTTTGGTTATTTATATATCCAGCATCTTCTTCATTTAAAAACCTTCTGCTAAATGTATTATTGCCATTATTTGGTAAATAACGAGTATTATACATGTAGCCAACATAAGCCATTGAATCATATTGCGGATTAAAAATAATATTTGCATTATTTGTTTTCATTTGTTCTTTCGTTAATGTTGAAGCATCTCCAGTATTTGCACACTTTAAATCACTTGATGGTACTCCATTATATAATAGCTTTACTCCTCCTGTATCTGTTGTT
>CANTCS010000008.1 GCA_947652375.1 uncultured Mollicutes bacterium | reverse complement strand
ATACTGACATTTTCAAAAAACGATACAACATGACATTATCACAAAATGATTACAAGTCAAATAAATTTCCTTGTAAATATTAAAGATAAACTGTAAAATAAACTTGCGTAATTAAATATTTAATAGTATAATACAAGTACTTACCAATACCAGGTTAAAAGAATTTCCGACTTTTTACTTAGTAATGGTGAATTATTAATGAAAGGATGTGTTAATATGGCATTAACAAAAGAAGTTAAACAAGAAATAATTAAAGAGTTTGCTAAAAGTGAGAAAGATACTGGTTCAGCAGAAGTTCAAATAGCTATTCTTACAAAAGAAATTAATGAGTTAACTGAACATTTAAAAGTACATATTCACGATTATCATTCACGTAGAGGTCTTCTTAAGAAAGTTGGACAACGTAGAAATATGTTACAATATTTAGCTAAGAAAGATATTCAAAGTTATCGTGAAGTAATTAAAAAATTAGGTTTAAGAAAGTAGACACTTATTTTTAGTGTCTTTTTATTTTTATAGGAGGATTTCTGAAAACAATAAATATTTATAAAGGTATTATAAAATTATTAGAAGATAATAACCTTTAAAAGATAAGTATTTAATCTGTCTAAGAAATCAGCTTATATAATTTGTTATTACAAGAAATATGAGTAGTAACAAATCAATCATTCATTCGAAGTATATCTGGTTATAATGATTTAAGAAGAAATGGAACTATCCAAAGTATTAAATAAATATAGAAGAAAAATGAAATAAGTGAGGTAAATAATGAAAAAGAAAAAATTTGAATTAGATTTTTATGGAAGAAAGATAATTGTAGAGCATGGGGAGATGGCTAAACAAGCTGATGGTGCTGTTTTAGTAAGATATAATGATACAGTTGTTTTAACAGCAGCTGTTGTATCTAAAAATGCTAATTTATTATCTGATTTTTTTCCATTGACAGTTAATTATCAAGAAAAGCTATATTCAGTTGGAAAAATACCAGGGGGATTTATAAAAAGAGAAGGACGTCCAAGTGAGGCAGCAACACTTGCTGCTCGTATGATTGATAGACCAATGCGTCCACTTTTTCCAGAAGGGTTTAAAAATGAAGTACAAATTATTTCGACAGTTTTATCAGTAGATCAAGATTGTTCACCTGAACTTACTGCGATGTTTGCGTCAAGTTTAGCAACTTCTATTTCAAAAATACCTTTTAATGGTCCAATAGCTGGTGTTAAAGTTGGAAGAGTTAATGGGAATTTTGTAATTAATCCAACTCCAGAGGAATTAGAAATATCTGAACTTGAACTTACAGTAGCTGGTACTAAGTCTGCTATTAATATGGTGGAGTCTAGTGCTAAGCAAGTAGCAGAAGATATTATGTTAGAGGCTTTAATGTATGGGCATAAAGCAATAAAAGAACTTATAAAATTCCAAGAGAAGATAATTAAAGAGATAGGTGAGGAGAAAATGGAATATGAAACTCTTACACCTGATAGTGAATTAGTGGATAGAATTACAAAGCTTATATCTAAAAAGATGGATAAAGCTCTTAGAATTAAAGATAAATTAAAAAAATATACAGCAATTGATAATATAAAAGAAGAGATGATTGAATTATTCACTAAAGAAAATGAAGAAATTTTAAAAGAACAAGAATTAAAAGAATTGCTTGTAAAAGTTAATATGGTTGTTTCAGATATCGAATACGATTTATTTAGAAGTATTGTTGTTAAAGAAAAATTACGTGCAGATGGACGTAAGATGGATGAAATTAGAAAGTTATCAACAGATATTGATATTTTACCAAGAACACATGGTTCAGCGTTATTTACTCGTGGGGAAACTCAAAGTTTATCTATAACAACTTTAGGGGCTTTAAATGAACATCAAATAATAGATGGTTTAAGTTTAGAAGATCAAAAAAGATTTATGTTACATTATAATTTTCCTCAGTTTTCAGTAGGTGAGACTGGAAGATATGGCGCTCCAGGACGTCGTGAAATTGGACATGGGGCTTTAGGAGAGAAAGCATTAGCTGGAGTAATTCCAAGTGAAGAAGAATTTCCATATACTATTCGAGTAGTTTCTGAGATTTTAGAGTCAAATGGTTCTTCATCTCAAGCAAGTATTTGTGCAGGTTGTATGTCATTAATGGCCGCTGGTGTTCCAATTAAAGCTCCTGTTGCGGGAATTGCTATGGGATTAATTACACATGAAGATAAATATACAATTTTAACAGATATCCAAGGAATGGAAGACCATTTAGGGGATATGGATTTTAAAGTTGCTGGTACAGAATATGGTATTACTGCTCTTCAGATGGATATTAAAATAAGTGGTATAACAGAAGCTATTTTAAAAGAAGCTTTAGAACAAGCAAAGAAAGCTAGATTAGAGATTTTAAAAGTAATTAAAAAGCAAATAAAAGAACCACGTAGTGAGGTTTCAAAATATGCTCCTAAGATGCTTACATTTACTATTAATCCAGCTAAAATAAAGGATGTAATTGGCCGCGGTGGTGAAATGATTACTAAAATTATTTGTGAGGCTTCTAATGTTACTGAAGTTACAAATATTAATGCTGTTAAAGTTGAACTTGAAGATGATGGACGTGTTATTATATATCATAGTGATAAAGAAATTATTGATAGAACTCGTAAAATGATCGAAGAGGTTGTTAGAGAAGTAGAAGTTGGAAAAATTTATGAGGCGAAAGTAGTAAAAGTAGAAGATTTTGGTTGTTTTGTAGAATTGTGGCCTGGTTGTGAAGGAATGGTTCATGTTTCACAACTTGCACATGAGAGAGTAGAAAAACCAAGTGATATTGTATCTTTAGGAGATGAGATAATTGTTAAAGCTTTAGGTACTGATAAAAAAGGAAGACAAAACTTTTCAAGAAAAGATGCTCTTTCTCCAAAAAAATCAAAAAAAGAAAAAAAATCTAAAGAATAAAGAAAAAAGTTCAAATTTGAACTTTTTTTCATATTATTGAATAGGTGATGAATTTGAAAAAGTTAATTAGTCCAATTATTATAATAATGCTTTTAGTTTTGAGTTTTTATTATACTAATAAATCAGTTGCATTTTTAAAAAATGCTGATCCAATTATGAAAGAAATAAAAAATACTGAAAAGAAATATAAGATAGATCCAATTAATGCTCAAATTGTTGGGAATAATATTATTTCTGGAAAAAATGGTAAGACTATTGATTATGAAAAATCTTATAATAAAATGAAACGTTATGGAACATATAATGAGTCATTGACATCGTTAAAAGACTTGGAACCAGTAATTTCTATTAAAAATAATTATAATAAATATATAGTTAGTGGTAATAAATTAAATAGAAATATTGCTTTAGTTTTTACTGTTAAAGAAAATGAAAATATAGAAAGAGTTTTAAGTATTTTAGACAAAAAAAATATAACTGCAACTTTTTTTATAGATGGAAATTATTTAGAAAAAAATATAAGTACAATTAAAAATATTAAAAATCATGAACTAGAAATTTTAAGTTATAATAATGAATTTAATGAAACTTTTATAAAAACATCTATATCTTTTTTAAATTCTCTTACTAATAAAGCTCCAAAATATTGTTATACTGAAAAAGAAAATACTGAATTATTAAAGGTTTGTGAGAAGTTAAAATTGCATACTATAAAACCTACTTTAGTACTTGAAAAAAATATTTATCAACAAGTAAAAAATAATTTGTCAAATTCAATAATTATTTCTTTAGATATAAATAGATATGTGGAAAAAGAGTTAGGAGCAACGATTGATTATTTATTACAAAAGGGATATAATCTAATTTCTTTAGATAGTGTAATTAAAGAAGATAATGTAGACTAAAAAATTATGTTTGTTATTTTTTAGAAAAGTAATAAAAGTACAATTACTTTCTTTTTTTTTATTTATAGTGTATACTATGGAAGAGGTGAATTATGAAGCTTTTAATTGAACCTTCAAGTAAAAAAAATTTATATTTAGAAAATGCTGATGGGGTTATATTACCACTTGATAAATTTGCTGTTGAAAGCAACATTTATTTTACTTTAGATGATATTTATGAAATTACCAAAGAATATAAAAATAAAGAGATTTTTGTAAAAATTAATAAAAATTTAATAAATAGTGATATTGATAGGATTAAGGATATTTTAATTGAATTAGATAAAATAGAGGTTACAGGGATATTTTTTTATGATTTAGCTATTTTAGAATTAAAAAAAGAATTAGATTTAAAAATAGATTTAGTTTGGAATCAAACACATATGGTTAATAATTATAAAACGTGTGAATATTATAATGAAAAAGGTGTAAAGTATGCTTTACTTGGAAAAGAAATTACACTAGAGGAGATAAAAGAAATTATAAGTAGAAGTAATATAATTAGTATGGTAGAAGTAGTTAGTAAGCCTTCTGTTGCGTTTTCAAAAAGAAAACTTATTAGTAATTATTTGAAAAATGAGGGTAAACACTCAGTTAATAAATTGATAGTTAGAGAAAAAGTTACTGATACTAAGTATGCTCTTGTAGAAGATGAAAATGGAACTAATTTTTATTTAGATAAAATTATGAATGGAACTAGTATTATAAAAGATTTATTTGAATGTGGTTGTCAATATATTATTTTTAGGGAATATGGTTTAGAAAATATTTTTCTAGAGTTAGTCACTGATACTAAAAAATATATTTTGAATGGTTGTTCTCTAAAGGATTATATTGATAAGTATAGAATTTTGGGGGAAGACACTAATTTCTTTTTTAAAAAAACAATTTATAGGGTGAAGAAGAATGAATAAAATAGAGTTACTTTCTCCAGCTGGGGATTTGGAAAGACTTAAAGTTACTCTTTTATATGGGGCTGATGCTGTATATATTGGAGGAGAAAATTATAGTTTAAGAGCTAATGCAACAAATTTTTCATTAGACGATATTAAAAAAGGTTGTGATTTTGCTCATAAACTTGGTAAAAAAGTTTATCTTACTTTAAATATTGTTTTTCATAATGAGGATATGAAGGATGTAGAAAGTTATATAAAAAATGTTGTTCTTTGTGGAATTGATGCTTTTATAGTAAGTGATCCTTTCATTATTTCTTATATTAAGAATAATTTTAATGTTGAAGTGCATTTATCAACTCAAAATTCTACTAGTAATTATAAAGCTATTGAATTTTTTAAAAATGAGGGGATTGATCGGGTTGTTTTAGCTAGAGAAGTTTCTTTACTTGAAATGAAAGAAATAATTGATAAAATTAAAATTGATATTGAGGTTTTTATCCATGGAGCAATGTGTGCATGTTTTAGTGGAAGATGTGCTTTATCTAATTATGTAACTAATCGAGATGCAAATCGAGGGGGATGTGCTCAAATTTGTAGGTTTTCTTTTGAGAATGAGAATTGCAGTGATTTTACTTTTGCGCCAAAAGATAATAATTTAGCTAATTATATTGGTAAATTAATTGATATAGGAGTTGCAAGTTTAAAAGTAGAGGGAAGAATGCGGTCTATTTATTATCTGGCAGTAGTAATAGGGACTTATAGAGAAATAATTGATAACTATTATAATAATAGTTTAACCGATGAGTTAATGAATATTTTTCAAGCTCGACTTGATAGAGTTGCTAATAGGGAAACTTCTACACATTTTCTTTTAAAAGATGCTGATTTTACAGATCAATATTATACTGGAAGAAGTGAAGTTTCTAATCAAGATTATTTAGGACAAGTTATTTCTTATGATAAGGAGAGGAAATTACTTAAGTTTTATGAAAGAAATTATTTTGAGGTAGGAGATAGGGTGGAGTTATTTACACCAAGTGGTAATCATTTAGAATTTAATGTAGAAAAACTATATGATGAAGAGATGAATTTAATTGAAGTTGCTAGACATCCTGATAATATTTATTATTTGGAAGTAGAAAGTGAATTTTTAATTGTTGAATATTCTATGTTAAAGATGGTTAAATCAAAGAAGAATTAGATTACAGATAAAAAATTTTTTTAATAGAAAGATTAGTTGATGGGAGAGATAAAAATGAAAATGAAGAAAAAATTTTATAAAGTACCTTTATATAAATCAGATACAAATATAATGAGATTAACAAGAGCAGGAGAAATTGTTTGTTATGTTGGAACTTTTGGGATAAAAGAAGTTGTGACTGATAAAAAAATTGCTATGTTGAATGTTTTAGAAATTAATAAAAGAACAATAGATGAGTATGTTACTAAAAGAAGTAAAATGATAAAATATTTTCATAGAAAAGCATTACAAGAGGAAGGGGTTAAACTTTACATAAAGGAAGAAGATTTAAATAAGGCTAAACCAATTAGTCTAGAAGAATTTAATGATTATTTTAATAGATTTAATGATTTAGAGTTTAATAGGATTCTTAAAGATATTTTTAATTATCAGCTAAAGTATCAAAAGGTTAAAAAATAATAGGAGTTTTTATGGAAAATTTAGAAATTGCTAAAAAAAATTTTTTAAGTAAAGAAAATAGTTTAAGTTGTTATGCTACAAAGAGTAGTGATGCGATTAGATTAATAAAGACTAATAAGTTTGATATTAGATCGGCCTTTTTTTATGATATTGATAAAATTATTTATTCTCTAAGTTATACAAGATATAGTGGAAAAACTCAAGTATTTTCAAGATGTGAAAATGATCACATTAGTAAGAGAATGACTCATGTACAAATGGTTAGTAAAATTGCTCGTACTATTGGGAGAGGTCTAAATTTAAATGAAGATTTAATAGAAGCTATTGCGCTTGGTCATGATATTGGGCATACTCCTTTAGGACATTTTGGAGAGAGTGTTTTAAACGAAATATCTCTACGAGAATTAAATCTTTCTTTTGCACATAATATTCAAAGTGTTAGACATTTAATGAATGTAGAAAACAATGGAGAAGGCCTTAATTTAAGTATACAAGTTTTAGATGGGATAATGTGTCATAATGGCGAAATGTTAAATTCTAAATATTATCCTATTGATAAGACTTTAGAAGAATTCTTAAAGCAATATGAAAATTCTTATAAATATTTAAATATTTCTAAAAAGAATCATCCAATGACTTTAGAGGGGTGTGTTGTTAGAATTAGTGATATTATAGGGTATATTGGTAGAGATATAGAGGATGCTGTAAGACTCAATAAAATAAAGATAAGTGATATTCCAAAGGAAATTACTGATGTTCTTGGAAGTACTAATAGTTCAATTGTTAATACAATAGTATTAGATATTATAAATAATAGTATAAATAAACCTTATATAAAATTAAGTGATACTGTTTATAAAGCTTTATTTGATTTGAAAAAATTTAATTATGAAAATATTTATAATCTTAGTTTAGACTTGGAAAAGCAAGAATATTATAGAAAAGGAATGAATAAAATATTTGATAGATACTTGAATGATATTAAAAATAAAAATTATGAAAGTATTATTTTTAAAGTGTTTTTGAATAATCAAATTGATTCATATATAGAAAATACTGTAGATAAAAGAAAAGTAATTGATTTTATTGCGGGTATGACTGATGAAATGTTTTTTAGAGAGATTGAAAAATAATTTTAGTTTTCGCATATAATAAATATATCAAATAATATTAAAAGAATTTTTTATAAGTTAAATTATTATGCAATAATATGTAAATTCAAGATTTAATTTGATTTGCCTATAGAAAAATTTAATATAAGGGTAGTTAGTTATTAATAATAGTTATTGAAAATTAAATAAATTTCACTTGAAAAAGAACTTTAAATATGTTATACTTTAGCATGTTAATCTAGATATAGCTAGAAAAATAAATAAATTATTCAGAGGTGATGAAAATGGGAAGTAAAAATACAGTTTATTTAACACAGGAAGGGCTAGACGATTTAAAAAAAGAGTTAGATAATTTAATAAATGTACGCCGCCCAGAAAATATACAAGCTATAAAAGAAGCTAGATCATTAGGAGATTTATCTGAAAATGCTGAATATGATGCTGCTAGAAATGAACAAGCTCAAATAGAGGGAAGAATTCAGCAATTAGAAAAAATGTTAGAAAATGTGTCTATAATTACTGAGGTTAATACAGATAAAGTAGGCATTGGAAATACAGTTTCAATAAAATATGTGGATGATGATGAAGAAGATGAATATAAAATAGTTGGTAGTCAGGAAGCTGATCCGTTTGAAAGTAAAATTTCTAATGAAAGTCCAATTGCGCAAGCTTTATTTGATCATAAAGTTGGAGATATTGTGACAGTAGAAAGTCCAAATGGAAACTATCAAGTGGAGATTATTGATATAAGTTAATAATTCGACAAAATAATTAATAAAGATAACTTATTCTAAATATAGGTGATATATTTATGAAGAAAATTATCTTTATTTTTTTTATCTTTATTTTTATAAATTTTTATATTTTTAAGCTTGATGTTATTAGTAAAAATGGAGAAGATTTAGTGGAAGAAATTCTTCCAATTAGAGATAGAAAAGGAAATTTTAAAGGAATTGTTTGTAATATAACTTTACCTAAAAATTTTAAAGAGAAAACAATAACTGTAAAACCAGATATATTTGGAGGGATTAATGAATTTAGAAAAATTGGAGAGGGAAAAAGTATTATTAGATTAAATATTAATAATAAATCAAAATATAAATACAAATATGTTTCTAATAGTTTTTCAATTTCGACTAAAAAATTAGATGATAAGAATAATTATATAAATACAGGAGGTAAGGGTTTTGATGAATTAGATGTCTTTTATATATTTGCTCCTTATAGAGTAGTAAATTCAGCGTTAAAAGAGTTAAAAATAAATAATTATACTAATCAAACAATTGATTTAAAATTAAAAGAATTAGGCTATGTGGGAGAAGAAGAATTAGATACATATTACAGAGATTTTTATAATAAAAAATTTAATTTAAATTATAAAGATTTAGATGATTTTTCTGCCTCAATTAAAAAAGAAATTTTTACAGGAGAAAAATTGGATTATATGGAGAAAAATAAGAATATTATAATTCTTGCTTATAATTATTTTTATAATTATGTTTTAACGTTTTCTATGAATAATAAAACTAAAAGTATCGGAAGTTATATGAAGGGAGAAGCTTTAAATAAATTTGTCGATATTAAAAAGAAAAGTCAAGTTAATATTAAAAATATGAGTTTAAATATAGAAAAATCTTATATGACAGAAGCTTTTCAAAATTTTAATTATTTAGGAGAAGTTAAATTTAAATTGAATCGCTCTTAAGAGTGATTTTTTACTTTAAAAATATATTATAATAATGTATAATAAAAATTAGATAATAAAGAGGGAGAATTATTATGATTATTAGAAAACCTTATGCATTTTTAATAAAGAATTTTAAAAAGATTCATATTTTCTTACTTATTTTAAGTTTATTTGTTGCTTATAAGCTTTTTGATGTTAGTAGTTTTGTTAATGAATTTATGAGCTTTGGTATTTATGATCCTTTTAATGATCCTATTACAAAAAGAATATCTTTTTTACTTACAATTGCTATTGTTTTATTAATAGTTGGTTCTTTTGCTATTCTTTTATTATTGAGACATAAAAAGAAACCTTGGAAAATATATTTAGTTCCGATGCTTGAATATTTTTTATTGTTTTTAGTTTTAAATATGATTAAAAGTTTTTTTGCTGGGTATTCAAGTGATATAGAAACAACAGATTTAAGATTAGCTAGAGATTTATTGTTGATTTTTAATATTGTGCAATTACCAGCTATATTTATCTTTGTTGTAAGAGTATTTGGTCTTGATATTCAAAAATTTAATTTTAATAGTGATCAAGAATTTTTAGAATTAAGTGAAGCTGATCGAGAAGAAGTAGAAATTAGTATTAATGTAGATAAAGATTCATTTAAAAGAACTTTTAAGAAATTTTATAGAAATCTTAATTATTTTTATATAGAACATAAAAGACTTTGTAGAGT
This sequence comes from uncultured Mollicutes bacterium, assembly GCA_947652375.1. Classification (GTDB taxonomy): domain Bacteria; phylum Bacillota_I; class Bacilli_A; order RF39; family UBA660; genus UBA3789. The sequence goes on along the minus strand of CANTCS010000008.1, from coordinate 42,923 downwards.
AATTTTAGTTATAGTTATTGGTTTTAGTGTATTTAATTTATATAAAGTGATTTTTGTTAATAATAAGAGCTATAAAGAGGGAGAATTTTATGATGCTAATGGATATAATATAAAAGTTAATAAAAGTTATTTTACGAATAAAGATTATAATGGAAATGTTATTTCGAATAAGAGTAATTTTGTAATAGTTAATGTTACTATTAAAAATAATAGTGAACCTAGAAAATTAAATATAGAGAATTTTCATTTAAAAAATGGGGTAAATGATTATACTACTACTAGAAAGATGTATGCTAAAGAGTTTGAGGATTTGGGAGTAACTTACGATTCTTCTAAAGAGTTAAAAAGAGATGAGACTTTTGATATGATAATTGTTTATAAAGTAGATAAAGATTTAGATAAAGATAGATTTGTTTTATTTTATCAAGAGTATGGTGATAATCATAAACTACGAAAAATTATGCTTAATATAGAAGATGTTAGAGAGATAAAAAATGAAAAAGAGTTAGTGCTTGGGGATGATTTTAAAATTAATCTTTATAAGAAAGAAGATACTGTAAGTTTTAATTATTATGAATTTGTTGATAGTGTTTTGTATACTACTAAGAATTGTAATAGTTATTCATGTGAAAGTATGACTAATGAATTAGTAGCTTTAGATAATTTTAAAATACTTTTTATTGAGTTTGGTTCTTTGGAGTATGAGGCCAAAAATATGATTGACTTTTTAAGCAAGTATGGTAAAATTATTTATAAGGATAGCGAAGGTAAAATAAGAACTTTAAAGTATGAAAATCCAGTTAAAAAGAATTATTATGGGAAGAAAATATTTATAAAGGTTCCAAAAGAAGTAGAAAATTCAGAAGAGGTTAAGTTATTATTTACGATTAGAAATAAGAATTATACGTATAAATTGATCTAGGAGGCTTTATGGAAAAGAAGATTATAAGAAATATTAAGATTTTAGTAGTGGTTGCTTTAGTAGCAGCCTTTGTGTGGTATATAGTGATATCTCCGATGATTACTTTTCGTAAAAATGAAGAGAGTTTAGAGAATGCTGCTAGAAGATATTTTGAAATAAATAAGGATAAGTTACCTACGGGAGAAAGAGTTAAGACTATTTCTTTAAAAGAATTATATAATGATGCTTATTTAAAAGAAGACTTTTATGCTCCTTATAGTAAGAAAAGTTGTTCAATAACTAATAGTTGGGTAAAGGTCAGAAGAGAGAATAATGATTATAAATATTATGTATATTTAGATTGTGGAATTTTAAATTCTAAAATAGATCATGATGGACCGGATATAAAATTAAATGGAGAAGATGTAATTACATTAGGTATTGATGAGGAATATAAGGAACCAGGGGTTAAGAGTGTAATTGATAATAATGATGGTAAATTAAAAGTAAGTGATGTAACTATTAAAGGTAATGTTGATACTAGTAAGATTGGAAGTTATGAAATTCAATATATAGCTTTTGATAAGTTAAGTAATAAAACAGTTGTGACTAGAGAAGTTAAGGTTGTTAAAAAAATAAAGAGTGTTGTAAAAAAAGATTTAAATAATGCAACTAACTATACAGGAGATCCACAAAATAATTATATATTGCTTTCAAATATGTTATTTAGAATATTTGGATTAGATGAAGATGATAATGTTATTATTGTGGCTGATCAGGATATAGCAAATGTAAATCATGATAAAATTGATAAATGGTTAGATGATTACTATTATAAACATTTAAATAGCAAAGCAAAGAAAATGTTAGTTGAAAGTAAGTTTTGTAATATGGATATTTCGGATAGTACTTTAGATACAGTACAATGTAATAGTTATACGAAAGCAAAAAAAGTTTATATTCCTTCAGTAGCTGAGGTTAATAAAGCTCAAGCTGGAGATAAGAATTTTATGAAAACATCTACTATGTCTTGGGTAGCTAATAAAAAAAGTAGTAAAGAAGCTTATTTAACAAGAAAATATTTTATTGGGAATGAACAGGGTAAAAGTTTCTTAGCTTATGATGTTTCTGAAAATTATGGTGTAAGACCAATGATGATTATGAAAGGCAATACTGATATAATTGGTGGTGATGGGTCGTCTTTAAATCCATATTATTTTGAAGATATCAATGTTGGAGCTGTTGAAAGTTTAGTAAATGAAAGAAGAACGGGAGAATATATTAAGGATCATGGAGTCTTATGGAGAATAATAGATATTATGGATGATGGAACTACTAAAGTTATATCTGTTTCTACTTTGGGATATGGATTAGATAGTCCAAAAATTTATGATGCCAATGATATTATTAAATATAATCCTGAAAATAAAGATAGTGTTGCTTACTATATTAATAATAATTTAAGTGAGTATGTAGATACAAGTAATTTTGTTAATCATGAAATTGAAGTTCCGATTTATAAAGATAAAATCATTTACGAAAAAGAAATTAAAACTAAAAAATATAAGGCTAAACTTTCTGCTCCAAATATGTATGAAATGTTTAGTGCACAATCACAGGAAGAATCGTCTCGTTCGTATTGGTTGTTAAATTCTTCAAATAGTGAGAGAATTGCTGGTATAATTACTGATATAGGTGTACCTTTAAATGAAAAAATAGGTTTGCATGACTCTTATGGATTTAGATTAGTTGGATATTTAAAGAAAGATAAAGTTATATCTAATGGAGAAGGAACTTATTATTATCCATATATAATAAAGTAATAGAGGGAGTAAGCGGTATGACTAAAAAGAAAAGAAAAGTTAAGTTTAAGAAAATTTATATATATCTGGCGATTCTATTTATACTTCTATTTGTTTTATTAATTATGTTAATATTACAAAAATTTATCATGATGGAAAAAAATATTTTTGAAGTAGAAGCAACGGAATCAAAAATATTAGAGGCAAGTAAAAAGGACAATGAGGAGTATAAAACAATAGGATGGTTAAAAGTTCAAGGTACTAATATAGATTATCCTGTTATAATGGGAAAAAAAGAATATTTTAATTATCCTGTTGAACTTGAAAGTTATGGATGGATATTAAATAGAGATAAAAAACTTCACAATGTAATGAATATTTTTGGTCATAATATTTTTAATTTAGGGCCTTCTCCTAAAAAAAATTCGAAAAATTTTAAACGTTTTGAAGAATTAATGAATTTTATTTATTACGATTTTGCTCAAGATAATAAATATATTCAGTTGAGTATTGATGGTAAAGATTATGTTTATAAAATATTTTCAGTTAGTATTATTTATGCTTCTGATATTGATGTATTCCCTAACGGTGAATATAGTAAAAATGCAAAGAAGAATTATTTAGATTTATTAAAAGATAATAGTATTTATAATTATGATATAGATGTCAATGAAAATGATAAATTAATTTCTATTGTAACTTGTACAAGATTTTTAGGAACTGATGCATATAGAGATATTCTTGTTAGTGGTAGACTAATTAGAGAAAATGAAAAAAATTATAATAATTATTCTATAGATAAGAATAAAAATTATAAAAAAATTGATGAAGTATTGAAAGGTGATGATGGTAATGAAGAAATTGGTTCTGCCTAAAAGAATAATAGGGGTATTTATTTTAGTGTGTATTTTCCTAGTTCCTTTATTTGGAGTAGATGCTAAAAAGAAATGTGAAGAAGTTCTTGGAAATGATGCTAAAAAAAGATATGGTTTAACTTTTGAACCGAAAGATAAAAAAGAAAAAAAATTTGTAATTAAAATGAATCCACAAACTAATGATAAGAAATTGCAGGCTAAATTAAATAAGATTAAGTTTAAAGTTATTCGTATAAATTCTAATACTCAAAATTTACCTACGGGAATCCTTGGTGTTGGTAAAAATTTAAGTTTTAATGCAATGTGGGAAAATTATTCTGATGAAAAGATAATGGAAATTGAATTAGAGTCAACTGCTGCTGAAGTTGATGGTGATTTTTGTAATGGTAAAGGGGTTATTCGTTTTACTCTAACTTACATAAAAGGTGGAGATCCTATTGTTAGTAAAGTTCCTTTAGATGTGAGTGATCTTGAGGGGGATCAAGGGAAGATTGATGTAGCAAATCCAATTGTCTGTGGTTCCGGTAAGCCAATCGATGAATTGTTTTGTCGTGCGAAAAGTGAAGTTTTAAAAAAACAACCAAAGGCAAAAAATAAAAAAAATTCCATTAATTTTGATGGTATGTTTGATGGAACATATTATTCAGGAAAAGATAAAAATAATAAAACTGCTTATGAATTAAAGTGGGGAAAGTTTAATCTTAAAGAGAAAGAAACGCCTACCTTTAAGTGTGATTATAAAAGTACTTATTCAGTGGATGAATTAAAAGGAGAAAACTATTATAAGCCTGAGAATAAAAGTTATATGTATGGTTCTGGTAGTTATGAAATACCTTTTAAATATAGCTATCATTATACTCCAGATACTGATCCAGAAACTGTTCAAACTTCATGTAAAGTAAAGTGTGAGGAAGCTGTTATTGTTGAATACGGTCCTCCTGTTGCCTCTAAAGCAGGTTTATGTTTTGAATATAAGGTAAAAGTTACAAGTATTGTTAATTGTGGTTTAGAAAAACAACCAGATCCACCAAAGAAAGATTTAGAAGTTTGTGATCCAGCTCCTGTTTGTACTACTAGTACTGGTTTTGTAAGTACTCAAGGTGGGCCAAATGAAGAGTTTGATAATTGTATTAAACAATGTGATGGTGGAAAATATACTGAAAAATGTAGTAATAAATGTTATTCTCAAGTATATGGAAAGACAGAATTAAAAATGAATAATGCTTTACAAATTAATGCAATTGAGAAAATGGCTAACAAAAATAAAATTACTAAGAAAAAAGAAATTAAAAGTTTAGATAAACTTGTTCAACATAAATATGATGATTTCTCGATGAATAAATGTTTATCTATTCCTGCAAATGTTGGAGGATGTTATTCTTATAATAAAGAAACTGGTATGATAGGATGGCAAAATGCTGGAGCACTTTCTCAAGGACGATGGTATGCAAATAATCCACATAAAAGTTTTGCTGAATATCAGTTAGATCAGTTTGGATTTTGGAGACATCTTTATTTAATAAGAGATGAAAAAGGAAATGTAATTAGTTCTAGTTTATGCAGTGATGATTGTAGATGGATTGGTTGTGAAGATGGTCAGTATATAAATCATGGTTTTGCAGAACAGGATTATACTAATAATAAAAATATTTATAAAGAAGCTAAAAAATTATGTAGTGCAGCAGCAAGTTGTTCTACAACAACAGCTACATTTACTATATCTGTTGATTATGAACACAATGTTAGAAATGGTAAAACTGTAAAGAAACAAAAAGAAACAATTAATTTCCCTTATTCAAGAGAAGAAGATAAGTTAAATAGCAATGGAAGTAATACATTGAAGAACAAAGATACAACATTATTAGAAAATAATGTTAATGGATGCTATAGAGATAAAAAAGATCAAAGATGGTATCAAGCAGAATGGAGTTTCCCAGGAACATGGATTCATAATAAAACAGGAGAAATTACATATGTTCATAAGACAGATAAATCATGGCAAAAAATGCAAGATAAATTTTGTATTCCATTAGATGCTTTAAATGTTAATGAAAAGTGGTGGAATTATTACTATAATAAAAAGTTAAAAGCACCTAATTCGACTACAGAATCTTCATATAAAATAAAATGTGATAAATATGGAAATTCAATTACTAAAACTACTAGTATCAAAGAATCTGATATTGAAGATTGGAATATAAAAGCAAAAACAAGAAAATTCGGATTCTTCGGATGGAATATTAATATAGAATGTTTCTACGCATTGAATAATAATCCTGCAAATGTTCCAAAAACTACTACAAAATCTGGTGAAGATGTTTGTATACCAAATAATCCAGGGTCTAGTGGTGCAGATACGAATTATCGTATTCGACCTGTTGATTTGACTAATTTATTCCCTGCAACTGATGGATCAACTTTGAACAGTTCTTCTAAAACTGGTAGAACTCCGGGATTTAACTGGTCTCAATATGCAACTATAACACAAGATAGAAATAATACTTACTTCAGCAAACCTAATAATTATATTTCTAAAATTCAATCTTTAGGTTATAAAGTTTATAGTAAAGATAATTTAGATTATGAATTTAATTTGTCAAGAGATACTTTAAATAATATGAAACAGGAAGTTAGATCATCTAGTAGTTCTAAAAAATATACTGATTTTAAAGGTTCGTTTGAAACGGTTAATGGTGTTGTTCATTATAAGAGTAGTGCGATTAGAAATTTAGCAGGAAATAATCTTATTCCTAATGGACCTGTTTTGAATTGTAATAATATGAAAAGTTATTATAATCAAATTTGTGAGTATGATAATTGATGGGAGTGATAGTCAGATATGAATAAAGCAATGTTAACAGTTGGAATAATCTTACTTAGTTTAATATCCTTATTATTAATTAATGTATTAAGTAATTATTCAACTGGTGGAGAACTAGATTATTATCTAGTGAAAGAAACAACAGATGCAGCAATGGTTGATGCTATTGATAAATCTTATTTAAGAACTTGTGGTTTATATCGAATTGATAAAGAAAAGTTCGTTGAGAGCTTTCTTTATCGATTTGCTGATAGTGTTGATACAACAAGAGATTATAAAATTGGATTTTATGATATTAATGAAGTACCACCGAAAGTAAGTGTTAAAGTTGATTCATTAACTGTACTTAGTTTTAAAGCTAAGAAAACTGATTCTAGTGGTAATACAAAAGAGGATAATCAAGCTGCTACTATTACGACAAATTATGATGCTATTTTAGAAGAAAAATATATTTCTGATCCAGCTATAGAAGAAGGCCTTACAAATAAAGATTCTTATTTATGTAAGGATTTATCAAAGAGTTAGAAATAGAAAGAGAGGGTAAAAATGGGAAATTTAACTTTAGGAATAAAAAAGTTTTTACAAAATAAGAACACTGTTACAGTAATTGGTGTTATTCTTGCAATTGTAGTTTTATATGTTGCATATACTTGGAGAATTAATAAGGCAGTAAATCCTCAGATTGTACCATATGCAGCAGAGCAAATTAATTCAGGAACGCAAATTACCGAAAATATGATAGCAACAAGAGAAGTTCCACCATCAATGATATCAGGAGATGTTTTAATAAATAAAGGAGATATTATTGATAAGTATGCAGCAGCTGATACGGTAATACCTGAGGGGAGTTTATTTTATAGAAGAGCAGTTGTTGAAAAAGAACAGCTACCTGCTAATATAATTTTAGATTATCCTAAAGGACATGTTTTATATAATTTATCTGTAAATACTGAAAGTACATACGGTAATTCAGTTTATCCAGGTAATTATATCGATATATATTTAAAAGCAGTCAATAGAATAGATGAAAGTAATCCAGGTGCATTAACTGCAGATGCAGATAAAATAATGTTAGGTAAATTAATGTCTAATATTAAAGTATTAGCAGTCAAAGATGGAGAAGGAAATCCAGTATTTCAGAATATTGATGAGAATAGAAAGCCAGCAATGATAGTTTTTGCAGTTCCTGAGGAATATTATATTTTACTTAAAAAAGCAGAATATATGAGAACTTATGAAACTTCATTAAACATTGTTCCAACTAATGAAAGTTTAAAAGATGAACCTGCAGATTTAGAAATTAGTAGTGATCAATTAAAAGAATGGATTAATTTACATACTGTAATGGATCAATAATAAAAAGAAGAATAAAGAACAAAGAATAAAAAAGGGTGTGAGTTAAATGAATGGAAGTATTTTTGACAAATTAGATTTTGGACCCTTTCGTTCGTTATTAGATAATGATGATATTACCGATATTTCATATGATAATAATGGACAAATATGGATACGTTCATTGACTCAAGGTTCTTTAAGAGTAGAAGTAGAAGGTGCTACTCCAGACTTTGTAGAAAAATTAGCTTTTCAATGTTCAAATGTTATGGGTACAACATTTAATAATGCAAAACCTTTTCTTGATGCAGAAAGTGCAGAATTACGTATGAACTTTGTACATGAGTCAATAGCTACAAATGGAATAGCCCTTGTAATACGTAAAACTCCGGCCAAGATAAGACTTGAAAAAGAAAAGTTAATTGAAGAGGATTATTTTACACCAGCAATTCATGATTTTTTAATAAAGTGTGTTGAAGGTCATTGTAATATAATGGTTGCTGGAGAGACTGGTTCTGGTAAGACTGAGTTTGTTAAATATTTGGCTAGTCATACTAAAACTAATGAAAAAATTATTACTATAGAAGATACTTTGGAACTTCATTTAGATAAGATATTTCCTCAAAGAGATATTGTTGCTATGAAAACTAATAATGTAGCAAGTTATTCTGATGTTTTAGTTACTTGTATGCGTCAAAATCCTAAATGGATTTTATTATCCGAAGTTCGTAGTGCTGAGGCAGTTTCAGCAGTACGTAATTCTATTTCTTCAGGACATAATATTTTATCTACAATTCATGCTGATAAAGCATCGGCTATACCATATCGTTTATATTCTTTAATGGAAACAGATTTGGATGTTCATCAATTTCTTACAACAATTTATAGATATATTCAATTAGGTGTGCATATTAAAGCATTTTACAGTAAAGAATATGGGAAATTTCATCGAGAGCTTGATGAAGTATGTGAATTTTATGTAGATGATAATAATGAACCGAAATCAAGAATTATTTATCAAAAGATATTTGGTAAACCTATAATGTGTCGACCAAGTGATCATTTAGTTGAATATCTTGAAAATCAAAATATTGATGTAAGTGAAATTATTAAAGATTTACCTAAAGATTTACCTTTAGTAAATTCTTCTAATGAAGAAGATAGTGAGAGTTCTTCTACAAATGTTGAAAATAATAATAAAGACATAGTTACGCAAACAAGTAATACTACTCCTGTAACTGGGGTACAAAAACCAATTGTGGCAACACAAGGCAAACAAGTAGTTTCTGCACCAGTTGTGAATAATAGTGTTCCTAATGTTTCAAATGTTCAACCTACAGTAGTTCAAACAAATAATAATCAAGCTACTTCTTCTTTAGGAACGCAAGTTGCTTCTGTACAACCAGTAGCTGTTCCTACTGCAAAAGCGAATAATGTACAGCCAACTATTGTTAATCAACAAGCACAAAGTATACCAACTATGCAGACTGGAACTAATAATGTTCAATTAGCTGCTATTCCGGCAGTTCAATCAGTTGTACCACAAACTGTGGTTGCTAAAGAAAATATGGTTGTAGGAAAACAAGTTCCAAATGTAACTAAGTTAGATGAATAGGAGGTGTTGTAGTTATGTATTTTACAGAATTAATAATAATAATAGTTATTGTAGTTGGTATTTTTATATATAGAAATTACAAGGGGCAGAATGTTGGGAAATATGTAATTGGACAAGTTCAAAATATGTATGATAGATTTGCTCCATATTCATTTAAAGTAGTTAGAGAAAAGACTAAGCAATTAGGTCAAGAATATACAATGAGACAATATACTCTTCAAATAGCTTTATTTGCGGGATTTGCTGCTGTTGTAACATATTTGTATTTTTATAATTTAATAATTAGTATAATTTATGCTCTAGCTGCTGTATCTTTTGTGCCATATCTTTCTTACTTAAGATGTAAAAAGACTTATTCAGAATTTTTATTTGAGCAAGTGCAAGTATATACTTCAAATACAATAATGGAATTTGCAACAACGCAATCTTTTGTAAAAGCATTAGAGGGAGTAAGAGATTCTGGCGTTTTGGAAGATCCAGTATTAAGTGATGTTAATCAAATGATAAACATGGGTTATGATAATGGTACAATAGATGAAGCATTAGAATATATGAGTAAATTATATCCTTATTATATAGTTAAAAATATGCATCAATTGTTTTTACAAATTACAAAAGAGGGTGCGCAAAATTCTGCTGATTCACTTGAAAATATGCAATTAGATATTGATATGTTAGTTGAAAGCGTATATCGTGATAGAATTGAGAGAGCTTCATTTCATAAATCATTTTTACAATTTGGTATTATGCTTTATTTAATGGTAATGCTTGTGCAATATTTATTAGGTAGAGAAACTTATTTAATTTTACTTGAAAGATGGTATATTCAATTATTAATGCATGGAGTTTTAATAATTAATACATATTTCTTGCTAAAAGGGGAAAAATATTATAATGAGAATGTAGGTGCTGAGTAATGGAGATTTTAGTAGTTGGCGCAATAATAATGTTTATATTAATTTATAATAATACAATTAATAAAGAGAAATTTTTTGCCGATAATCAAAAGTACTTAGAGAGTTTAAAAGAAGAGGATTACCAATTTTTAGTTTATGCTAGATATGGAGAAGATGTTGATGTTGATCAACTTTATTCAAAAAGAATAACTACAGCATTTATAACTTTTCTAATTGTCTTTGCACTGACACTTTCTGGAGGAAATTCAACAGAACTTATAAATTCTCAATTTTTTCTTAATTTAGTTTTGTCTTTAGTCGTAGCAACAGTTGTTTTTAAAATGCCTTATATGGAATTAAAAAGATATTATAAATTACATCTTCATGAAATAGATGTAATGTTACCATATTATTTAAAAAGTTTGGAAATTTTAATTCAGCATTATACAGTGCCTGTTGCTATTGGAAAGTCTATTGGTGATGCTCCAGATATTTTTAAGCCAGGGCTTAGAAAAATGATTGATAGAATTAATTCTGGTGATGCTTCGGTTGATCCTTATATGGAATTTGCTAATACTTATCCTGTTAGAGATTCGATGCGAATGATGAGATTATTATATCGTTTAGGTATTGGTTCTCAAGAGAAAAAGCAAGAAAGATTAATGATGTTTTCAAAAACAGTTTCTTCTTTACAGAATAAGGCAAGAGAAACTAAATATAAAGAAAGATTAGGTCATATGGAAAATCAAACCATGGTAATGTTAGTTGTTACAGGTGTTGGAGTAATGTTAGTTATATTAATTTCTATGATGATGATGTTTTAAATAAGTGTAAAATAGGTTGTTAAAAAAAAGAACATTTGTTATAATGAAAATGTATAATAAGAAAGGATGGGATAATAATGAAAGCAGCTACAGGAGAATTAAATTTAACAGTTATTACATTGATTGCAATTGCGGCAATTATCGGATTTTTCTGGATAATGTGGCCAAATATTAAAGAGTCACTTAATACTCAATGGCAAAATATAAGTTCATATAAAAATAAGTAGGAGTGTTTAAATGAGAGATGCATTTGGAGGAATATTAAATATAGTTTTTGTTACAATATTTTTACTTGTAGTAGAGGGAGTTTTAGGTTTAGTTGTAAATTATACTAAGGCTTTTAAAATGAAAAATAATGTAATAAATATGATAGAGCAATACGAAGCAGTTGGTTGTTTTGATAAATCTGGTAATACTGCTTGTGTTAAAAGAATAATTGATAAAGCTCAGGAAATAGGATATTCTCCTGTGTCTCTTAAATGCCCTAATGATTTTACTGCTGTTAAAGGATTATTTTGTTATAAGGAAAGTATAGTTGATAATAAGAGTAACTATTCAAGCCGAGCAAATATTTATAGAGTTATAACGCAGGTTGATTTACATTTTCCTTTAATAAGTGAGATTTTTGGTTTTAGTATATTTCAAGTTTCAGGTGATACCGAAGTGGTTGAAACTCAAAGTTAGAAGGTGAATTAAATGCGTGATGCTATTGGTGGTTCTGTAGTTCTTACAATTATTGTTGTTTTTATAGTTATAGTTTCTGCATATTTAGCTTTTAATGTTAATTATACAAAAGCATTTCGAATGAAGAATAAAATAATTTCAGTTTATGAAGAGTATAACGGTGAATGTGACGATAAATGTAAAAATAAAATAGAAAGTTATGCTAAAAGTCTTGGTTATAATCCTGATTTAAATTGTGGAAATAATTATAATAAAGTTAAAGGCCTATATTGCTATAAAGAAGTAAAAGTTAGTGGAAATAGTTGTGATGAGGGAGAACAAAGATATTATAAAATACAAACTAAAATAGATATTAGAATTCCAATAATTGATAATATTTTGGGGTTACAGGTTTTTACTATTAATGGTGATACAAAAGTATTTAAAGATAAATATTCTTCAGGTTGTAAATAGTTTTTTAATAAATAAGGATGTTGATAAAAAATGAATGTAATTGTAGCAAATACTCAACAAAGTCAGTTATCTAGTTTAGATATTGATATTATTAAAAGTATTTCTGGTGTCTATGAGGCCGGAGAAATTGTTGAAATGTTTAAGAGCTTTTTTTATAGTAAGATGATTTTAGATGTTACTGCTATTAAACATTATAATGATTTAAAAACTTATGAGTTATTAATTAGTGGGTTAGATCCCGAAAAAATAATATTTTTATTACCAGAAGGAAGTAATTTATGTACTTCGAATTTTTTATCTCATCTTATTAAATTAGGTATTTATAATTTTACTACGAATTTAAATGGTATAAAATATTTATTAAAGAAACCTAATACTATAAAAGATGTTGAACATATTGTAAAAATGTCTGGAATAGAAGATTCTACTGAGTTAAATACAACTGTTGCGACTGTTGCGACTAAAGTAGAAAGTGGTTCTACAATTATAGGTGTAAAAAATATTACTGAACATGCAGGAGCAACTACTTTTATTTATATGTTAAAAAAAGAGTTAGCTATAGTTTATGGTCAAGATAAAGTGGTAGCTATTGAAATAGATAAAAATGATTTCCAATTATTTAATGATAAAAATATGGTTTCATGTAAACAAAATGAAATAGGAAATATAATTTCTCAATATAATAATGCTGATATAATTTTAATAGATTTAAATGGATCTGTTGATGATAGTTTTTGTGGAGAAGTATTATGTTTAATAGAACCAAGTACTTTAAAATTAAATAAAGCTGTAAGACGAAATAGAAATTGTTTTAGCAAATTAGTTGGAAAAAAAGTAGTTTTAAATCAAAGTTTATTATTGAATAATGATGTAGTTGATTTTGAAAGTGAAGCTGCAATTAAAGTTTTTTATAATTTGCCACCACTTGATGAGAGAAAAAGAAATGCTATCATTAATGATTTCCTTACTAAACTAGGTTTATTTAATAAAAATACAAAAAATAACTCTAATAAGATATTTGGACTTTTTAGACGTTAATTATTTGACAATTTGTTTTATTTAGTGTATTATGTTTGTAGTGAAGGAGAGGTTTAGATGTTAGATTTAGTACAAATTGGAGATGCTTGTGGAGGATTATTACCTTTAGTTAAAGTAATATATGCAGCTATTAAGTTAGTTATGATTATTATTCCGATAGCATTAATTATATATGGAACAATAGATTTAGGAAAAGCAGTTATTGCAAGTGATGAAAAAGAAGTTAAGTCTGCTCAAAGTCGATTAATTAAGCGTATTATTTATGCAGCTCTTATTTTCTTTATTCCAATGTTAGTTGGAGTAGTTATGAATATAGTTGCTGTTGGTGAACAAGGAGATACTTCAAGTTGGAGTAATTGTTGGAATGCTGTTACAGATGGTGAAGAAGGAGAATAGTAAGTTATTGCTATTTTTTTTTTATTTTGATATACTTAATATGTTATAATATAAACGGAGTGTGTTTTTATGAAAAAAAAAGTCTCAGTTATATTGATATTTACTATGGCTTTAATGTTTTTCTTACCATTTAATATTAAAGCATTAGATTATAATAAAAGATTATTAGAAGTAAATGATAATTTTTATATTCTTGACAAAAAAAATAAAAATAAAAATACAGAAAAAATAGAAGATATCGAAGATACTAAAGATTTAATGGATGATTATGATCAAGAACAGGATTGCTCAGGTGCTAATTCAATATTAGGAGATCCTGAGGATGAAGATTCTGTTGCTTGGTTATTGCAGCATGCACTAGATTATATTAAAGTTATTGGACCAATTTTAGTAGTAATTTTAAGTAGTATTGATTTTCTTCTAGCTATTGTAAAAAGTGATGATGAGAGCATGAAAAAGGCTTATAAAAAATTAACGTATAGAATAATACTGGCGATCTTATTGTTCTTTATTCCATTACTTGTACAAGTTGCACTGGATTTATTTGGAATGGCTACTGATCCAACTTGTGGTCTACATTAATTTATAAAGAGAGGTGATATAAAATGGGAGAGACTAATTTAGAAGTTTCTAATGTAACTAATGATATTATTAGAAATTTGTTCTCTACTTTAGATAAACCTGCATATTGGTTATTAGGTTTAATATATCAATTATTTTTTAATGTGGCTTCAGCTGATCTTTTTAGTAATGAAACAATATTAAATTTTTATAAAAGAGTTCAATTAATAATTGGCGTTTTTATGATGTTTCAATTGGCTGTTATAATATTAAGAGGAATAATTACTCCTGATAATTTTACGGATGCTAAAAATGGAGTTGGTAATTTAATAAAAAGAGTAGTAATATCATTAATTTTACTAACTCTTTTGACACCTATAAGTATTCCTGGAGCTAAAAATGAATGGGAGAGACAATTAAATAATAATGGTTTTTTATTTGGAACGTTATATTCTTTACAATATCGTATACTTAGTAACAATACATTAGGTAGGTTAATTCTTGGCACTAATGATTCTCAAGAGTCTTTTACAACATCAAATAATGATAATGATAGTTCTTTAGCAAAATCTTCACGAATTTTTACCTCGACGATTTTAAAAGGGTTTTATAGAATTAATTTATTACCTGAGAGCGATAGAAAAGAACACAAAGAGGGTGTAGATGACGCTGTTTTTAATGCTAATAGAGTTTGTCAAGATATTGATGATGAAATTTTAAAAGCTTATACAAGAATTGATGCTGATCCAGGTGAGATAATTTCACTAGTTACACAAGATTGTGAGTATGATGCGGCTGATTTAAATCCTTTACAAAGCATAATTTCAATAGCATCGCCTAAACTTGCTGGTAAGAAAAGGTATGTTTTTGCTTATATACCATTTGTTCCTGCAGTGGTAGCATTTATTTTTGTATTTGTTTTACTTAATTTTACAGTTGAAGTTGCAGTTCGTGCTGTTAAATTATCGGTATTAAGACTTATTGCCCCTATACCAATTATTTCATATATGGATCCTAAGGGTAGTAAAGATAATGCATTTAATTCATGGGTGAAAACTTTAACTACAACTTATTTAGATTTATTTATAAGATTAGCTACTGTATATTTTATATTATTTTTAATTCAAGACATGATAGTTAATGGAATTTATATTAATAATGGTTCTGGTATTCTTGGAATTTTATCATTTATTTTAATATTAATAGGGTTATTTATTTTTGCAAAACAAGCACCTAAATTTATTAAACAAGTTCTAGGAATTAAAGATGAGGGTGGTAAATTCTTTAGTGGAATTAGTGATTTAGTCGCAGCTACATCTCTTGCTGCTGGAACAGTTGGGTCAGCTTTTGCTAGTTTCCGTGCTGCGAAAGAAGAAAATGAAGCTTTACATGCTGATAGTTCGTTAAATGGGTTTAGAAATCTTGGTGCTGCAATAGCAGGAGCTATTGGTGGAGGAGCAGCTGGTGCCAAAGCCTTTATGGGAAAAGATGCGTCTGCTAAGTCTGTTATAGCAGCGATGGATCAAAGAAATGCTATGCGTGCAGCGCACTCTACTGCTACTGGTAGATTAGCAAATAATGTATATGGATTGTTTACTGGACAGTCATTAGCGGCAAAAGGAAATAATATAGCTAAAGGAGCTGAAGAGTTTCTTAAAGCTCAAGGTTCATGGAAATCTGCACTTGAAGAAGAAGCAAAAGCAAATGGAGATGCTATTACATTTGCAACTTCAGCTGGTAACTTTAATGCAAGATATGAAGAAGTTGAACGTGCTGTTGAAGCTGCTCATGATGGTAAAGTTACAATTAACGGTAGAGATTATGATGCTAATATCTTCACAAAATCCTTTATGGATGATGCTTTGAAATTACAAGTTAAAAGATATCAAGCTGGTGATACTAAACATGGTGGTAAAAGTTACAGTCTTCAAATAACAGCTGGACAAAAACTCTATAGTAAACGTCAAGATGTTATTAGAACGTTAGAAGATGTTGATTTAAATGCTCGAGATGAACATGGGGTTCAATATAATGGAGGAATTGTGTTCAATGTTGATGATAATGCTACATTTGGACCTAATTTAGGAGCTGCTAATGCAATTAAATCAGAGCAAGATAATTCTATGAAACAAAGAATGAGACGTGCAAATGAACAAAATAAAAAATAGAATAAAAAGGGTGTGATATAGTGAAATATTTAATTCCTGCTAATACAAAAAGAGGACAATTAATATTAGGATTATTTAGACCATTTGATTTGTGGTTATTTGCTGGAGGAGTGTTAGTAACATTAATTTTATTAGCTTTTCTTCCACTTAATAATACAATTGTTACGATATTAATTTTAAGTCCAGCTTTAGTTACTGGTTTTCTAGTGATGCCAGTTCCTTATTATCATAATATGTTAAATATTATAACTGAGATGTACGATTTTTTTACGAATCGTCAGACTTATAGATGGAAAGGTTGGTGTTACAAAAGTGTCCAAAAGAAAAAATAGTAGTGGTTTTACTGAAGATTGGTTACCTGTTAGAGCTATTCAAAATAATATGATAATTACACGTGATAATTTTAAAGTTAGTGGAGTTAAAATTTCTCCTCGAAACATATTTATTTTAGACCCAGAAATGCAAAATAATATGTTGGTTGCTCTTAGGAATTTTTATAATACTATCGATTATGAATTTTGGTTAATTGTTGCAGATAGACCTGTTGATATATCTGTTTATATGTCACAGTTGCAGTTACTTCTTAATGATACACAGTCACCAGCAGTTAGAAAGCTTATTTTACAAGATATTCAAAAAGGAGAAACATTTATTGCTAATAATGTTGTTGATACAGAATATTATTTTATGTTTA
Organism: uncultured Mollicutes bacterium; assembly: GCA_947652375.1. Taxonomy (GTDB): domain Bacteria; phylum Bacillota_I; class Bacilli_A; order RF39; family UBA660; genus UBA3789. The sequence continues at coordinate 25,863 of CANTCS010000008.1, read as the reverse complement.
AATCTAAAGATGCTGATTTATTAATGAAGAGAGTTCGTCAAATGATTAATGGTCTTGCTACTTGTGGATTAAATGCATCACTTATTAGTAATTCGGATTTAAGATTAGTGCTTGAAAACTTCCTTAATGGAGGTAATACGACAGAGTTTGGAACGGTGATGCCAGTATGAGTATAGGTTTAAGAAGTCAGTTAGCTCCTAAGGGGTTACATTTTAATTCTAGTGATTTTATAATAAGTGATAAATATGCAACAATTTTAACTGTTGTTTCTTTTCCTAAATATATTATGCCTGGGTATTTATCAACTTTGACTAATATGTCTGGTATCAAAGTAGTAGTTAAGCATATACCAGTACCTTTTCAAGAAATGGCTAAAATGTTAAATAAGCAAATTGCTGAATTAAAAGAAAAATATCAAACTGAAAGAGATCAAACTTATCGTGAAAGAATAAGACAAGATGCAGAAAGTTTAGAGTATTTTACTTCAATGCTTGCTGGTAGTCAAGCACGTATTTTTGATTTTCAGTTACATATTATGATTGCTGCTGATACTAAAGAAGACCTTGAATTAAAAAAACTTAATGTAAGAAATTATTTAGATTCAATGGAATTAAAAGCGGTTTCTTTAAGATTTGAACAAGAAAAAGTTTTAAAGTCTATTTTACCTATTTTTCCGTCTCAAGATATTGAGCAGAGAATTGGAACTCCAATTCCTTCGGTAACAATATCCGCAATGTATCCATTTATTTTTGATAGTATAAAAGATCCTGGACTTGCAACTTTACTTGGAGTTGATTTTTCTGGAGGAGTTATTTTATTTAACCAATTTTTATATAAAATACGTAAAGAAAATAATAGAAATAATGCTAATATGATTATTTTAGGTACATCTGGTTCTGGAAAGTCGACTGTAGCTAAATTAATGCTTAGAACACATATTAGAAATGGTTGTCAAATTGTTATAATTGACCCTGAAGATGAATTTAGAGAGCTTACTCGTACGTTTGGTGGAGATACAGTTGATATTGGAAAGGGTGGAGAATTTGGTTTAATTAATCCACTTGAAATTGTTATTGATGCTGATGAAGAAGAGATTAGACAAGGACTAGGTTATACAGTACTTACGCGAACTTTGCAATTTTTAAAAGCATTTATGAAATATTATGATCCATCAATTGAAGAAGATGTTTTAACGATGTTTTCAGAAATAGTTCAAGATACTTATAAAAGATTTGGAATTGATTTTAATTCAGATTTTTCAAAATATACTTCTAATGATTATCCTATCTTTAGTGATGTTTATGCAACTATTAAAGGTAGACTTATGTCAATGACAGATCAAACACAAGAACGTGATATTATGGAGAGACTTGAATTAAAAGTTAGACCAATTGTTAAGGAATTGAAATTCTATTTCGATGGACATACTACTATTAGAAGAGATAGTGATTTTATGGTATTTAATATTAAAGAGTTAATGAATAGTGATTCTACTATTAAAAATGCTTTATTCTTTAATGTTTTAAAATATGCATGGGGGCTTTGTTTAGATTTTAATGTTGATACAGTTTTAATGGTAGATGAAGCACATGTTTTACTTGGTGATAATAATGCTTTAGGAGCGGATTTTTTAGCACAAGTACAAAGACGAGCTAGAAAATATAATACGGGTACAATTATTATAACACAACAACCAAGTGATTTTTCAGATCCAGCTGTTATAACACAAGGTAAAGCTATTTTTGATAATTCTTCTTACTATCTAGTAATGGGGCTTAGAAAACAGGCTGTTGAAGATTTAGCTTTATTAATAGATTTAAATGAAAGTGAGAAAGAAAGTATTAAACGCTATTCTCAAGGTGAAGCTTTATTTGTTTGTGGAAATAGAAGAATGAGAATAAATATCGCTGTTACTCAAGAGGAGTTAGATTCTTTTGGAGTAGGTGGAGGATTTTAGAAAAAAGAAGTAAGGTGATGTAGATGCCATATCAAAGTCGTAGACAATCAAAAAATATTGAACAACCTGAAAAAGATGTTGATGCTAGTATCGGTAATACTAGTGAAGAATCTGCATCACAAAAAAAACAGGAGAGACAAGAAGCTACAAAAAAAGCATTAAAAACAGGTGCTAAAGGTTTAGGAGCACATTATGGAGGTGCTGTTGGAGCTAAAGCTGTTGATAAGTTAGCAAATACAAAAACTGGAGATAAAATACTTAATAAGGGAGCAAGAGTTTTAAATAAAATTCCAGGAATTGGGAGAACTGCTAATACTTTAAATAAATTTGGAGCAATTGATGAGGCTTCTAAAAAGTTAGATTTACTTGCAAAAGGTAACAATGAAATATCTGATTCACAAGTTTCTAGTATAGGAGGAGAACAAGAAGATGCTCTTCCTTCTTCTAGTGGTGGAAAATCAAAGATTGGAGGGTTACCATTTGGTTCTAAAATGCCATCTTTTCTTGGTGGAGATAAAAATAATGATAAAGATGAAGAAAATGGCAGTGAAAAAGCTTTAAAAATTACTGGAAAAACTTTTATTAAAGTGGCAGCAATATTTGTTGCTCCTGCGTTTTTAATTTTATTGTTATTTTTTATAATTATTGCTGGAGTTACTGGTTTATTTTCTGATTATGAAGATGCATTTGGAATTAGTCATACTATTGGTGAGGAAACAGGTGGTTTATATTTTGAAGCTTCAAACAAGGAGCAGCAGGCTTTTTTTGATAGAGTCAATAATATAAAATTGAAATATCAAGCTAATGGTAAAATTATTGATCCTTTAAAAATTGTTGCTGTTTATCATGTTTTAAATCTAAATGGTGCTGATCTTGACTATAAAAAGATGGATGATGCGACTATTATGAAAATTGCTGATGCGATGTTGTTTGACGGAAGTTCTTATAGTGAAGAAACTTTTAGGAATAATTTGATTATGGCAATTATTCCTGAGTATCTTCCTAATACTCTTGATGGAGAGAGAGAACAACTTGCTGATGATGTTTTTTCTTATCTTGAAAGATATTATAGTTTAATTGGAAAAGAAGAGGATTCTAGTGTTTGTGCATCAATAGGTAGTTGTATGTATGATATAAAAGGGTTTTATCTTGCTAATAGTGGAAACATTGCGAAAAATATTCAAGTGAAGGATTTAAAGGTTCGTTTGATGGAGTGTGGTGGAAGCTATGGTAGTGGAAGTTATAATAAACCAATAGATCAAAACTTAGTTGATTTTGAAGATTATGTGGCTGGTGTTGCTTATGCCGAGGTTGGTCCTGATGCTAATATAGAGGTTTTAAAGGCACAAATGGTTGCGGCTAGAAGTTATGCTTTGGCTCGTCCTACAGCTATGAGGAATGCTCTTGGAAAGAAATTAGAACAAGAAGATGGACAATGGATTTTACAAATTTCTTCTTGTGTAGCTGATCAAGTTTTTTGTAATATTAATGAAGGATGCTCTTACATGGGCGGAGGAGATGGACAAGGTGGAGTTGTTAGAAGTGGTATTATTCCAGGTGCAACTAGAACAAGACCACCACTTCCTGAGGGGCATCCTTTAAGAGCCGTAGCTGCTGAAACACAAGGTGAAGTACTTGTTAATAGGGAGGGATATATTATTTCAGCGGGCTTTTTAGCTACTGAACAGAGAGTTTTTATGTCTCTTGCAAATAATGGATTAAATTATAAACAAATCTTATTACAAGTATATAATCAAGGAAGTCGAAACTATGGAGCAAGTGATATTCAAAAAGCTAGTTGTAATAATGGAAGTTCGTCAAATTGTAATTCTCAAGATAGTAATTATGCGAATTGGAAGCAATATGTTGGTCCTTGGATAAATACACAAATAGGAACTAGTGGAAAAACGATAAAAGGAATAGGCTGTTTAGCTACTTCAGTTTCAATGTTAATAGCTAAAAGTGGAGTTCCAACAAATATTAGTAATTTTAATCCAGGAACTTTTGTGGAGTTTTTAAATAAAAATGGTGGATTTTCAGGAGGTAACTTTAACTGGATAGGAGCAACAACTGTTGCACCATCGTTTATATATCAAAATGATATAAGTTTAAAATATATATCTAGAGATGAAAAATTTAATCGTATTAAAGATATCGTTAATCAACCTGGAGTATATGCAGTTGCAGAAGTTAAGGGGGATACTGGACAACACTGGGTAGCAATTGACTCTGTTTCTGGTAATACTATAAAAATGATGGATCCAGGAAGTACATCTACAGATATGTGGAGTGAATATAATTGGAATAATACTTCAAGAATAGTATATTATAAAGTTAGTTAGGAGAAAATATGATAAATAAAAAGACGTATATAATTTTAATAATATTTTTGGGTATTTTTTTTCTATTAATGTTTTTAATTTTTGGTATTGATAATATAAAGCAAAATAATTACGACACAACTATAATTGTAGGAGAAGATACTATCTGGAATTATAGTAAAAAGAATTGGGTTAATTTAACTACAAAAAAGTCTATTGATAAATTAAATTGGAAAGAATTTAATATCCAATTAGATAATAAAGATTTTGGTAAATATTTATTATGGCATGATGATAAGTGGTATGCTTTTGATAAAAAGAAAAATGCTGTTAGTATAGATGGAAATTTATTAGCATATAGGGCAAATTTTAAAATTAATTTCTTAAATTTTTCTCAAGAAGAAATTAAAGATAGAAAATATGTAGATTATGTTTTAGAAGAAAATAAATTGAGTTTATCTAGTAAATTTACATCAGCTTATAAAATGTTAATTGATTTTGATAGTGATGAAGTTTTTGAAGAATTTTATATTATTAGTAATGTTTTTGCAATGGATTTTAATCCAGAAAAACTTTTTTCCATTGTGTTTATGGTTAAAAATAATAAAGTATATTATTTATATAATGATATTCAAAAAAATAATTCTTTGAATGGTTGTAAACCTTACATTAATTCGGTACTAGATACGAATAATGATGAAACATACGAAATAATTTTGAGTTGTGCAAGATATAGTGTTTCAGAGTCTATTGATATGCTTTACCAGTTTGATAAAGAAAAAGATGCTTTTAAAATAGTAATTTCTAATCAATAATTAATGACATGATTAGAAAGTTAAGTTATAATATAGGGAAGAGGAGGAAGTAGTGGTATGAAATTGAAATTGAGAGCTGACCCTGAAGATTTATTAATATTTTTAATATTTGCAATATTTCTACTATATATAGTAGCTATTGGGGTTGTAAATTTACATACTTTTGCGGATGAGGGACATTTAGCAGGACTTAATCCATTACCAGCATTTGGACCAGATTATTTATTTTCGACTATTTTTATATATTTATTATTTTTACTTGGTCTTTTTGCGAGTGTAAGTTCAATGTTTTTTGAAAGTGAAAAAGGATTTGGAATTACTACTGATAAAAAAGATAAAGGATATTCAAGATGGGCAAAAGAGAAAGAAATTAAGGAAGAATTGGAAATGGTTGAAGTTAAACAAACTGATTCTAAAGTTTCAGGAGTTCCTTTAATCTTAAATGAGGAAGAAATGTGGGTTGATAATAGTGAATATCATTCTTTAGTTATTGGGGCGACTGGTTCTGGTAAAACACAAACTGTTATTTTACCACTTGTACATAGTTTAGCTAAAGCGAAAGAATCGATGATTATTACCGATCCAAAAGGGGAAATCTATGAAAAAACTAGTAATATGCTTAGAGCAAGAGGCTATCAAATATTACTTTTAAATTTTCGTGATCCACAAAATGGAAATGCTTGGAATCCGATGACTTTACCTTATGAAATTTATAAAGCGGGTAATCAAGATAAAGCAATAGAGCTTTTAGATGACTTGGCATTAAATATTTTATATGATGCATCTAATAAAAATGCAGATCCTTTCTGGGAAAAAACTTCAGCAGACTATTTTTCTGGAGTAGCATTGGGTTTATTTGAAGATGCAAAACCAGAAGAAATCAATATTAACAGTATTTCTTTAGCGACAACTGTTGGAGAAGAGAAATTTGGTGGTTCAACATATATTAAAGAATATTTTGGAGCAAAAGATCCCAATAGTCCTGCTTCTATAAATGCTTCAAGTACTATTATGGCACCTACTGAAACTAAAGGAAGTATTTTATCAGTATTTAAGCAAAAAGTTAAATTATTTGCATCACGTGAAAATTTATCAGAAATGTTATCTCATAGCGATATAGATTTAGAAAGCATAGGTGAGAGGCCTACGGCTGTATTTATTGTTATTCAAGATGAAAAAAAGACTTATCATTCTTTAGTTACTATTTTGTTAAAACAAATTTATGAAACTTTAATTAGCGTTGCTCAAAAACATGGAGGAAAATTGCCAGTAAGAACTAATTTCTTACTTGATGAGTTTGCTAATATGCCACCTTTAAAAGACGTTACGACAATGATTACTGCGGCACGTTCTAGAAAAATTAGATTTACGATGATTATTCAAAACTTTGCACAACTTGATTCTGTATATGGTAAGGAAGATGCGGAAACAATTCGTGGTAACTGTGGTAATATTATTTACTTAATTACTACTGAGCTTAAAGCTTTAGAAGAAATATCTAAAATGTGTGGTGAAGTTAAATCTAAAAAGGATGATAAAACAGCTTCAACTCCATTAGTTACAGTATCTGATTTACAAAGAATGAAACAATTTGAAGTAATAATTTTACGTATGCGTAAACAACCATTTAAAACTAAATTTACTCCATATTTTAAACTAAATTGGGGGAAAAATTATCCTGAAGCTAGTTATCCATCAAGAGAAAAAATGCAAGTTCAAACGTTTGATATAAAAGAATTTGTTAAAGCACAAAAGAAGAAAAAATTGTTAGAAATGATGAATTCTAATGATGATAAAGATAAAATTAACGGAGTAGGACCAGGATTTCCTGGATTTCCAGGAATGCCAGGTATGCCAGGTATGCCACCTTTTTCAAAAAATAATTCAGTTGATAAGATGGATAATGTTGAAAATAAGAATTTTGGTCAAAATGGAGAAATTCCAGATTTCTTGAAAAGGGAAGATAAATCTTCAAGTAATAGTAATTTGCCTGAAATTCCAGATTTCGAAACTTTTAAAAGACAAATGGAAGCAAACGCTAGTGATTTTAATCCTTTTGCTCCACGAAAAAATTCAAATTTAGATGAAAAAAATGATAATTTAGGCTTTGATGTTGATGAACTTGTTAAAAAAATAGATGCTAAAATAGCAGAGCTAGAGGAAGAAGAAAAGAAACAAAAAAATATTGATAAAGATAATAAGAATAATGTAATAGAAAAAGTTGTTGAAAATAATAAAGAAAATGATAGTAAAAAAGATCTTAATTCTAATAATAAATTAGTTTTAGATGAAGATAACGATGACGATGATTTTTTTGATGATTTTTTCGATAACTAGAAAGGAAATTGGTTATGAATTCAAACTTTAATATGGTAAAAAAACCTAAAAAAGAAGAGGTTTTCGAAGATGAAGAGGAAAATCTTTTAGAAGAAGAAGTAAAGAAAAATGAAAGAAATAATCTTGCTCGAAAAAGAATGTTCAAGATGATGGGATTAATTGTTATTGGAATGATAATTCTTTTAGGAGTGTTATATATTCTTTCTTTATTTCAAAAAAAAGATTATTCTTATTCAAAAATTGAAAAAATCTTAGAGGATGCAGCTATCTCATATTTTAAAGATAATCCAAGTAGTTTACCTAGCGATGAGGGAAATATTGTAGAAATTGATGCTAGTAATTTGATTACAGCTGAAAAAATGCAAGATTTATCTTATTATACAAAAGAGGGTGTTACTTGTTCGGCGTCAGTTCAAGTTGAAAAGACTTCATCAGAATATTTATATACTCCATTTTTAAATTGTGGAGAGAATTATACTACAGAGGAATTATACAAAAAGCTTGTTAAAGAGGGAAATGTTGTTTCATCAGGTTATGGTTTGTATGCAAATAATGGTAGTTATGCATATCGTGGAGAAAAAGTTAATAATTATCTTCAATTAGAAGAAAGTTTATGGAGAATAGTTAAGATAACGCCTAATAATAATGTTGTTTTAATTAGTGAATCTGGTGTTTTATATGAAAATATTTGGGATAATAGATATAATGAAATAAATAAATATAATTCGGGCTTTAATAATTATAGCTCGAGTAGAATGAGAGAGTATTTAGATAAAATATATAATAATCCATCTAAAAATAAAGAAGAAGTTTTACTTTCTAATAAAGATAAGACAAAATTAGTGGCATATAATGTATGTACTGGTAAAAAGAATGGAAAAAGTACTTTAAAAGATAATACTGAAGAATGTAGCGAAGTTTTGCAAAATCAAAAATATGGATTATTAACTTTATCTGATTACTTATTTGCAAGCGTAGATTCAACTTGTTATAATGCTTTATCTAAAACATGTCAAAATTATAATTATCTTGTAAAAAAAGGAAAGTCTTGGTGGTTAGGTACAGGTGATACAGATAATAATTCTATTGTTTATGCAGTAAGTTCAAGTGGAGCTGTTTCTAAGCAAGTAGCAAGTAATAGTCATGTAGTAAGACCAGTAATATATTTAAATAGTAAAGTTTTATATAAAAGTGGAAATGGAACAAAAGAAAAACCATATAAAATAAAATAGGAATCTGTTATAAAAAGGATTCTTTTTTTTGCATTTATTATTATGGAGGTGATTTTTTTGAATAGTAATTTAGATGAAATAATAAGAAATTCTAATAATATAATAGATATTAGAGATAGAAATAGTTATGTTACAGGACATATACCTAGAGCTGTTAATATTGAAGAATATGATTTATTATTTAATACTCAAAATTATTTAAATAAAAAAGATAAATATTACTTATATTGTGATTCAGGAAATAGAAGTGCTAGCTTATGCATAAAACTTCGAAATATGGGATATAATGTTATTAATATTGATGGAGGATATCATAATTACTTGTTAAGAAAATAATTTTATATTATAATTTATGTAGAAGGTGATAGTGTGGAAATCATAAACTTAATTGTTGAATATAGTACTAAATTTATAGCTACAGGGGGAATTTTTTTTGGTTTTTTATTAGTGTTTATAGAATGTTTTATTCCAGCTTTACCTTTAAGTGTTTTCGTGGCATTGAATGTTAATGCATTTGGAGTATTTTTAGGTATTTTAATATCATGGTTAGCTACTTGTACAGGCAGTTTCTTATGTTATTTATTATTTTCTTTTTTAGAAGATAAATTTATAAGTAAATGGATAAATAAAAAGACAAAAAATTCTATTACAAAAGGAATTGAAAAATTTAAAAAAATAGGCTTTTCAGAGTTAGTTTTAATTATTACACTTCCTTTTACCCCGTCGTTTTTAGTTAATATTTTGTCGGGAATTACAAAAGTAAATAAAGATAAATTTATTTCAGCTTTATTAATAGGGAAAGTGTTTACTGTAGTTTTTTGGGGATATATAGGAAAAAGTTTTATAGAAAGTTTAACGGATCTTAGTTCATTGATTTATATTGTAGTTGCTTTAGTTATAGCTTATATTATTTCTAAGATAGTTAGTAAAAGAATGAATATTGATTAAGGATGTTAGTTATGGATTATGTAGTTGTTGGGTTAATAATATTTTTAATTATTTTAGTTATTATCTCTTTATTTAAAAATGTTAACGAAGCTAATATAATAGAGAGAATTGGAAAACTTGAAGTAGAAATGATGCGTGAAATAGGTAATTTTAAAAATGAATTAACACAAAATATGAATGCTGATTTTAATAATTTTAATGAGCAGGTTGAAAAAAGACTTTTAATGATTAACGAAAAAGTAAATGAAAGACTGGATCAAAATTTTGAGAAGACAAATAAAACTTTTATGAATATTATTGAAAGACTGTCAAAGATTGATGAAGCACAAAAGAAAATAGAAACTTTATCTTTAGATATTGTTGGTTTACAAAGTATTTTAACTGATAAGAAGACAAGAGGAATTTTTGGAGAAATAAACTTAAATCATATTTTAGCTAGTGTATTTGGAGAGAGGAATGACAAAATTTATAAACTTCAATACACTTTATCTACTGGAGTAGTAGCGGATAGTGTTTTATTTGCTCCAAAGCCACTTGGAACAATATGTATTGATTCTAAATTTCCGCTGGAGAATTATCAATTAATGGTTGATAGAAATTTATCAGAAGAAAGACGAAAATATTATTTAAAATTATTTAGAGAAGATATGAAAAGACATATTGATACAATTAGTAAAAAATATATTATTGATGGAGAAACTACTGATCAAGCAATTTTATTTTTACCAGCTGAGGCAATATTTGCAGAACTTAATGCTTATCATTTAGATATAATTAATTATGCTTATAAAAAACGGGTTTGGATTACAAGTCCAACTACTTTGATATCAACTTTAACTGTAATTGAAATGATTATTAAAAATATTGAAAGAGATAAATATAGTTCGATTATTCATGATGAATTGAATAAGCTTGGTCTTGAGTTTGCTAGATATAAAGAAAGATGGGAAAAACTTGCAAGAAGTATTCAAACAGTTAATAAAGATGTTGAAAATGTCTCTATTACAGCGGATAAAATATCTAAAAAATTTCAATCTATTAATAAAGTAGAAGTTCTTGAGAGTAAAGAGTAATTTTTATTAAAAAAAGAAAGTTAGTAAGATAATTTTCTTTTTTTAATTTAGATAAAATTATTTATTTGAAACACGCTTTTATTTTAAATAATATATGAATTATTTGATATCTATTTTGCTACTAATTTACTACTTTTTATAGAAGTTTTAAATTCTTCAAGGAATTTTTTAAATCTTAAAGAAAATATTTGCTAGTAAATAAACGAAAAATAATGAAGCATGTAGCTTATTCATATTTAATGCATTACTATTTGTTATTAATTTAATTTTTTCTCTGTTTTATAAGTTTTTTAGTTCTTTTGTTAGGCAAACAGTCCATATAACTTAATTGATAAAAATCTGTTTTACTCATTTGTTTTAGTTTTATTTCATCATTTATATCTGGGATATTATGAATTGCTTCTTTTATACTTTCATCACTCAAACATTTATTTTTTCCTAAGGGATATGAAAGTGGTGAATATTTCTCAATTTTATAGTCAGTTTCTTTTTCAAAAGGCGTTGCTCCTAAAATACTATTCCTCTCATTTTGTTTTTTTCCCAAATTTCTTTTTTTATTAAAGAATATTTTTTTAAATTTTGATAATCTAACTATATAAAAACTCCTTTCTCATATACTTAAATTATAAAATATTTTTTATATAAATTCAAATTTCTATTAAAAATGATAATTAAGCATAAATTAAACTTCATTTCTATTTTACAAAGTAGTAAATTTGTAGTAAAAAGACTATTTTTTTTGATATATACCTATAAATAAAGATTTTTAGTTAGAAACAAAACTTTTTGTAGAAAAAAGAAAGTTAGTAAAATGATTTTCTTTATTTAAATTTAGATAAAATTATTTATTTGAAATAGCCTTTTTATTTTAAAGTTATGTATTCTATATTTAAATGAATTTTTGAGAATGGTTTAACAATAATATTTGCTTAGTTATTTTCATATTTAGGCCTTGTTAAAAATATAATTTTGTATGGTACTTAGAATTTTACTTTTTTTAGTCAGTTTTTGTATGATGGTTTTAGGCTTAACATTTATGATAGTATACATAAATTTATTTTCTTTTGGATATAATATTTATGAATATTTAGAATTTATTTTTACAAGTATAGAATGTTTGAGTTTTTTTTGCGGTTTTATAATTATGTTAATATTGTTAAAGAAAAGGAGAATTAAATGAAATATACTTATGATATAGTGTTAAATTTTTGTAATGATGAAAGAAGTTATGAATTTTATGAATGGAAGAAAGAGGATACATTATTAACAATTCAAAAGATACCTATTTTAAGAACAAATAAAAAAAAGTTGGAGCAAATTTCAAATAATAAAATAAAGATTTCTAAATTGTTGCTTGAAAAAATAGATAATAAAACGACTTTAGAAAATGGGAAGAAAATTAAATATGCACTTTTAATAACTGATTTAAGTAGAGTTATTGCTTTAGAGTTTAATAATTGTGGAGAGGTTATAAAAAGTAGTAATTTATTACTTGATGAAGAAGAAGCGGTAATTGATGAATGTTTAGATTATAAAGAAGAAAAGTTTGATTTTGAAATTTTAAAGAGTTATTCTCAAATGGAATTTTTAACACGTGAGGAGAGAAAAATAAGAAATAATTTATTATCAGAATTAAAGTATATGTATAGTCAAAAAAATTACGATGAAATTAATTATTTATATGCTGAATTATATAATGATAAGATAACTATTCATAAGAAATATGCTTTTTTAGTAAATGATATAAAAAATAATTATAGTCAAAAATATAATAAACTATATGATATTATAAAACTTACTTAAATTTAGATAGTTATTTTTTTAATAGATAATGAATTTAAAAGTTAAATATATAAAGAATTTTAAAAGTTAAATATATAGAGAAATTTTTAAGAGTGAGAGGTTCTAAAGTTTAAAAATTATAAGAAAATTAATGACTATTTTTATTTGGGTATTTAAAATATATTTTTGGTTAAAATATTATTAGGTGATAGAATGCCAAATATTCATAGTACTATTTCTTTTGGACTTGTTAATATTCCTATAATTATGAATCCTTTAATTAAAAATAATGATACTTCTTTTAATCAGTTACATGATAAATGTTTAAAAAGAATAAAATATATTAAATATTGTGAGCATTGTAAGAAAAAAGTATTAGAAGATAATATAATTAAAGGGTATGAATATGAAAAGGATAATTATTTAACTTTTAAGAAAGAAGAGCTTAATAAACTTAAACCAGAGAATGAAAAAGAAATTGAGATAGTTTCTTTTGTTAATATTAGTGAAATTGATCCTGTATATTTTGAGAAAAGTTATATGTTAGAAACAGAAAAAGGTGGGAAAGCGTATAATCTTTTTTTAGAAGCACTAAAAAAAACTAAAAAAGTTGCTCTTGCAAAGACGGTAATTGGTAGTAAGTTTTATTATTGTATTTTAAGATTTACTAATTATGGTATTATTATGACAACTTTATTTTTTGAAGAAGAGGTTAATTTAGAAGATGCAAATAAAGTTGCTAAAGTTAATAGTAAGGAATTAGATTTAGCTATCCGTCTAATAGAAGAGGGAAGTGGAAAATTTGAGCCAGAAAAGTATCGTGATGAGTATCAAGATAATATAAGACAAGCTATTGAAGATAAGTTAAATGGTAAGACGATAAAGAAGAGTAAAAAGAAACAGAAAGAACAAGTGTCAGATTTACTAGAGGCACTTGAGAAGAGTTTAAAAAAGTAAATGGATTTATTTGATAGAAAATATTTTGAGCCGATGTTACTTTCTGAAGAGAAAAAGGCTTTTGATTCAACTGATTATATTTTCGAAGTAAAATTTGATGGAACGAGAGCGTTAATCTTTATTGATAAAAGTAGTTTAGTAATAAAGAATAGACATGGAAAGGATATTACTTATTTATATCCAGAACTTCAAGCTATAAAAAAATTTATAAAAGATAAAGTTATTTTTGATGGAGAAATAGTATCTTTTCAAGATGGAGTTCCATCTTTTCAAAAATTACAGGAAAGAACACATTTAAAAAATAAAATAAAAATAGAATATCAAAGTAAAAATAATCCAGTAATATTTATTTGTTTTGATATTTTATATCAGAATAAAGATATCACTAATTTAAGATTAATGGAGAGAAAAAAATTTTTATCATGTTATGATGATAATGAATTTTTTATGAAAAATAAATATATAGAAAATAATGGAAAAGCTTTATTTAATAAAATAAAAAAAATTGGATTAGAGGGTATTGTTGCGAAGAAGAAGGATAGTAAATATTTTATTGAAACTAGAAGCAAAGAATGGATTAAGATTAAAAATTGGCAAGTAGCATCATTTTATATTGGTGGATATGTCATTTCAGATAAAAATGTTATGTCAGTTTTATTAGGTGAGATTAAAAATAGAAAATTGTATTTTGTAGGTAAGGTAGTTATTTCTAGTAAGGTTTCTTTATATAAAAAGGTTATTAATAGTAAAATAAAAAATAGTTCGGTTTTTGAAAACTATTTGATTGTTGCAAATTATATAGAGCCTAAGTATAAATGCTATGTAGAATATATGGAAAGAAGTAAAAATAATTATTTGCGACAACCGGTTTTTAGAGAAGAAGATAAATAAAAATTAATAGTGTAAAATAAAATGTGTAGTTTTTTTACTAACTTACACATTTTATTTTACACTAACTTACACTCTCAAAAAAAACTATGAAAATATTTTTAATAATTTATTTTCATAGCTTCTTTTATTTTTTTCATAGTATTTTTGGCTTTAATTTGAGCTTCCATTGTTCCTTTGTTTAAAATTTCTGTTACTAATTCGGGATGTTCTTCGTAATGTTTTCGTTTTTCTTTTATAGGATTTAAGAAATCATTCATGGCTTTAATAAGTTCTTTTTTGCAAGTAACACAACCTCTTGCTCCTTTTTTACACTCACTACAAACTTTATTAGTATTTTCTGTGGTGTTAACTAAATTGTGGTAATAATAGACCATACATTTTTCTGGGTCAGCTGGGTCATCTTTTTTTATTTTGTTGGTATCTGTTATAGCATTCATGATTTTTTTATTAATTGTTTCTTCATCATCTATTAAATAAATAGCATTTCCAAGACTTTTGCCCATTTTTTCATTACCATCTAGTCCTTTAACTCTTGTAGAAGAACTTAATACTTGTTGAGGTTCTTTTAAAATATCACCATAGATAGAGTTAAACTTACGAACTATTTCGCGACATTGCTCTAATAAAGGTAATTGGTCATCGCCAACAGGAATTAATTCACCATCAAAAACAGTTATATCTGCAGCTTGTGAGACAGGATAACCTAGAAAACCATAGGTAATACTTTCTCCATTAGTTCCAAATAATTCTTTTTTTTGGGCTATTTCGTTTTTTACAGTAGGATTTCTTTGGAGCCTAGATACAGTAACTAGATTACTATAAAAAACAGTTAATTCAGCAATTTCTGGTATTTGAGATTGGATGAAAAAATGTACTTTATTGGGATCTAGTCCTATTGCTAGTAAATCTTTAGTTATCTCGTAAACATTTTTTCTAACTTTTTCAGGATTATCAAAGTTATCAGTTAAAGCTTGAACATCGGCTATTTCTAAATAAAAATCATAATCATTTTGCATTTTTAAATAATTTTGACCTGCACCAAAATAATGTCCTAAGTGTAAGTTTCCAGTTGGTCTTAAACCAGTGAGTATAATTTTTTTCATAAAATTCACTTCCTTTAAATATTTTATCACATTTTTTTCTCAATAGAAATATTAGTTAAAGAATAAATATTGAGGATAATAAATAGTAATAAGGCCAAAAACAATTCCACATACGGCTCCTAGAATGTGTCCTGAGTAATAAATTTTTTTATTTCTATCAAAAATGCTTTTTTTAATTTCGGTTAAAATGTAGAAAAGACAAATTAAAACTAAAGTAATTGGAATTTTTTTTTGTGTAATATTTGCAAATGAGCTTAAGACAATTAACATAAAAGCATTACTACTAGCACCACAAATTATATAATTATGTATTAAAATATTAACTAATGCGACGATTAGAGATGTTGTTATTAACATAATTAGTAAATTAAGACTACCAAATTTTTCTTCAATCATTGGTCCTATTAATAAAATTATTAAAAAATTACTAACAAAGTGGTCCCAATTATTATGACCAATGCTATGAGTAAATAATCTTAAATATGTTAGGGGGTTGAGTGGTGATGAGCGATAAGAGGTGAATAAAAGCTTGTTACTTTTGCCATGAGATAAATAATTTAAAAAACAAGCAGTTAGAGAAATTAGAAAATAAGTGATAATTACTTGAGAATTATATTGAAATTCTATATTAAAATTCATAAAATTACTCCTTTTTAAATATATTATCATAATTTTAAGATAAATTAGTTAATTTAGAGTAAAATCTTTATTTATTCATAGAATAATAATATAGAAGAAGGTGGAAAATGAAATTATATTCAAATTTTTGTAAATATATAAGTGAGATTACTACAATTAATGAGAATTTTGTTTCTGTTATTTTATTAACTATTTTAATATTTTTGTTATTCTATTTAATAAAAATTATTGTTAAAATGATTATAAAAAGAAAGATGACAGGTAGAAGTGAGTATGTTTTAAATCAAACTTTTCAAATTTTAATTAATATTTTTGAAGTTTTATTTTTGTTATTATTATGGGCAGAATATATTAAAAATTTAATGACTTTAATCTCGGTTTTATCTGCTGCTATGACGATAGCTTTAAGAGAAATAATTTTGAACTTTTTTTGTGGGATATATATTAAATTTAGAAAACCTTTTAAAGTAGAGGATAGAATTCAAATAGATGAAATTAAAGGTGATGTTATGAATATCTCTGCTTTAGATTTTGAGATTTTAGAAGTTTCGACTAAGGAAGAAAATGGTCAATCGACAGGAGTTGTTGTTAATTTTCCAAATTCTTTTGTATTTAGTAAGCCAATTAGAAATATAAATAAAGGTTTTAAATATATTTGGAGTGAATTAAATATTAAAATTATACTAGATAGTGATTTAAATAAAAATAAACAAGAAATTTATAAGATAATAAATAGTATTGATATCATAAAAAATATTCCAATAAAGATGAAAAATCAAGTAAAGAATGTTAATTTTGAAAATAGAGTTTATTTTAATAATTATAATCCTGTTATTTATACAAAAATAGTTAATAATTATATTTTGTTTACTGTAAGATATTTGATGCATCCTAAAAAAGCGCGTTTTGTTGAAAGTGAAATTTGGAATAAAATATATGAAAGATATAAAGATAAGAAATTAGATTTATATTTTTAGATAATTAAAATAAAGAATTTATTTAATCCTTTATTTTTTGTTCAATTAGAAGCTTATTATTAATTAATCTTTGATCATCTGGTTTCATTTTTAATGCAATTTCTACAAAATATAATGCTAAAAGATAATTTTTTTGATAGTAATAGGCTATTGATAATAAATCATAAATTGTATTATCCCAACTGAATGTTTCATTAATATATACTTTTTGGTGTTCTTTTATTCTAAGAGCCTGGAGACAGTATTTTATAATGGACTTATAATTATCTTCTTCATAGGCTAACAGGGCTCTTTCAACATATGCATCTCGTAAGTATGGGGCTTCCTTAATAGCTTTTTTGTACCAGTATTTAGCATTTTTAAAATCTTTTTTAGCTTTATAAGATCTGGCTATAAACCGCATTGAGGCTGCTCGTTCATCTTTCCATGTAGCCGATTTTAAATTAAGATGTCTTTTTAAAGTTTTTATAGCATCATCCCATCGAGAATAAAACATATATTCTCTTCCTAAATAATGCATATTACGATCATCTTCTTTATCTTCTTTAACTGATAGTTCTAAAAGTGGTAGATAAGAACTACGAGATTTTTGATGATCGGGATAATGATTTAGAGTAATACTATCAATTGTAATTGAATGTTTATTAGTTCCTTTGAAAGCTAGTACTTCATGAACAGGGTGAGTCCAAGTAAAATCTTTTCGATTATGCATTTTTTCAATGTAGAAGTTTACTTTTGGGTTATTAAAATCATCAAAGGACCAATTATAATTATAGCGAGCATCTGTTGTATCTTTTGTCCAATATTTTTCTATTTCTTTACGCCAACCTTTAACAAAAACTTCATCTAAGTCAGTACATATACAAACATCGGCATCTAATGATACTAATTCTAAAGATTTATTTCTAGCAACATCAAAGCGCCATGGAGAAATAATTTCCTTTTTTACATTAACACCTAATTTTTTTAATTCATCTACAGTATTATCAGTTGAGCCTGTATCTAGAACATAGATTTCATCAGCTTCTTTCATACTTTCATACCAGCGTTTTACAAACTTTTCCTCGTTTTTAGATATTGCATAAACACATATTTTCATTTTAATCACCTATTAATAAATATGATAAAGTTTATAATTTATTTATAAAATGTAAAGTAAATTAGACAAATTGCAACTTTTTTTTGCTTGTATGTTAAATGTATTAGTAGTAAAATTTAGTTTAATTGGATGTGATAATTCATGAAAAAAAGTAAAATATTTAATTATTTAATAATTTTATATGGCTTAATATTAATTATTATTTTTTTGGGATTTAATAATTTTTATGGTTCTAATGTTGATTGGATAAGTCAACACAGTGTTTTACCAGAATATTTTAGAAGTTTATTTTATGAAACTAAAAATCTTTTTCCAAATTTTGCTTTTAATTTAGGAGCGGGGCAAAATATATATAACTTTTCATATTATGGGTTACTTAATCCAGTAATTTTAATTTCATATTTATTACCTTTTATTAAAATGATATATTTTATTCAAATTAGTAGTGTAATTTTATTTATATTTTTTGGTTTATTAATGTTTAAATTTTTAAAAAATAATTTTAATGATTCTAAATTAGCTTTCATGTGTAGTATTTTTTCTATGACAATAGCTAGTGTGAATTTTAATTTTCATCATCATATAATGTTTGTTTGGTATTTACCTTTTTTAATAATTGCTTTATTGGGGATAGATAAATATATTTCTACTAATAAAAGTTGGTTATTAATATTAGGGACTTTTTTGCTTATTATGACAAATTATTATTTTAGTATTGCTTCTTTAATAGTAATTTATATATATGGAGTTTATAAGATTATGAAAGAAAAAAATATTAATTTGAAAAATATAATTTTCAAATGTCTATTTTTAGGAATTAGATTAATTATTCCTATTTTGATGGCTATGATTATATTATTACCAACTCTTGGCGCATTAAAAAGTGTTTCAAGGGGAGGGGGAGAGATTCAATTATTTAAGTTAATTACTCCAAATTTTAAAGAATTATTTTATAAATATAGTGCTCTTGGTATTAATGGAATATTTTATTTGGCTATAATTGGGAATTTTTTTAATAAAAAATTTAATAAAGCAAATTTATTTCTTTATGTTAGTATTTTTCTAGTTTTAAGTTTTTCTGTTTTTATGTATCATTTAAATGGAGGGTTATATATTCGGGGAAAAGTTTTAATTCCTTTTATACCACTTATTATGCTTTGTTATGGAAACTTTTTTAAAAGTTTATTTAATAAGGAATTAAATATTAAGAAATTTCAAATATTTTTATTTAGTTTTTTAACTTTTTCTTTTATCTTTAATTTTTCTAATATTTTTTATTGTTTGGTTATTTTTATATCTTTTATGGTTATTATTAGTATTTTTAAAATGAATAATAAAAAACTTTTTATTTTTTATACTTTTATTGTTTTATTTATTGGTTCTTTTGTTTGTAATAAATTTGAGAATTATGTTTTAGTTGATGAATATAATGATATGAATATTAATAATGTTGAGAAAATATTTAAGAAGATAAATGATCGACACTTATATAGAAGTTATAATAATATTATTCCTAAGAATGATCCTAATAAAGTTTATAGTGGAAATTATTTTTCTCCATCTATATATTCATCTACTTATAATGATAAGTATTGGAAATTTTATAATTTTAATTTTGGAAATAATATAAGTTATAGAAATAAATTTATTACTACGGGGACGAATAATGAATTGTTTTATACTTTTATGGGAGTTAAATATATTTCTTCTTTAAATGATATTGGCATGTACTATAAAAAAATTGATGAGATTAATGATGTTAGTTTATATTATAATAAAGATGCTTATCCTTTGTGTTATGTTTCTAAAGATGTAGGAGATTTACAGGTTTTAAAAAATTTAAAATTTCCATATAATGTTGAATATTTAATGAATAAAACAGTAGTCAAAGAATATTTAAATGATAATAGTTATGAGACAAGGATAAAAAAGTATTCAAATAATAATTTAGTAAGAGATTATAAATTTCAAGTAAAAGCAGATACTATAAAGAAAATTTATTTGGATAAAAATTTAGAGGGGAAGATTTTATATATAAAATTTGATATGAAAAAAAATCAAAGTTGTAAAAAGGGAGATACTTTTATTAATATAAATGGTATTTCAAATAAATTGACGTGTAAAGAATGGTTATATCATAATCAAAATAAAGTATTTAATTATATTATTCCTCTCAATATGAAAGAACCTTATTTGGAAATAGAAATAGGTACTGGTAGTTATAATATAGAAAATGTAGAGGTCTATTATTCAGATATTTTAAAAGATAAGAAACAAGAATTAAATAATTTAAAAATTAATAAGAAAAAAGAGGTTATTACTGGAAATATTACTTTGGATAAAGATAATTATTTAGTGACAAGTATACCTTATGATGATGGATTTAAAATATATGTAAATAATAAAGAGGTAGAAAAGAAAATTGTTAATACTGCATTTTTAGGGGCTAAGCTTAGTAAGGGGAATAATAATGTTAGGATTGAATATCATGCTCCTTTATTTGAGAGTGGGAAAATACTTTCTATTTTAGGATTTATCTTCTATGGAATTATTTTGATTTGTGAGAATAATTTTAGGAAATTGATTAGAAAGAATAAATAATTTTTAAAAATAAATGATAAAAATTTAGTTATTGCGTTATAAGGCTTTATTTATAAGCATACATATAAAAAATTAAACATATTTTACTACTAATTTATTACTTTTGAAAGTAAAAATATAAGAAATTATAAAAATATACGTGAATATCTTTCAAAAATAAAAATACCATAAACTCTTATAAATAAAGATTATAACGACATTTAAAACTTATAAAAAGTTAGTTAATGTATAATATTTTTTGTTTAATACTTATTAATATTAATATTATTTTTTTTATAAATAATTTTATTTAAAAAAAGAGTATTGAATTTTTTCAATACTCTTAAAAATTGAATTTTTAAAGATTTTTTTAATTGATTTTTTTTACTGAAAGTGTTGCATTAACACCATTACCTAAAGTAATACCAACTGCAAGTAATGCTGAAATTGCCATATCTATAACAGCTCCTGCTGGAAGAGCTACTATAACACTTCCGCTATAAATTGAACCAACACCGACAGCTAAAACTCTTGAAACTACTGTTGATGGAATATTAGTACCATTACTTCTAACTGCTTGAGTAACAGTAGTTCCAAGTGCTGCAGAAACATTACTAAAATAATTAATTTCATAGTTACCAGCTTGAGCTACTGTAATGCTATTTGTAGGAGTGTAAGTAGTATTTAAGTTTGGTAAGGTGTTAGCAAGTGGTATTTGTGTTGGTGTTCCAATAATTAGATTTAATGTTTGAGGAGTATCACTGTATTTTCCTCCATAAGCATTTAATCCATTAGCGGGACCAGTAGGACCAGTAGCTCCGTCAGTACCAGCAATACCTTGAGGTCCAGTGGCACCAGTAGCTCCGTCAGTACCAGCGATACCTTGAGGACCAGTAGGACCAGTGGCACCAGTAGCTCCGTCAGTACCAGCGATACCTTGAGGACCAGTAGGACCAGTAGCTCCGTCAGTACCAGCGATACCTTGAGGACCAGTAGGACCAGTAGGGCCTTGTGGGATAACAAAGTTTAATAAATAATCTGAGTTAATAATTATCATTCCTTTCTAAAAATTTAATTTGATATTGGAGTAATAGTAACACTAGCATTTGAACCAGGTGCTCCAGTTGTTACTGTACCAATTTCTAAAGTTGGAGCTGGCCCAGTAGCCCCGTCAGTACCAGCGATACCTTGAGGACCAGTAGGACCAGTGGCACCAGTAGCTCCGTCAGTACCAGCGATACCTTGAGGACCGGTAGGGCCAGTGGCACCAGCAGGTATTGTAAAATCTAAAATATAACCTGTAGAATTTTGATTCATTTTTTCTCCTTTTAATAATATTTTATGCTGGTGTTATAGTGACACTAGCATCTGAGCCAGGAGCTCCAGTTGTTACTGTTCCGATTGCTAAACCTGGAGCTGGCCCAGTAGGACCAGTAGCACCAGTAGCTCCGTCAGTACCAGCGATACCTTGAGGACCAGTAGGACCAGTGGCACCAGTAGCACCAACAGTACCAGCGATACCTTGAGGACCAGTAGGGCCAGTAGGACCAGTGGCACCAGTAGCTCCGTCAGTACCAGCGATACCTTGAGGACCAGTAGGCCCAGTAGGACCAGTTGGACGATTGTTTAAATCTTCTAAAGAATAATTGTAAATTAAAAGCTCATTATTTCTTGTTAATACTATTATTTAAAGACTTAAAGGTCTTTTTTTAATATTAAATAAAAAAGATTAGTTCAAATACTAATCCCATCAATACTTGTAATTTGTAATACTATAAAGCAATATTATATATTTTTTTAATTTCATCTTTTTCATCAACAACGCTAAATGTTAAATCTATTAATATGTTAGTTATTTTATCCCAATCTCTTTTCAAGCACATATTTTCTATTGTTGCATTATATAGTTCATCCATATTTCTAAATTTGTATATTTCATTTTTAGTACAATTAAATTTGCCTATTGTAATATAGTCATTAAATTTTATTACAAGATAATCATCAAAATCATTATTAAAATATATTCCTATTTCACAGCCATCTGAAACTTTCCTCATTATTTCTTTAAACTCTCTATAAGTTATCATAATTAATCTCCTTTTAAGTATCAATTTCATAATAGTATAAGTAGTTTTTATCAATATCATAAATAGTCAATGTAAAATTATTTGGTCTCCCTATATCTAATATTTTTTCATCACTATAGATATTATTAACATCTTTATATCGCATACTATAATTATCTATAAAATAATAATAACCATTTTCTATTTTTGGAATTGCATAATCTTTTTCTTCCTTTTTAGGATAAGTTATTCCATTTTTTACTGCATCACCATATAAATTTATATTTAAGTTTTCACTTAAAGGGAGTCTTTTCCATTTTTTTCTTATATTTTTTGTATCAAAATTTTTACCACATTGATATATAACACTTTTTTTTCCTTCTCCAAGAAATCCACCATGTGTATCTTTTTCATTGATAATTTTGCAAGTTTTAAAACTAACATTAGTTTTTTCTTTTATATCATCAAAAGTATATTCTTTATCAGTTTTAGTACATATTGAAAAAATAAAAAAGGACAATATTATAAATAATGATATAACTATACAAGAAACTATTATTCCTAATATTATATATAAACTTATTTTTAATACTTTTTTCATTTAAACACCAACTTACTACTTAATTTTATTTGTATCTACTTTACCATCAAAATCATTATAATAATAAAACCAGTTATCAGAGATTTTTTCTCTAATAAAAATATTATTACCATCATCTGTTTCCTTATTTTCATCATAGATAAATAAATCTTTACCATCGTATATATTCTTATCCTGTGAATATATTAGCCCATAATATTGTCCACCAAGAAATCCTTGAGCATCCATATCAAATTGAATATACTCTGATTTTTTAAGAAAAGAAAATTCAGCTCTGTTTTTATATGAACTATAGCTTATATATTTGCATGGTCTTTTTTTTGATGATTTACTTTTATATAGATCACTAGCAATACTTTCTAATTCTTTTCTATTTTCTTTCAAATATTGAGTTGTTTCCTTTTTAGCACTATTATAGTTAAATTTATTAAAATCTTTTTCCCATAATAAATTTAAAAAGCAATATCCAAGAAGTAAAGTGATAAAAACTGCTACAATGGTAATTAAAAATATTTTTAATACTTCTTTCATAACTAACCTCACTATCTAATTAATAATGATTATTTTCTAATGTAATTATACCAAAAAACTGGGCTGATGAAATACCTAGTCCAGTTCCTTTATATTTATTTTTTTAAAAAACTTGTCTATTGTAATATTATATACCTTTGATAAAATTAATAATTTTTCAAGATTAATGTTTCTAGGAGTATATTTAGGATTCTCAATTCTTGTATAATGACGTTTTGAAATATTTAATAATGAAGCGATATTTTCTGTACTATAGGGGTTATTAACTCCTTTTTTTAAACTCTTATATTTTTGATAATAAGTTAATCTTATATTTCTTAAGTTTTCTGCTAGTATTTGTTCATAATTACTATTTCTTATTATATCTGCCATCTCTTCCATTTGGTAGGCTTCTTTGATTATAATCATAACTGCAACACCTCTTAATATTGATTAAAATAATTATCTCATTTATAAATTTACAATATAGGACATTTTAGGTGCAAAGTCGTCTCTTGAAGTAGGAGAACTGTATAATTACTTTTACCTATTTCATAATTCTTTATTGTGTGTTCTGACTTATTTATAGATTTACCAAAATCACTTCTATCAAGATCAGTCCATTCTCGAATAATGCGAATTATATCATTTACATTATAATCAGTTAATTTAATTTTCAAAGGCAGTCCTCCTTTGAATAATAATATCTTTCCAAAACAATATTATCATTCATTTAGGACAAAATTGATTTTCGGAGCAAAATATGCTCTAAAATTTATGTAAAATGAATTTAAAATAATAAAGTATACACGATATAATTCTTTAAAAAATAAAATATAAATAATATGAATGTAAAGTTTTTATAAGGCTATAGGGAGAATGATAATATGAATAAAAATAAAGTAATAAAGAGAAAATTATTGTAATATGTCAAAAAATAAATATGAATCAGGAAATCTTGAGGGAAAGGAATTAGAAAAAGATAGAAAACTTATGAAAGAACAAAATAAATATATGGAATACTCTAGGGCAAAGGAACTTGCTAATTATTATATGTTATTTAAAAAATATGATAGAAAAGAAGATTATTCCTATAAGACTATGGCTAGTAGTTTCCTAAAAGAACTATTTCCTATTAATCCAGAAAGAGAAAGTAGAATTATAGATGAGTCTATAAATATTCTACAAAAAGAATATGATATTAAAATTGAAAGCGAAGACAGAGTCTGATTATTTAAGCAAATTATTTAGTTTTAATATCAAGTATTATAGATACTTAAATAATTATTCACAAGAAAAATTGGCTGAACTATGTGATTTAAGTCCTAGATATATTTCAGACATTGAAAGAGGTCGTAAGTGGTTTACCTTTTCTAATGTTGTAAAAATTGCAAAAGTGTTCAATCTTGAATATTATGAACTTTTTATCAATAGTGAAAGAGATGTAAATATAATTAAGAAAATGAAGCATAATAGACAATATAACCAAAAAATTTAAAATAAAAATTATGTAAGAAAGGAAATCAAAACTATGAGTGATTTAAAATTAATTCAGGATAGAATTAATTTTTACCAGAATCAGTTGAATTTGTTATATGATAACAAACCATTTTGGTTTCAAAAAAATGCATTGAAAAGATATAATGAAAAAATTGAGTTCTTTGAAGATAAAATTATGAATATATATTTAAGTTTTGAAAAAGAGATAGATTTTGATATAAAAATATTAGAACAAATAAAAAACAACACAGGATCGTAATAAAACCGATATTTTGTTAAAAAATTAGTATTAAAAATATATCTATAGCTGTCAATATGACTATATGTATCTAATTATCTTCTTACTAATTACTAGCATTTATAAGTGTTTGCGAAAGATTAACACAACATTTTTGACGTATTTTATCAGACATTTTATCCTTATGTCAAAATTTCTTGAAAATGTCAGTAAAATCATTTTGAGAAAATGTCAGTA
>CANTCS010000007.1 GCA_947652375.1 uncultured Mollicutes bacterium | reverse complement strand
GGTGTGAGAGGGAAAAGTATTCACTATTTTAGTGTAAAGTTTTCTCTACTCGATTATAAAAAATATTCAAATTTGGTTTGGACAACGAAAGAAATAAAAAAGTGGAGGATTTTCAAAAATGTCTAAAAATCAAGAGAAAATGATTTGAAAGCATTAAGAATTTTCTGTTTTTTAAAGAATTTTGATTGATTTTAAAAAAATTTAAGAGTATAATTATATTTGAGGGGATACTTCTCAAGCACATATGTATGGATTAAAATTCCATGCAAACTAACAAATTAATAATAAATTTAACATTAAATGTCTTGTTTTTTTATAAAAATGCTTTATTAAATTATACATTTAAAATAAGTTTTTTAATTTTAGAAAAAGTTCATAAATTTTATTTACTCATAAATAAAGAAGAACATTTATTTTTAATATTTAGAAAGGACCTGATTAATTTATAAAAATTTATAAATTAGTATATTTAAAATGAGAGAAGATATTGAAAATTTAATAAATAAAGAATTGAATAAAGTTAAATTACCTAATGATAATCAAAAAACACAAAAAATATTAGATAATCTTGATGAAAAAATTCGCAAACAAGAAAATAAAAATTTAATAAATAAGGAAGATAATAAAAAAACAATTTATAATCATTTATCAGAAATGGAAGAAGAGAAATAATAAATTAAAATATATAGTCTAAAGCAATATTTTTGATGAAATAGAAATAAATGTAGTTTATTTTCCGATGATTTAAATATTAAAAATATATAAATTAATAACTAAAATAATTTTCTTTATTTTAATTTAAAAAGATTTTCAGCAACTGTTATTATTTTAATTTAAAAAATGTTTTATAATTTTATTAATATAAAGCTTGCTAAAATTTTTAAGAATTTTTTGTCAAATACTGATAGTGATATTGGTGTTTTTTTGTGATTTAAATTAAGGATAGCAGTAGTTTGGAAAAGTGTCTATAAATATTTTCTGTTAAGAATTTAAGTTAGAATAAAAAACTAGAAAAATTTTAAATAAATTTGAATTAGACTTTTTATAGTTATTGAAATAAATGGGAAAATTAAAACTGCTGAGCAAGAACAATTAACGATTATGGAATTATGTTTCTGTTTAATATCTTAATAATTTTTATTATTTAAAATTGGATTATGCAATTTAAGTTTTTCTTCTTTTGAATATATATTTTCTATTTCTGATATTCTTTCATTCTATTTTTTTCTTTTTATATAAAAACGTAAAAATTTATGATTTTCTTTATCTTAAAACTTAAAATATTTATTTGTCTACTTTCATTTTACAACCTTATAAAAAATTACAATTTTTATTATTGAAAAAATAAGAAAAATATATTAGAATTATATAATAGGATAGGTGAATAAAATGAATAATGGGGTAAATAATAATCAAAATAATCTAACCTCTAGGGGGATTAATAATTCTGTTTCTAGTGTAAACCAAGTTCCTACTTCACAAACTGCTCAAATGGTTGTTGGTAATAATCAAGCTTCATCTTCTATAGCGCAGCCAGTAGTGGCGAATCAAAATATTCAACAGAGTTCACCAAATAATGTAGTAAATAAAACACCGATTTCTAATGATGGAAGAAATATTTATGGACAACAAGATTTCCTTTTCAATGCAAATGAGAATTCTACATCAAAAGATGGTAAACCGAAGATAAAATTAGTACCTATTTTAATAATTTTTATTATTATATTACTTCTTCTTTTGTTTTTTTTGCAAAAAAATTTTAAAAATAAAATAGCTAATTTAAATTATAATTGCACTCCGATTGGAGCAAGTGAAGAATTAGAAGACATGGATATTAATTCTACTTTAATAAATGATTTATATAGTAAAGTTTCAACAAATATAAGAGAAGATTTGGCTCAACCAGAATTTAATGATAATATGCGCTTATATTTAGCTTATAGACAAATTCTTGAAAAGGATAAATATGATTCTAATTGTAATTTATTTAATAATTTAGCTATGGAACCTTATACTTGTGAAACTTCGACAACTTTTATTCCGAAAGCATTCAAAGAAGAGACAATGACAAAAGCTATAAAAAAATTGTTTGGTGAGAATACTCAAATTCCATTTGACAATATAAGATTAGGAAAGTCTTGTATAGGAGGGTATCAATATATTGCAGCAAGAGGAGAGTTTGTTCAAGGTATTTGTAGGCAACAAACTGCTACTTCATATAGAGTAACAAAAAAATTAGTAAAAGCATCTAGTAAAAAGAATACAATTATTTTGAAAGAGGAAGTTAAATATCATCAAAATGAGGGAATGCCTTTGCCTGCTTCTTTAAAAAGTGGAGATTATTATTATACTTTTAGACTAGATATGAATTACAATTATGTTTTAGTAAATAAAACTTATGAGAATAAATATTAAGAGGTGAAATAAATGGAAATTAATAAGGTAGTTACAGGTTATTTAGATGAAAATTGTTATGTTCTAATAAAAAATGGAACTTGTTTAGTAGTAGATCCAGGAGATGATTTTAAAAAAATCAAAGAAATAGTAGCGAGCAATAAAGTTTTGGGAGTATTAATTACTCATTCTCATTTTGATCATATAGGAGCATTGAGAAATTTTCTTACAAAAAAAAGTATAAAAATTTTTAAAAGAAGTAATCTAGAAGAAAAAGAATATAGCATTGGTGATTTTAAATTTAAATGTATTTATACTCCTGGTCATTCAAAGGATTCAGTAACTTTTTATTTTGAAGATGAAAAAATTATGTTTGTAGGTGATTTTATCTTTAAAGACTCTATTGGGAGAACAGATTTACCTGGAGGTAGTGAAGATGAAATGAAAAGGAGTTTAGAAAAAATAATTGATTATGATGGTAATACTTTGTTATATCCTGGACATTATGAAATTACAACTTTAGAAGAAGAAAGAAGAAATAATATTTATTTTAAATAGATTTTTCTCCTTTTCTTTTTTTAATTTTTATGATATTATATTTCAAGCAAAGAGGTGATTGGATGAAGGTATGGACAAATGTTCGAATTAAAGACAAAAATAGGCAAGTGGAAGTATTGGCTAAATCATTGACAAATTATTTATATGCCTATGGTCCGATTTTTGAATTATCAAGAAAATATAATATTTCATCTCAAGATAGAAAGATACTAGATCAGTA
Source organism: uncultured Mollicutes bacterium (assembly GCA_947652375.1). Lineage (GTDB taxonomy): Bacteria > Bacillota_I > Bacilli_A > RF39 > UBA660 > UBA3789. The sequence continues at coordinate 51,841 of CANTCS010000007.1, read as the reverse complement.
TACTGCTAATAGGATAGCAGGTCTTTTAATGCTTTATTTATCAAAAGACATAACAAGAATTAATGATATTGCTAATAAATATAATATAGAGGCTTCATTAGTTGAAGAAATTCATCCTGAAATAGAAGGATACATCGATAGATATTTAGAAAAAGAGAAATAAAAAAAGAATAATTTCTATTCTTTTAAAGGTATAATAAAAAACTAAAAAATCCTATTAAAGTTGCTACTAGCATAATGATAGCGACAATTTTTATCATTTTATCACTCATTATAAATCACCTCACTTTATTAATTATAAAATATTTGTAGTAAAAAGTAAATTTAATTTATGAATAGTTTACTATTTTTTTTTATATTTTTAAATAGGTGATGAGATGATAAAATTTTTAAAGCAGAATAGAACTTTTAGTATTTGTTTGTTATTAACTATAATTGTTTTTATAGTTGGGTTGTTTTTTAATGCTATAATAGATGATGGGGCAAAAAAAGAGATTACTTCTAATATTAATAATATGATTTTAAATATGAAACAAAATAAAATTCAGTTATTTGGTTCTTTAATGAAACAAATTTTTAGTGATTTTTCATTTTTGTTTTTAGTTTGGATTTTTGGAATTTCTATTGTTGGAATCGTGGTCAATTTATTTTTATATCTTTTTAAAGTATTTATGTTTGCTTTTGAGTTAGTTGCTCTTTTAAGTAATCTACACATTAGTAATTTATTTTTTATTTTGATTTATATGTTACCTAATTTTTTAAAATTAATTGTTTACTTTTTTATGATTTATTATTCTATAAATTATTCTTTAGTACTAATAAAACTTTTATTCTTTAAAAGAAGTTTTAATATTAAACTAATAACACAACGTTATATAAAGTTGTTGTTAATTTGTTTATTGATTTCATTAACAATTTCTTTATTAAATGGATTATTTATACCAAAGATTTTAGCAATTTTAATAAAATGAAAAATATAAAAATTTGATAAAAGTGTCAATTTACACTTGAAATTTTACATAATAATCTCTATAATTATATTAGGAGGTTAAAAGATGAAAGAATTAAATGTTATTTTGACAGAATTGGGCATTAGTAAGGTTCGTCTAGCTAAATATTTAGGTGTATCAAGACAAATGCTATATAATTATTTAGCAATTGATGAGATTAGTAATTGGCCAAAAGAGAAAGCTGCTAAATTATTGAGTCTTTTAAATATAAATGATATCAAAGAGCTTGAAAATATAAAGGTAAATGGTGAATATATTATTGATGTGGAAAATAGATTAAATGAGGGAGTAAAAGATACTTCAAATAAAGAGGTAATTGCAGATTTGAAAGGATTTAATAAAAAAGAGCAAGAACTTTTATCTGATATAATTAATTTATTAAAGGAAAAGTTATCGGCAGATAAAACAAAAGATACTTTTAATAGCTATGTATATTTATTTCATTTTCTACAGTCAATGGAAACAAATGAAGAATTGAAATTTATTCTTGTTTATATGTCTAAATCATTAGGTTTTACTGATCCTTTGGAATTTAATTTTAATAGAGATAAGCAATTTATTTTTGAAAGTATTATGTTTAGTGCAATGACACTTTATAACAATGGAGGAGCTTCAAAAAATAAACTTGGCGAATCACATAAAAGATTTGAACAAAAAATTGAACAAAGAAAAGAAGAAAAATTATCTAGAACACAAGAGTTGAATACAGTTAAAATGCAAGCTTTAAAAGAACTTGGTTATACAGAAATTAATGAAGATAACGCTAAAGAAGTGTTTGAAAAAATAGCAGAGATACAATCACGTAAGGTATAGAAATAGAAAAAGGCTTATATTGAATTAAATATAAACCTTTTTAATCTAGAAAAGTAGGGTAAATAGTAAAATGAATATTTTATGAAGATTTAGAACAAGTTTTTCTTAAAAAAAATAAACAATATAAAATTTTAAAATTATTAGATCGACTGTTTATTATAGGTTTTTATTTAAAAATATTTTTAATGATATTTTTAAAGATTTTTAATTTATATTCAATGACCTGTAATTATATTTAGTTCTTATGTGATATTTTTTTAATATTTTTTATATTTATTAAATATTTGTTTTTTATTTCTAAAGATAAGCTAAAAAAAATTAAGAAAAGAGTATCACCACTTATAAATAAAATAAAATTCTGTTTACAGAGAAATATAAATAAAGATGATATAGAGGAATTTGTAAAATTATTAAAATTATATAATGTTAAAACTGTAAAAGATTTAGAATTAATTATAAGAAGATTTCAAAATAAAAGGACTCTTAAAGTTAGTAATGATAATTTTTTTAATAATTTATCATTACTATTTAGAATTGCTGCTTTTTTAACAACAATATATAATAATGAAACTGATACGTTCTCGATATATTTAAGTAGTATTTATATTTTAATTGCATTTTTAATTATTGTTTTATTTATGAAAGAAAATAAAACAATAGTTTTTTGGAATAAATATCATGATAGTTTTTATGAGGAAATTGAAAATAATTTAATTTATTTGTATTTAAATTTTGATAAGTATTTTTAAAGAAATTATAATTTAAAATTTAAAAATTTTATAAGTAAATTATTTTATTATTAATTTTTTTTAGTTTAATTTAACTTCCTATAATAGATATTATGTTAACTTCTATATTTTTAATCTAAAAGAGTATAGTAATATGATTGATTCTAGAATTTATATAAATCTTTTGTTTGTTTAATCGAGTTATGGAATATTGAATTTACTATAATATTCTTTTATAAGAAACTTTAGGATAATGAATAATGTAATGTGATAGCATTTAGTTTTTACAGTATTTTTATAAAAATGATTAAACTTAATATTATTTTGAATTTTAATATTTTTGAATATTAAATAATTTATTGGATACTATATTTAATGGAGGAATTTATATGAAAAATAATAATATTAAATGTGATGTTTCAAATTGTTCTCATAACAATAATAAATGTGAGTGTTCATTAGATAATGTTTCAATTAGTTGTCAGTGTGATGGAGATTCTTGTACTAATACTTCCTCTACTATTTGTCAGAGTTTTACGAGTAGTGGAGGTATAATTACAGATAATGAATATGAGGTTACATCAGAAATTGAAAATAATTGAATTTAAAAAGTTTTTTTATTAAAATCTTTACTTATAGTAGGAGATATTTTTAAACATAATAAAAAATATTATTGTTAAAATAATAAATCATAAAAATAGAAAAAAAGAATTAATTGCTATGTATTTGTACAATTAATTCTTTTAATTTATTATTTTTTATATTGTCTTAGCTTAATTTATTTAAGATACTCTCCCCTATTTCTGGTTTTTCTATATCAAAATTGTCAGCAATAGTTGCTCCTATATTTGCTAATGTATCAAATTGGTCTAATCTCTTAGGATTTTTGAAATTCCTACTATAAATTATTATAGGAACATTTTCTCTAGTATGATCATTTCCTGTAAAAGTTGGATCATTTCCATGGTCAGCAGTGATAATTAATAAATCATCTAAATCTAATTTATTTAAAATAATTGGAATATCTACATCTAGCTCTTCTATTGCTCTACCATATCCTTCAACATCTCTTGTATGTCCATATAAACTATCAAAATCTGAAAGATTTACCATACATAATCCAGTAAAATTTTTATCTATTATATCAGTAAACTTATTAATGGCTTCAGTATTATTATTTGCTCTAATTACTTTATTAATTCCTTGACCATCAAAAACATCATTAATTTTTCCTATTCCTATAACATTATAATTATTTTCTATAAGCTTATCTAAAATTGTTCTTTTTGGAGGCTTTACTGCATAATCTTTTCTTCCTACATGATTAAATTTGTATTTTCCTGGTGTTCCATTAAAAGGTCTAGCAATTACTCTAGCAATTCTTCTATCTTCTTTTAATGTTAAGGCTCTAATTCGTTCGCAATATTCATGAAGAGTGGCAATTGGAATACAATCTTCATGTGCTGCTACTTGAAGATCTGAGTCTGCTGATGTATATATTATCAAAGACCCATAATTGTATTGCCTTTCACCTAATTCCTGAATAATTGAATCATCATTGCAACATGAGTTTCCAATTACACTTCTTCCTGTGACTTCTTCTATTCCTGCTAGAATATCATATGTAAAACCTTTATTGAATGTTTGAAAAGGAATATCGTTTTTTAAACCAACTATTTCATAATGCCCATTTAGGGTGTCTTTTCCTGCATTTATTGGTTTAGCTATTGTGTAGTATGCTTCTACATTATTGTTATCATTTAAATTTAACGTGTCTAGAAATCCTATTTTTTTTAAATTTGGGATAAATAAGTCACATTTTTCATTTATATGACCTAAAGTATTAGCTCCATTATCTTGAAAATTTATAGCATCAGTTGTTTCCCCTACTCCTAGAGAATCTAATACCATTAAAAATATTCTTTTGAATTTCATAAAATTTACTCCTTATTTTTTTTGCTTCTTAGATGGAATTTTTCATAATCTTTTAAAACTTTTTCATCTGTTATTCTTGTATAAATTTTAGTTGTAGAAATATCAGAGTGGCCAAGCAATTCTTGAATACTTCGTAGGTCTGCTCCACAATTAATTAAATGTGTTGCAAAACTATGTCTTAAAGCATGGGGTGATATAGTTGAATTTAGATTTTTTTTTATTAATAATTTTTTTAAAATTTTAAAAAATCCTTGTCGTGTAATTCCTTGACCATGATTATTTAAAAACAATTTATTACATTTAGTTTTCTTTAAAAGTTGCTCTCTTATTTTTATATATGCTTTTAAAGAAATCATTGAATATTCACTTATTGGTATAATTCTTTCTTTATTACCTTTGCCAGTTATTCTAATTAAGCAATTTATCATATCTATATCATTATTTTCTAAATTAATAAGTTCACTTACTCTTAAACCACATCCATACATTAATTCTAACATAGCTTTATTTCTATAGTCAAATGGAGTAAGTAGTTTTATATCTAATAATTTATCGATTTCTTCTACACTTAATGTTTTTGGAAGTGCTTTCTTCAATTTAGGTCTTTCAATAAATTCAGAAACATCAGTATCAACAAGCTTCTCTTTTAATAAATAAATATGAAAATTTTTTATTACTGTTAAATTATGAGCTATAGTAGTACTTTCTTCAATTTTTCGTGCTTTTAAAAATTCTTTAATGTCAGTGTCTTTTATCATTTGAACATCTTTAATTTCTTTATCCATTAAAAATTGACAATATGTTTTTAAATCATATTGATATGATATTCTGGTTTTATTAGTTAATCCTTTTTCAAAAGTACAATAACTTAAAAAATCTTCAATAGCATCTTCAAGTATCATTTTACCACCATTATAATTATATTAAATAAATATTTCTTTTTCAAGAATAAAAATAATATCTCTAAACATACTGTTATATAATTCATTTAGTAAAATAATTTAATATGACATAGATCTAAAACATTCCAGTGACTTTAATATTTAAAGTATTTGTTTTAATACCATTTAAAATGACATAGATCTAAAACATGATGAAACAGACTGAACAACACAAGAATGTTTTAATACCATTTAAAATGACATAGATCTAAAACGTAACATAAGATTTTAATTCATTATCAAATGTTTTAATACCATTTAAAATGACATAGATCTAAAACACGTGAAAGAGTTGAATTTTTAAAAGATTATGTTTTAATACCATTTAAAATGACATAGATCTAAAACTATTAGCAGAGTGATAATCTGGCATATCATGTTTTAATACCATTTAAAATGACATAGATCTAAAACTTGGACAAATGTGGGTTTATATGATGTTTAGTTTTAATACCATTTAAAATGACATAGATCTAAAACGTCGCAACCTCAGCAATAAGCATAAGCTACGTTTTAATACCATTTAAAATGACATAGATCTAAAACAGTCTTACATTGTTTCCCTCTCCAAGTTTGGTTTTAATACCATTTAAAATGACATAGATCTAAAACTTCACCTACACTTAAAAGATGTCTAATATATGTTTTAATACCATTTAAAATGACATAGATCTAAAACCTCAAATATTTAAATCTAAATCGTTTTATATACATAGAAAATATAAATTAAATGGCATCTTTATGTCTGTATTGATTATATCACAAATTCATCTAAATTTTCATCTATTATTAATTTTTTTTCATATTCTAATGTTACGCCATATGCTTGTGAATCAATTAATAATATTTGGATTTTATTATAGATAGCGTATTTATAAAATTCAATTAATTCATTCTTTGATAAATACTGTTTTAAATTAACAAATACAAGTATATTATTAAATTTCAAGGTATTTTCTAAATCAATTAATAAAAATAAATTATCTAACAATTCATCTTTTTCTTCAATACTTAAATGTAATGTTTTAGATATAGATTCTATATTTATTTCTTCTTCAAGTATAATTGGCAAATCAACAGTATTAATTACTTTCTTAAATTTATTAATAATTTTTAAATATTCTTTTTGTAAAAGTATGATATCAGCATCTTCTATAGAAGCACTTAAATATTTTAATACTTCAGTCAACATTTTCTTTGAGTTTAAATTTAAATTAAAAAAATCTATAAAAATTTTGATATTTTTATCAAAATTCTTTTCTTTATCTTCTTCATAAAAAATGATATTATCATTTTCTTTTTCATTTAAATTATATAAATTATCAACAAATCTATAAAAATATTTTTTATTTTCAACCTCTATTACATTTATATAATTATCTGAAAATTCTATTATATTATCAAAATAAGAAACTTTTAGTTTTATAAGACCACCAACCTATCTTCACTATTTATTATTTTACTGTTACTTTCCCCTATTACATATTCAATATTTGAATATTGCCTTTCAGTAATCGTCAAAACTTGAATCAATCCCTTTTTAGGAGCTTTTTTTCTAACTCTTTCTAACAATAACTCTGCTTGTTGTGAATTTAAAACTATTTTTGAATATACTGACTCTTGCATCATTATAAAACCTTCATTAATTAAAAATTTTCTAAATTGTAAATAATTCTTCTTATCTCTTGAATAAATATTTGGTAAATCAAAAAATATAATTGTTCTCATAATTCTATTCCTCATAAAAAATTAATTCCTTATATTTACTAACATCAACAACAGCTTCCAATGTCGTTTTTACATATATTTTTATTATATCTTTTAGTACATATTTTTTATTGTTAAAAATATATGTATTATTAAAAATATTTACTAAATCTAATTTATAATTCATATCTAGTTTTCGCTCTTTATTATGAAAAACAAAATTATCAATTAATGGCCTAAAACCCTCCATCAAATCACAAGTAAGGTTAAATTGATTAAATTCATTTTTATGATGTATACCAAGTTGAGTGATATATCCATTTTTTATAATCTCTTTATTAACCGTTGATAATAATACTGCATATCCATAGTTTAAAGCTGCATTTATATTATCATCATTATTTCTTATAAAACCATTTCCAAAAAGAGCATTAAAATAAATTTTAGCAGCATGTCCTTCTCTATTTGTTTTATCACCTACTGTAATTTCATCAATATAACTATTTAAAAGCTTATATTTATCTAACTTAATTTTTTTCAAAAGTAAAGCTTGATTTAATAATTTATCTTTAACAATCTTTTGCCACAATAAATCTTTATCTTTTTGCCTCCATTTAATTTGTTCTTTGATTTTTTTACTAGAATTGTGTCTTGAATAATATGGAATAACTTCTCCAAAAGGATTATGTTTCTCATCACAAAACATTATATTAATTTTATTATCAGCTAATTCTTTTAATAAATATGCAGAAATAGATACTGATATAGAATCTACAATAATAGTATCTATTTCTGACAAATGAATATATTTTTCTTCGGCATCTTGTTTTACTACTAAAAATCTATTTTTATAACTAATTTTTGATTGTTTAGTAATTACTACTGTTCTAAAACTCATACTCAATCTCTTTTATTCGTGTAATAGAATTAGCTTTAATTATACCTTTAGTAATATTTTTTCCAGATAATCTACCTATTCTTTCTCCAAAACCAAATTCTTTTAAATTTCCATTTACACTATTACAATGATATATTTTAAATAATTCAATTATTATTTTTTTTAACTCATTATAGTTTAAATTATCTAAAGTAATTTTATTTTCTATTTTATTTATTTCATTTAAAAATAAAGGAAATTCTTTCTTCAAATTAAATAAATATAAAATTATATCTTTCATTATTTCTAAACTTTTTTCCGTATCTACTAAAGCATCACTATCATTTGAAATACTTTTTTTATTAAGAATTTCATTTAATATATTTTTCCACAATTTTAATTTCTCTTTAGGAATTTTTAATTGAGTTGCATTAGAAACTTCACAAGCTTTTTTCGATAGACTATAGCCTTTAATATAGACATCTTGGCCATTATAATTTATTAAAGTTTCAAAAGGAATAAAATCTTTAACTATTTTAATATTTTCTTCTTTTAAATGCTCTTTTATAAAATTATATTTAGTTTGCAATTTATTTTTAGATTTTAATGCTATTTCTAAAGGAATTCCAATTAATTTTAACTTATTTTTATATTCAACAAGTGTTAAATAAGATGTTTCTATATTTGAATATCCTCCATATAATTCAGTTGGCATATTATCTTTAATTTTTACATTACCAACACTTTTCATTTTCATATTAAATAATTTGCCACTTCTTATCTCTGTTTTTCTACTAATTAATATATCATTTCTATAAAGAGTATTCTCTACAATATTATTAAATCTTTTTGAATCGAATATTATTTCGCCTGTCTCTTCATTAAAAAAATTCTTCGATAATTCTAAAACTACATCAAATACATCTTCATCTAAACTATTTATAACAAAACCATATTTACATTGCTTATATTTACCCAAGTCTTTTAGTTTATTGTTTAACTCTTTTATTAACTGATAATTAATATTTCTTGTCATATACTTTTCTTTAAACTCTCCAAGAACAGCTGTTAGATAAGCATCATGTGCATGATGATAGTCATTTATTTCTCTAAATTTAAACAATTCGTATTTTTCACGATAGTTATGCGATAAATTAGCTTTTAAATAAACTATTTTAGTATTTTTATAAAAACAATTAAGTATATTAGCAACATGTTTAGTAATTTGTCTAGTCTCAACTAATTGACGATTAATAAAACCATTGATATCTTCATCACTATAATATTCTCTAGTTAATTTATAGAATTTTTTAGCTGAAATTAAACCGATTTTTTTTAAATGGTTCCACCATTTTTTCATATAGCTAGTTCTATATTCTTTAGGTAAAACAAAACTTGCAGCTTTAGCCTGATTACATTCTCTATACACCAAAGCTTTATTATCTATAGAATCATCTTTTATTAATGTTCTAGGTATAATATGATCTATTTCATACTTCTCACTATTTAAATCTTCAATATTAATAGGATTTCCAGTATATAAACATTTTCCCTCTTGAATAAAATATAAAAATAATTTTTGACTATCAATTTTTTCTAAACTATTTAACTCATTAAAAATTGTTTCATAATTTGTAACATCATAATTAGAACAATCTTCCTTAACTTTTTTATATAAGTTTAATAAATATTTTTTTCTATCATCTTTTCTTTGCTTTTTAATATCATCACCACGAGCCATTTCAATCATAATATTTTCAGGTTCATAACCCATATATTTTATGATTTCTTCAACAACTTTTAAAGATTGATAAATTTCTTTTTTAGTTGCTGGTGAAGTAGCTAATTCCTTTACTAAATCATAATTAATTTTTAAAGAATCTTCAAAAATGTTATTTTCTTTTATTAAATCTTGAAATTTATATTTATCATCATTAATAATTTGCATGAAATTATCTTTTGTCTCATACATTAAAGTCATGATACTTTTTGCTACTCCTGTTTCCTTGTGTTTAATTGTTAAATCCATAAGAAGTTTCTTTGATAAATTACCCCAACCCTTATATTTTTTATTAAGAATTTTTAACTTTTGTTCTTCAGTTAATTCATGATATTTATTTTCAATTTTTCTTTTTAATATATCCTTATCTTCAAATATAGTAATCCACTCTATTATTTCATCAGCATCTTCTAAGTCATAAGAAGTCCCTTTAAAAATTCCATCATCTCCAAAAAAATCAATATACGATTGCATATTATTAGCAAACTTTAAATCTGCTGAATAACCTGTAATATTTAAATCACCTTGGTACATATCAAATTCAGGTAATAAATTTAAATATTCATTAAATTTTTTATCTGTAATATTACCACTTGTTTTCATCAAAAACTCTTCCATTATTTTATGTTGGAGATCATTTTCTAACTTTTGCCCATTTATTTTTATCTGCTTAAGTTCATTCATAACTTTATATTTTGAATATAATATAGAATTATTTGGTAAGGCAAATTCTTTAAATAAGTAAGTACAATGAGATATCATTCTCTTAATAAATTTCTCAGCTGTAACTTCTTTATTAACAACTTGATCAAAATTATATGGAGTTATTTTCTCATCACTTTTTCTCTCCATCCATGCAAACTTACTTTTCTTATCAGAAACTAACGGACCCACATAGTAAGGAATTTTAAATTCTAATAATTTGACAATTTTATATTTTCCATTAATTTCTTCTAATAAGAAAGGATAATATTTACCCTGATTTTCGATTATTTTAATTAATTCATCTTTGTTTAATTGATAAGGGTATTTTCCATTTTCTGGATCAGTAATTCGAGGTAAAAAGTCTCTTTTATCTATTTTTTCTTTAACTTCATATAACCATTTATTACTTAATGATTCATCAAAACCATTATCAAATAATTTTAAAATTAATTTTTCCAATTCTTTTATAAAATCTTCATAACTTATTGAATTATGAATATATTTATCATATAAACACATTTCTTTTTTTGTTTTAAAAAGCTTATTATAAAGACTTCTATCACCATCAAATAAATCTTTCAAAAATCTCAAATCTTCTTTATGACTTTTATATCTTTCAACCATTACATAAGAAAGTGAAGCATTAGAACTTCCTTTAAATAATTTTTTTAAGAAAACTGCATCATATAACTCTTTTAAAGAATGAAGTATCTCTATAGAATCTCCTAAACAATTTTCTGCTTCAAGTATTTTATCATCATAATCTGCTCCATCTAAACTTAAAGTAATGTCTTGCTCTAAATCCTCTAACATAAATAATTTTTTTATACTAAATTTATTCCCAACAATTAATTTTATAAATTCATTTATAAAGTTTTTATTATTAGAAATAGAACCTAAAATATTTTTAATTTCTACTTTTACATCATTTTTAGATTCTTTTAATAAAGCTTTCTCAAATTCATTCATATCTATTATTTCTAAAAAACTATCATCTATATTTATAGAAGGAAGATAGTTAATAAATGCATCAAATACATTATTTATCTTTTCTTCTATATTTAAACTATTCACATTAAATTTATCACCTGTATATAAAAAATTACCTCTATATTTTATTATGTGATGTATAGCTAAATAAACTAATCTTATATCTTCCTTAGAGGAATCATTAATCAATCGATTTCTTAAATGATAGATTGTTTTATATTTTTCATTATATTCTTTTAATTGCTGTTTTTCATCATTTGTTAAAAAAATAGTTTTATTAATTAAATCATCCTCATGATACTTAGATTCTTTAAGTTTTTGAAAAAAGTTTTCATCCACCTTTTTTATCTCTTCACTAAATTCATCTTGTAATAACTTAATTCTTTGTCTTCTTCTATCATATCTTCTTCTAGTACTTCTAAAATTTCTTCTTTCTTCTGCAGTATCAGCTGCATCAAATAATCTAACTCCCCATAAAGCTTTTCTTTTTTTTCCTTTACCTTTTCTAATTATTTTTTGAGTATTAGCCTCAACCACTGCCCATCCAACAGATGTTGTACCAATATCTAAACCTATATTATACTTTTTTTGCATATTGACATACCTCCAATTATTTGATACTATGAAATTGTCTTAATACCATTTAAGATGACATAGAGAGTTAAAATAAAGCTTTAAGCCTAAATGCTCACTTGTGTTCGGACGGTTACCCGTCTTTTTTTTATATTAAAAATTTCATAAAAAATCAAATACAATAACTTTTATATAACTACTATAGCACATCAACTTATTATAAACAATATTATATAAACCCAAGTTCAAATAATATAAACTAATTTAATTAAATATCAATCTTCTTTTATATTAATTTTAGAAAGTGTTCTAGATAAAAACTTTTATATTTGATAAAATAATTATGGTGATCAATATGAGTAAACCTCTTGCTTTAAAATTAGCTCCTAAAAATCTTAATGAAATTATAGGACAAAAACATTTAATAGGTAAAGATAAAATTCTTTCTAATTTAGTAAAAAATAAAAAATTATTTTCTATGATACTATATGGTAAACCTGGTATTGGTAAAACTAGTATTGCTAATGCTTTAGTAAATGATTTAGGAATTAGATATAGATTTTTAAATGCAACAATTAATAGTAAAAAAGATTTAGATATTGTAATTGAAGAAGCTAAAATGTATGGAGAAATTGTTCTTATTATGGATGAAATACATCGTCTTAATAAAGATAAACAAGATATTCTTCTTCCTCAACTAGAAAGTGGACTTATTACATTAATTGGAATGACAACTTCTAATCCTTATCATGCTATAAATCCAGCCATTAGAAGTAGATGTCAATTATTTGAACTTTTAGAATTAGAAACTGATGATATTATCTATGGTTTAAAAAAAGCTATAAAACATCCTGATTTAGACGAAATTCAAATAGATGATAAAAGTATTGAGTTAATTGCAAAACTCTCAGGAAATGACCTAAGATACGCTTATAACTTATTAGAAATAGCATATTATTCATCTGATAGTAAAATAGTAGATGAAAAACGAATAAAATCTATTAATAATAAACCAGTATTTTTTTCTGATAAAAACGGTGAAGGTCATTATGATGTTCTTAGTGGACTTCAAAAATCAATTCGTGGTAGTGATGTTGATGCCTCTCTTCATTATTTAGGAAGACTTGTAATGGAAGGTGACTTAGAATCTATTTATAGACGTCTTAGTGTTATTGCCTATGAAGACATCGGACTTGCAAATCCTGCAATTGGACCAAGATTAGATGCGGCAATAAACGCCTGTGAAAGAGTTGGTCTTCCAGAAGGAAGAATCCCTCTAGGAACAATAGTTTGTGAAATGGCCTTATCTCCTAAAAGTAATACAGCACATATTGCTTTTGATAAAGCTTTATCTGATATCGAAAAAGGTAATACAGGAAATATTCCATCACATATAAAAACTGATTCAACAACATATAAATATCCTCACGATTATAAAGGAGCTTTTGTTCTTCAACAATACTTACCAGATAAAATTAAAAATAAAAAATATTATGTACCTAAAGATATAGGATACGAAAGACAAATAAAAGAAATTTATGAAAAATTAGAACAAATAAAAAAACATAATGATTTTTACTAAATCATTATGTTTTTAAATATTTAAAGTAAATAACTCAATCAAAGTATTCCCATTTACATCATTAGTTTTAATTTGCAAATCAATTTTTGCTAAATCTTGCATTAATTTTAATAATTCTTTTTCAGTATAAAATTTAGTTAATTCTCTAGTCTTTGTTATTCTGTAATCAGATTTTTCTCCTAAAGTATTAGCAATTTCCTTATCACTTAAATTTCTTTTTTCTAAAAGTTTTACTTGATAAATAATTCTTATTTGACTAGCAAGTAATCCAATTATACTTAAAGGCTCAATATCATAAGATAATAATTCTCTATATTTAGTTAAAGCTTCTTTTTTATCTTTTAGTGCTAAACTTCTAGAAAAAGAAAAAGTTAAGTCTTTTGCATCTCCTAATTTTTTTACTACTATTTCCTCTATATCCTCACAAGTAATTTTCTTATCTTTATACTTATAATTTTTCAATTTTTGACATTCACAACTTATTTTTGTTATATCCCCAAGACAATATTCCTCTAATAAATTAATAGCAGATTGTTCTATATTGTAATCACTAAGCTCACCTTTTATAAAATTTTTAGAATTTAAAGAGACACTTATATACTTACATTTCTTTTTTAATTCTTTAGCTACTTTAGTAGTATTATTTAGTTTTGTAACTTCAATAATCAAAAGATTAGCATTATTTGGATTCTCAATATATTTAAATAAATGATCTAGTTCCTTTTTATAATCATCATATTTTATATTTTCTAATCCTTTAATTATAATTACTTTCTTTTCACTTAAAAAACTATATGTATCTAAATCTTCTAATGCACAATCAATTGTTGTCAAATCTAAATCATAAATATTAATTGAAGCTTCAGTAAAATTATTATTTGTTATAATTTTTTTTCTTTCAGTAATTAAGGAAAGAGAGTCTAAGCTCTCTATTAAATAACTACTCATTATTCTTTATAACCTTTTCAATATGGTTAAATATTTCTTCTAATTTTTCTGTATTTTTTCCTCCACCTTGAGCAAATGTAGGACTACCTCCACCATTTCCTGAAGAAGAAATTGCTGCATCCTTAACAATTAATCCTATATTTACAAAACAATTACTTTTTCCTATAAAATTAACACTACCATCTTCTTTAATATTAGCAAAGAAAATTACCCCTTGACTTAATTCATTAATTAAACTATCAGCAATACTTTTTAATAGATTTATATCCTTATTTTTTACATCCATTATTAGTGTACTAACATTATTTATAACTTTTATATGTTCACGATATATATCAAGATTTTCTAGAGTTTGTTTTTCTCTTATTTCATAATATTTCTTTTCTAATTCTTTAACTTCTTGTTGAACATATTGTAATTCATTACGATTAAATATAATATCTTTATATGAAATAGGTTTATCATTATTAATATCAACATCAAATTCTAATTTAATTCCTTGATTTCTTGCTTCATCTAGTACTTCACGTGCTTTAATTAATAATTTTATCATTTCATCATTATATGGTTTTATGGCATTAAACAAAGTTTGTTCAATCTTTTCATTAGTAACTGCCTCAATTCGATAAACATTACTTCCTTTAGATTCACACGAACTAATTGCTAAACGATTAATTTCTTTTGTGTTTGTTGTATGTGTTCCTCCACATAATTCTATAGATTTTCCAATTTTAACAACTCGAACAGTATCACCATATTTTTCATTAAATAACGCCATTGCACCAAGTTGTTTTGCTTTATCTATAGGCATAATTTCAGTCGATACAAGAAGTTCTTTTTTAATCATTTCATTAGCAAATTCTTCTACTTCTAATAATTTTTCATCTGTCATTTTTCCTGAATAAGTAAAATCAAATCTTAATTTTTCAGAATCAACATAACTTCCTGCTTGTTTAATAGTATTAGAAACTACTTGTTGCAAAGAATATTGTAAAATATGAACACTAGAATGATTAACTTCAATATTTTTTCTACGATCTTTATCAATAACTAATTCACATTCATCACCTTCTGAAATTATTCCATCAAGTAATCTTACTTTATGAATATGTTGTCCATTAGGACCTTTAAAAACATCAATAACTCGTGCTTTAAAGTTTTTACCAATAATCATCCCTGTATCACTAACTTGTCCACCACTCTCAGCATAAAAACAAGTTCTCTCAATCGCAATATATGTATCATGATTTATACTTTTTACTCGCTCATCTTTAGAAAAAATTGCTAGTATTTTACTTTTTTGACGATATATACCATAAACAAAATCTGATTTATCTCTAAATTCAAGTAATGATTTTTTTTGAGAAGACATAGCAGACTTATTTTTAGCATTCTTTTTTGCTAATTCTTTTTGGATTTCCATGTACTTATTAAATTCTTCTCGTGAAACATTATATCCTAATTCATTTAAATACTCTTCTGTAAGTTCAAAAGGAAAACCATAAGTATCATATAATTTAAATGCTTCTTCTCCACTAATAAAACCATCATGTGATTCATTTATTAAGTCTTTTAATCTTCTTTCTCCTGCCTCTAAAGTTTTCAAGAATAATTTTTCTTCTTCTAAAACAATTGCTTCAACTTCTGATCTTTTTGTAACTAAATAAGGATATGCCTCCTTCATAACATCAACAACATCAGAAACTATTTTATACATAAATGGACAATCAATTCCAATAGTTTTACCTACTCTAACACTTCGTCTTAAAAGCCTTCTCAATACATAGCCTCGTCCAACATTTTCAAAACAAGCTCCATCAGCAAGAGCAAAAGTTATAGCTCTAATATGATCAGCAATTATCTTAAATTCTTTTTGTCCCACATAATCAAACGTTGATAATTCTTCAATATGTTTAATTATTGGAGTAAACAAATCAGTTTCAAAATTACTATCAACATTTTGGAAAATACAACACCATCTTTCAAGACCTGCTCCTGTATCTATATTTTTACTAGGAAGTTCTTTGTAATCTTTTCTAAGAACACCTTCTTTCGAATTGAATTGAGAAAAAACATTATTCCAAATTTCTACATATCTTTCTTGGTCTTCATCAGCTTTAAATAAAAGAAATGCATCTTTATTTGGATCATACTTTTCACCACGATCAAAGAAAATTTCTGAATCTGGTCCACATGGCCCCTCACCTATTTCCCAAAAATTACCATCTAACGGAATAATATGTTCTTCATCCAACCCTACTTCAATCCATCTTTCTTTAGCTCTATAATCATCTGAATAAACAGTTACATATAACAAATTTTTATCAATTCCAAAATAATCTTTACTAGTTAATAACTCAAAAGCATAACTAATTGCTTCTTCTTTAAAATAATCTCCTATAGAAAAATTTCCCATCATTTCAAAAAATGTTTGATGTCTTTTTGTTACACCTACATTTTCAATATCATTAGTTCTAATACATTTTTGGATATTAACGATTCTTCTACTATCTGGTATTTCACTTCCGTCAAAATATTTCTTTAAAGGAGCTACTCCAGCATTTATCCAAAGCAAACTATCATCATTTATAGGTACTAAAGAAGCACTTTCATATATTTTGTGTTTTTTATCTTCGAAAAACCTAAACCAAGTTTTTCTAATTTCATCATGCGTCATATATTTCATTTTACTACTCTCCTTCATATCTTTCTATATCTTTAATAATTTCTTCTAATCTTACTATATATTTATCTAAATCCTCATTATTTAAAAGATAATAATCAGCATAAGCAATAGGACCACCTTTTGCCAAATTTTCAATTTCATTAATATCTCTATAAATAATTGCATCTTTAGTAAAAGACCTTTCTTTCCTTACATTAACTCTTTGATATCTTAATTTTTTATCTGCTAAAATACATACTAGTTGTAGATTAGGAAATTTTTCTATTAAATAATTATACTCATCCCAAGAATATAACCCATCTAAAACTACATCTTTTTCTTTTAAAGCTTTTTCTATTTCTGGTTCTAAAAATTTTGCATAACAGGCAGCTCCATGTTCTTTCCTTAAATTTTCACGAAACTCTTTTTCACTCTTACCATCCTCAGTCCTTTTAACACCAGCTTCTTCCATTAATTTATATGTAATACCACCAAAATATAATTTTACAAAACCTTTACCTTCTAAATAATCAGTAGCAATACTTTTACCACTACCTGCCATTCCAACAACAGCTATTAACTTATTCCTCTTCATCTTTTAAACACTCCTCATTATGAACTATTTCTAAAACCGAATTTTTTAAATCATGCAAACTTTTATTTTTAATTATATAGTTAAAATCTTTATATTCATCAATTTCTGTTTCAGTTATATGCTTAGCTTCTTCATTACTTAATTTATTATTATAATTTTCTCTTTCTAATTTTATAGTTATTACATTTTTATACTTTTTTTTAATATTTTCGAATTCGTCTTTTAATCTTGCATCTGTTATTATAAAAATATCAAAAAAACTCTCTAAAATCTCAATATCTTCATATAATCTATTTAAAAGAAAATCTTTCTTTCCCATTTTATCTCTTATAATTTCAATTCCCATTTTTTGCAAAAATTCTCGGGGTTTGTTTTCATAATTTCCATCCCATTCAAAATAGTTTTTTGCATAACTATATAATGGTTCTGTTATATGCATTACACAAGGTTTATATCCATAGTCTTTTAACTTTTCTTTTAGAAATTCTCCTAATGTATTTTTCCCGCTTTTAGCTTTTCCACCAATAACAAATATTTTCATATTAAAACTCCTTTATACAAATAAAAGACCTAGTTAGGAGGACATTTGTCCGGTACCATCCTACCTTGGCCTTAATTTTTTTAACGACTTTGCCGATAAAACTCATAAAGTAGCTTCAATTAAGATTACTATTAATATTTCACCAATCTATTAATTCTCTTTACAATAATTACTTAATTTACTTATCTTTAATCTCCGTTTTATTTTTATTCAGATTTAATTATTTTTTTGACATTTATATCTTCTTCTTTAGATATTTTATTTGTAAGGTCTAATTTCTCATTTATAAAAGTGACTAATATTTTTATGCAGGCAATAACTGGAGTAGCAACAACCATACCTAATATACCAAAGAAATGTTGAAAAATCAATAGTCCAATCATAATTGTTACTGGATGAAGTTTCATTGTATGTCCCATAATTAATGGTTGATAGAAATTATTTTCTAAAAGTTGAACTACTAAAATAGAGATTAAGACACAGATGCCTGTTATTGGAGAAATAGTAAATCCGACTATAACTGCTGGAACTCCTCCTATATATGGTCCAAAATAAGGAATGATATCAGTTACTGCACAGAATAAAGCGAATAATATTGGTGCTTCGATTCCAGCTAAAGTTAATCCAATACTTTGAGTAATAAAAACTAAAAACATAACTAATAGAACACCTTGTACATAGCTTCTTAAAGATGTGTTAATGCGATGAACTAACTCTTCGTAATTATCTTTCCAACTATAAGGAATAAAATTTTTTATATTTTCGTTAACTTTACTAAAATCATAAAGTAAATAAAAACCGATCATTAAACCTAATACAAAATTAAATCCTCCACTAACTATAGATTTACCAATTTGAAAAATATGTCTAGGCAAATCTGAACCTATACTAGTACCGAAATTAGTAATTGCTTCTGCTACTTCTTGTTTTAGAGCTCGTATATTTATTAAATTTCCAGTGTCAAATTTTTTTATCAATTTTGTTGCAAATTGTGATAAATCTTCAAATATATTTGGAGCCGATGCAACGAAATCTTTAATTTGACTAATTAAAGAAGGGATAAATAAATAACAAATTAATAGTAAAGTCCCTATTATTATTAAATAAACTAAAATACATCCTAAAATTCTAGGAATCTTTTTTTCTTCCAGTTTTGATACTAATGGTTCAAATAACCATGCTACTAGAAAACCGATAAATATTGGTGAGATAATAATAAGTAATTCTCCTGCAAACTTTAAAATTTTCCATTCTTTTAAAAGATAAGTTCCTAGTAGAATTATACAAACTATTGCCATGAAAAAACCAATATTAATTAATCTTCTTCCAGTTTTTAATATACTATTTAAACTTGTAATATCAATTTCTTTATCTTTAACTTTTCTAAACATTTTATAGCCTCCTTGTTATATTATATCATTAAAAAAGGAATGATAAAAGTATATATTTATTTTATTTAAATAATTTTTAAGATATAATTATTTTAGGTGATTAAATGAAAGCAATAAAAGATAATATAAAAAGTGAGTTAATTATCAAAAATTCTAAATTTATTACACTACTTATTAAGATTGATTCTCTAAATATAAAAGATATTTTAGAGAAAATAAAAAAAACATATCCTAAAGCAACACACTATTGTTACGCATATATTTATAATGAAGTAAAACATTCATCAGATGATAACGAGCCAACAGGAACTGCTGGATTACCAATGTTAAATGTTTTAGAGAAAGAGAATTTAAATAATATTTTATGTATTGTTGTAAGATATTTTGGTGGAATTAAATTAGGAGCAGGTGGTTTAATTAGAGCCTATACTAAATCAGTAACTGAAGCTTTAAAGGAAGCTAATTTTTTGGAATTGGAAAAAGGTTATAGAATTTGTATTGAATTTGCTTATAATATAGAAAAACAAATGAATTATCTTTTAAAAGATTATAATATTATTAATAAAGTATTTGAGAAAACTATATTTTATTTTGTTGAAGTACCTGAGGAATTTCTAAATCAAATATTTAACTATAATTATCAAATTTTGGAGGAAATATATATAAATAAGAAATAATGCTTTTTATTGCATTGAATAAACTGTCTATAAAGAATTTAAAATCTTTCATAGAATTTTTTTGATTACCTTTTTATAAATTCTTAACTACTTTATAATAATCTTTTATTTAATTGTTTTAATTTAGATTATTTTTAATTTTGAAAGATGTTTAGATATTATAATTTCTTGTACTTTCTATTTTAATAGTAAAAATAGTAGTAATTTTAAAAACTTTCATACATAGACTAGAACAAAGAGTTTATATAAAATTCAAGATTTATGTTTACATTTTTTGAATTATTTTGGATTATATTTAAATTTACTTAAATTTAAAAACATTTCTTTTAAAAGAAATGTTTCAGACTGTTGACAAAGTGGTATATTCAAAATGAATATACTACTTTTTTAATACTTATTTTTATAAAATCAATAATTTTGGTAAAAATGAGTGATTTAGGGGCTATATTGGGAAATGATTTCCATCTCCAATTTGCCATTTTCTTTAAATTATGACAAGCAAAAATCATCGTGATATTTTGTTCGTTTTTTAGTAAACCACGAACTCTAGTAAATCGTAAGCCATGTTGTTCTTTACAATCACCAAATGTTCTTTCTATTGTCTCTTTTCTCAAAGGGTAATTATCTATCTAAAGCTGTGTATATCTATTTTTATTGGCTTGTTCCTTATATTCTTCCCATATATGATGTATTATTATTTTTTGACAGTTTTTGCTTTTAGTACATTGTTCCCTTAATGGGCAATTTTTACATTTCTTTGTATCTGATTTATATTGTTTATATCCATTTTTATCTGTTGTACTATAGGATAATATTTCATTGTTTGGACATATATAGCAATCGTAATATTCAACATAAGCATATTCATATTTTTTAAATAATCCTTTACCTGTCATCGGTCTTTTATATGGCATTAGTGGTGTTTGACCTGCTAGTATTATTTCTCTACATATTGCTGGATTTACATATCTGCATCTAAACAAACATTCTTTATTTTATCTTTAAACTTATTATTTAAAATATAATATGCTTCAAAAAAATCCACACTATCATGTATATTTCCTCATATCTACAAATTTATATTCTATTGCTTGATTCAAAATAGTATCAAATATTTGGTTAAATACTTCACTATCTTTATATCTTCTGATATAGTTTTGACTCCATGTTGAATAATTTGGTATTCTCATTGAATTTATTCCAAATATAATATTTATAAATATCAATTTAAAAAGCACAACTGGCGGAATACTTGGTCTTCCTCCTATACTATATAAATCCTTACCAAATGTTCCTTAGGCACTAAATTCTTCTAATGTACTTAATATTATACAATCATTTTTATATTCTTGTTTTGTCATTGCCATTTTACTTTATCTCCTTATATTACCTAACATAATTATATCATTTTGTCACAAAAAAAGTAAGAACTCAATGACCAATTTTGGTAATATAAGGTCGTTCTTACAATTTAATTATAATACATATTTTCAAAAATAAAAAGACTATTAACAATTTACTTTGTCAACAGCCTGAAATTTCTTTTAAAAGAAATGTTTCATATTTAATTATTATTTTGTAACATTAATGTACAAGCAAGTTGAAATTCTATTTCGTTATCAAGAGGTAAGAGCTTATTGGTTTCTTCTTTTTTTATCTTTTTTATAATGAAATCATTAGAATTTTCTTCACTTGCTAAATATAAATAAAAGAAATTATCATGTTCAATTTTTCTTAATAATAAATATTCTTTATCTTTTATCTCAACAGTTTCTAATTCTTTAGTCATCTTTTTCCTCCTTTACTTTTATCAATATTTTCATCTACTTCATTTTGAATTCTATATAGTTCTTCTTCTTTATCAGCGATTGTATCATGAGCTATTATTTTATTAACTGTATTATTTTGAAATTCTTTTTTTGATTCGTAATTTTGTAATTTTAAAAAATGAGAAAAGTTTTTGTATTCTGTATATTCAAGAACTTTATCAGTTTGTGTGTCGCCTAAGTAGAAATTTAAAAAATATACAGCTTCATCGATATCAGTAAATTTTTCTATTTTATCAGCTAAAGATAAATAATCATAATAATATCCCTCTTTATTAGATGTAATAGAGATTTCTGGATTAATAATAGTTTCATAGAATTTTTCAGATAGATGATAAATTGATATATCATCTTGAATTTTTTCAAGATTATGACTAGCTAATGCACCACTAGCATAAAGTGTAGCAGATAAAGCACAAATTCCTACTATTTTAGATAAATATCTATAATATGTGCTTTTTTTAATTGAAGTAATTCTTGTTTTTAATTTCCCGTCTTCTTTTAATAAAGACTTTTTTCGCATTTCTTCAATTAATTTAACAATTGTTTTATCACTATTTTCCATATTTACTTCGTTTGATTTAAGAATATCCATACATTCACCTCTTAATAAATATATCCTTTTTTTAATCTAAAGTCAAAAATTTTATGTGTATATTTTGTTAAATATTGTCGAAAATATAAATGAGGTGTGAAAAATGAAGAAAAAAATAATTATATTATTCATATTATCAATCCTTTTACCTTTAAATATTTTTGCTTATTCTAATAAGGTTATTGTAGGTGGAGATACTATAGGTATTGAAGTTCATTCAAAAGGAGTCTATGTTGTAGGATATTATGAAGTTAAAAATAAATTAATTGCTAAAAATGCTGGTTTTAAATTAGGAGATATTATTACTAAGGTTAATGGAAAAGAGATAAATAATATAAATTCTTTAAATAATGAAATTAGTGAAGAAAAGGATTATTTATTTACAGTTTTACGAGATAATAAAGAAATAGAATTAAGTTTAACTTTAGAGAAAGAAGATAATTTAATAAAAACAGGTTTGTATGTTAAAGATCAAATTAATGGGATAGGTACATTATCTTATATAGATCCAGAAACTAAAATTTTTGGTTCGTTAGGACATGAGATTTTAGAAAGTACAACTCTATCTAAATTTAATATTAAAGATGGATCAATTTATAAAGCTGAGGTAAGATCTATTAAAAAAAGTACTAATGGTGTAGCTGGTGAAAAACAAGCTAATTATGATAAAGAAGCAACGACTGGAAGTATTAACAAAAATGAGCAGAATGGTATTTTCGGGAAATATCTAAAAGATTTGCCGACTACGAAAACTTATGAGGTTGCGAATAAGGATGAGGTGAAAAAAGGTCCGGCTGAAATAAAGACTGTTATTGATAAAGATAAAGTAGAAACATTTCAAATTAATATAATTTCAATTGATGAGGGAAATACAGTAAAAAATATTTTATTTGAAATAACTGATGAAAAATTACTTCAAGCTACAGGAGGAGTAATTCAAGGTATGAGTGGGTCACCAATTATTCAAAATAACAAAATAATAGGTGTTGTAAATTATGTTATTGTTAATGAAACTAATAAAGGTTATGGTATTTTTATTACAACAATGTTAGAAGAAGGTGACAAATTATTAAATTAATACTATTATAATATGAAAAAAAGTGATACAATAAATTTATATAAGAGTAATATTTTGTACTCAAAATTATAATGTAGTGAGGTTTATATGTATATTGATTTAATTGTATTGATAATTTTAATTGTGATAGTTATTATGTTTTTTAAAAGATTTTCATCATTTGTTTTCTTCATGGCGATAATAGAAATATTTTTAAGGATTTTAACTTTTATAAAAAATAATATTGGATTACCTGATGTTGCAGCTTTAATTGGAAAATATCTTCCTGAAAATATTTTTGATATTATTGATAAATATACTAGTACAATTAATGTTCTAAATATTATATTAAAGTGGTCTTTTGTGATCATAATGATAATATTTTTAACATACATTACAAAAATATTTATAAACAAAAAGAAAATCTAACTATAAAACGACAGATAAGTCGTTTTTTTATTTATATAATATTATTGGTGATAATATGAAAGTCTATTTTGAATTTGTCTTTATTGTAAATTTTTTATTAGATTTTATGATTCTTTATGGTACTAAAAAATTATTAAAAATTAATAATAAAAATTATAGAATATTTTTTGGAAGTTTAATAGCTTCTTTGACATCTATTGTTTTATTTATAGATATTAATAGTGTGAATTTATTTATCTTTAAATTTATTTTAAGTATTTTCATAATATTAGTTTCTTTTGGTAAAAATAATTTTTTTAATAATTTATTTTATTTTTATTTAATAAGTATAATTTTGGGTGGTGTTATTTATTTATTCGATTTAAACTCTAGTTTTTATTTTAATTTTTTAATTCTTATAACTATTTTTCCGATAATTATATTTATGTTAGTAAAAGAATTCTTATCTTATAAAAATACATATGCAAATAAATATGAAGTTACAATTTACATTAAAAATAAAAAATATTCTTTAGAGGGATTTATAGATACAGGAAATAGATTAGTTTCGCCTATAAAAAAAGAACCTATTATTTTAGTGAATTTAAAATTAAATGTTAATAATATAATATATGTACCATATAAAGCTTTAAATACTGAGGGGATTATTTCATGTGTACGACCGGATAAAGTCATAATTGGATCAAAAGAATTTAATAATTGTTTAATTGGATTAGCCAAAGATAAATTTGCAATAGATGGATTAAATTGTATTTTACCTAATAAATTTAAGGAGGAATTATGAAAAAATTTTTTGAATTTTTAAAAAAATTATTTTGGAAAGTTGGAAGTTGTTTTTATGTTGGTGCTACTGATATTTTGCCAGAGCCTTTAAGTAAGGAAGATGAAGAATATTACGTTGCTTTAAAAGATGAAGGTAATGTTGAAGCAAGAGAAAAGTTAATTGAACACAATCTTCGATTGGTAGTATTTCTTGCTAAAAAGTATGAAAATACAGGAGTTGACTTAGAAGATTTAGTTAGTATTGGAAGTATTGGTTTAATTAAAGGAATTAATACGTTTAGTAGCAAAAAAAATATAAAATTAGCAACATATGCTTCACGTTGTATTGATAATGAAATTTTAATGTATTTACGAAAAAATAAAAAAATTAAATGCGAAGTTAGTATAGATCAAGCTTTATCTCTGGATAGCGATGGCAACGAGTTGCATTTAGAAGATGTTATTGGAACTGATAAAGATATAGTGACTCGAAATATAGAAGAAAAAAGTGATAAAGAAATAATGATTCAAGAGGTTTTAAGCTTGAAACCAAGAGATCGGGATATAATGATTTTAAGATATGGTTTAATGGGAAACGAGGAATATACACAAAAAGAGGTTGCTGAAAAACTTGGAATATCGCAATCTTATATTTCTCGAATAGAGAAAAAGGTTATTAGAAGATTAAAATCTATTATTAATGTGTGTTGATTAAAATAAGTATATGTTTTATAATTAAAATATATACTTGTTTATTATTAAATTAAATTTTGGAAGGTTGTAGATATTATGATGGATTTATTAAAGACAAATTGTTTTGATGTGAAAGAGAAGATGGTTATCGTTGGGAGTTGTTTAAAAAATATGCAACCATATGCATACGAAGAATTAAAAAAAATATCTCAAAATATTTATGATGTTTGTTTAGAAAAAGAGCATCTTAATATGGTAGTTACAAAAATAATTGGTATGCTTGCTAGAGGTAAAATTAAAGCAATGATTTTTGTAAGTGTTGATAAATCACCTCATTGTGTCCAATTGCATTATATTGTAAAAGAATTAGAAAATGCTATTGATCTAAGTGAAATAGAGATTAAAAATTATGTAGCTGTAGATAATAAATTAATAGAGATTCCTTTAAATGTAATTAGTTTATCTAAGAATCTTTCAAAACTAAAAGAAGAATTAGCAATAAGTTAATTCTTCTTTTGTGTTAAAATTCCTGTGAAAATAGTAATTTTTTCATGTTAAAAGCAGAGAGAGTGTAAAATAATCTGCGTAAGTAGAGGCCCATTTCCACAATAAAACAAGATAATATTTTGCTTCTTTTTTTGTGAATAATATTTTTATTTATTCATCAATTTTGAATTCAACTATTTCTCCATTATCCTTCACTAGTTTTGTAATTGATTCTTCAGCATGTTTTAATTTATCGTCGCAAATTTTTACTAAATTCATGGCTTTAGTGAACTCATTTATTGCATCGTCTAAAGGAACATCTCCTACTTCTAATTTTTTAACTATTTCTTCTAAGTTTGTTAAACTTTCTTCAAAACTTAATTCTTTAACTTCTTCCATACAAATTCCTTTCATATTACTTTAGCATCTATTTTTCCATCTGCAAATTCTATATTAATTACAGTATTTTTTTCAATGTTTTTACAGCTTTTTATCACTTTATTATTGATTCTTGTCATTGTGTAACCTCGTTTAAGTGTTAGTAAAGGGCTTAAAGTATCTAATTTAGAAACTAATTGTAAATATTTGATACTTTTTTTATCTAACATTTGGTAAGGATTCCTTAAAATGAAAGAATTTTTAATCTTTAAAAGTTGTTTTTCTTTTAAATTAATAAGATTAGATTGACTAAATTTTAATCTTTCTATTAAATTATCTAATTGTAATTCTTTAGTTTGATAAATCATCATAGGACTTTTAAATATATTACGATTTTTTAAGTTGTCTAATTTTTTTTTGTTTAATTCTAGTTTTTTTTCTATCGAATTATATAATCTAATTTTTAACTGATTTAAATAACTACATATATCTGATAATTGGGGAACAGCCATTTCAGCGGCTCCTGTTGGAGTAGGAGCTCTTAAATCAGCAACAAAATCGGCAATTGTAAAATCTATTTCATGACCAACGGCACTAATTATTGGAATTGTTGATGAGAATATAGCTCGTGCTACAATTTCCTCATTAAATGGCCATAAGTCTTCAATACTTCCACCACCACGACCAACAATTAGAGTATCTAAATCAAATGCTTCAGTTCTTTCAATTTGTTTTACAATATCTTCTTTAGCATTTTCTCCTTGAACAAGAGAGGGAAATAAGTATATTTCTGTAATTGGCCATCTTCTTTTTATTGTGGAAATTATATCTTTTATAGCAGCTCCTGTAGGCGCTGTAATAACTCCTATTCTTTTAGGGATTCTAGGGATGTTTTTTTTATTATTTTTGTTAAATAGTCCTTCTAATTCAAGTTTGTTTTTTAACTGTTCAAAAGCAATATATAAATTCCCTATTCCATCTTCTAACATATCATTTACATATATTTGATAACCACCATTAGCTTCAAATACACTTATTTTACCAGTTACTAATACTTTCATTCCGTCTTGAGGAAGGAATTTTATTTTTTTGGTACTTGATGCAAACATAATTGCATTTATTCTACTGCTTTCATCTTTTAATGTAAAATAGTAATGACCTCGACTGTGAGCTTTAAAATTGGATATTTCTCCTTTTAAAAAGACTTCATTTAAATTAATGTCATTATCAATTTTATATTTTATATATTTTGTTAATTGAGATACAGAAATATACTTTTCTTTCATCAATTCACCTACTTTGATTTTGTTTTACAATAGTTTCTTTAATAGTTTTTGCTTTATTTTTCTTCATCGTGGTAAATTTTATCTAAAATACCGTTAATCATTTTAGTAACTGCTTCTTCACTATATTTTTTAGATAATTCAATTGCCTCGTTTATGGAAACAATAGATGGAGTTTCTGTATAAAGAAGTTCATATATTCCTAGAAGAATAATCGCCTGATCAACTTTATTCAATCTATTCATTGTCCAATCTTTTAAATATTTATTAGCAAGAGATACTAATTCTTTTTTATTTTTTAATATTCCGTTAATTGTATCATTAACAAATTCATTCTCAAGTTCTAATTGTTCTTTAATGAGAGAATTAATATTATAATCTAACTTAGCATCATCGAATAAATTTACTTGGTAAATTACTCGCATAATTATTTCTCTTAACTCACTTCTATTTTTCATAATATCACCTACTATATTTTAACATATTTAAATTGTTTTTAAACTAATTTTTTATCATTTGCTTTACTCATTTGTTTTATGTTATTGTTTTCTTTCTTATTAATTATTGCTTTTAAATTTCTCTCTATAAATTTATTACTATTAAATAATCTATATTTAAAATGATTTTATCTAATTTTTCAATATCAGCAAATATTGAAATCGTACTTTTATTCTCAAGTAAATTTTTAAAATTTTGAATTGCTTTTTTGCCACTATTATTTATTATTTCTGTATAAAGAAGTGTTTCTTGTGTAGATGCTTCACCATCGATATTGAAATGATAAGGCTTCATTTTTGAAAATTATTTCTGATTCTACGTTTGTTAAAACTCTTAAATATCATCTTTAATTATTCATTATTTTTTAATGTTTTTTTTAATTCATAAAGAAAACTTAAAGCATCTATTGGTGTCATTTCTAATGGATTTATTTCTTTTATTTTTTCCTCTATAGCATTTATTTTTGGTTCTGTCTCAGGCTCAGTAAGTTCAAAAAGTGAAGTTTGTGTAAAAGTTTCTTTCTTTATATTTTTCTTTTCATATACATTTAAAATTTCGTCAGCTCTTTCTATTAAGCTTTTTGGAAGTTTAGCGAGACTAGCGACATGAATTCCATAACTTTTGTCTACTGCTCCTTGCTTAACTTTATGTAAAAATGTCACTTTACCTTTTTCTTCTAATGCTGAAACATGAACATTTTTAAGTTTTTTTAAATCTTTTTCTAGAATTGTTAGTTCATGATAATGAGTTGAAAACATTGTTTTGGCTTTAATTTTATCATGAATATATTCAAGAATTGCCTGAGCAAGACTCATTCCATCATAAGTTGCAGTCCCACGACCTAATTCGTCAAATAAAATAAGACTATTTTCGGTTGCTTCACTTATTGCATAATTAGCCTCTTTCATTTCAACCATAAATGTTGATTCACCACTAACTAAATCATCACTTGCTCCAATTCTTGTGAAAATTTTATCAAATATTGGCATAATGGCACTTTTACAGGGAACAAAGCAACCAATTTGGGCCATAATAACAGTAATAGCACATTGACGCATATATGTTGATTTTCCAGCCATATTTGGTCCTGTTATCAATAATATATTGGTAGTTTTATCCATAATAATATCATTGGGAATATATTTATCTTTCATTACTTGTTCAACTACTGGATGGCGACATTCTATTAACTTTAAAATATGTTCTTCAGTCAACTCAGGTCTTACAAATTTATAAGTATCGGTTACAATAGAAAATGCTTGTAACATATCTATTTCACTAATAATCTTTGCCATCTTTTGAAGTCTATCTACATATCTTTTTATAACTTCGCGTATATCCATAAATAGTTTGTATTCTAAAGAAATTATTTTTTCTTCGGCACCTAAAATTATATTTTCTTTTTCTTTTAATATTGGTGTTGAAAATCTTTCACAATTAGCTAGAGTTTGCTTTCTTTCATAACCATATTCTTCTTTGACTAAATTACATTGTCCTTTTGAAACTTCGATATAATAACCAAAGATTTTGTTAAACCCTACTTTTAAATTTTTTATACCTGTTCTTTCTTTCTCTTCTTTTTCAAGTTCTAAGATAAAATCTTTAGAGCCACTACTGATTTTTTTTAATTCATCTAATTCCTTATTATAACCCTCTTTTATTAAGTGACCCTCATGAATAGAAAATGGAGCATCTTCTAAAATAGTTTTTTCTAATAATGAATAAACTTCTTCAAATGTTTCAATATCTTTTTTAAATTTTAATTTGGACAAAATTTCTTTGATATTTGGTAATTCTTTTAAGGAGCTCTTTAGTTGTAATAAATCTTTTGCATTTAAATTACCATATGTTATACGTCCAACTAATCTTTCTAAATCATAAACATTTTCTAAACTTTTAATTAAATCATCTCTTAAAATAAACTCAGTACTTAAAAGAGCTACTAAATCATATCTTTTTTCAATTTCGTTTTTATTTGTTAATGGATTTAAAATTGCTTTTTTTAAAAATCTACTCCCCATGGCAGTTTTACATTTATCTAAAAGCCATAGAAGACTAAATTGTCGTTCTCTATTTCTTAAAGTTTCTATTAATTCTAAATTTTTCTTAGTATTGACATCAAATTCTAAAAACATCGATGATTTTAGAATTTTACAAGGTTGTAAATGATGCAGATCTCCTTTTTTAGTGTCTATTATATAATGAAGTAAATGTTTAAGAGCTTTAATAATTCTTTCATCTTCAACATTTTTATAAATATAATTATAATCTTCATCATTTAATTCATCTTTAGTAATAGTAATTAAAATATCATGATTAGTCCTAAGAGTATCTATAATTTCACGATCTATGATATCATTAACAATTACTTCTCTAAAACCATTCTTTGTGATTTCTTTAATTAGTTTTTCTCTCTCATTTTCAATTAATGTTGCATAAACTTCACCTGTTGAAATATCGGCATAGCAAAGACCATAACAATAAGAGAAATCATAAATATTGGCAATATAATTGTTACTCTTAGAATCAATACTGTTATCAATTCTAGTACCTTTTGTTATAACTTGTATAACATCTCTTCTAACCACACCTTTTGTTTCTTTAGGATTATCAAGTTGTTCACAAATTGCTACTTTATAACCTTTATCAATTAATTCATCAATGTAATTTGCATAAGCATGATGTGGAATTCCACACATAGGAACTTTTTCTTCTAATCCAGCTTGTTTTCCAGTTAATGTTAGTTCTAAAACACGTGAGGCAAGAATGGCATCATCAAAAAACATTTCATAAAAGTCGCCAAGACGAAAAAATATTATGGAATCTTCATACTTATCTTTTATTTCCATATATTGTTGCATCATTGGACTAAGTTTTGTTCTATCAACTTCAGATCTTTTCATTTTACTTCACCACACTTATTATTATAACAAAACAAATTCTTAAACAAAAGCATAAAAATTGCTGTTTTTTTGAGAGAATGTTTTAATATCTTTATCTTTTTTTAAATAAATATATTAATTACTTAATATTTATTTATTTTTAAAGAACACCATATAAATAATATAATTGTAAATATTAAAATTCCTAAAAATATTTTTATCATATTTTTTCTCCTCTTTTGTAAATTAGCACATATTGTATTTTATGTAAAATAGAGGATTTTATTGAATTACAATAAATAGTATTCAATTATTAAATTTTTACTTATAGAAAAAGAAAAATTAAACCAATATTTTCATTCAAATTAGGAAATTTGTATTTTTTTCAAAAGAAAAAGGAAACACAATTAATGTTACCTTATTAAAGTATCTCCTTCATATTTAAGATTATAGCACAAATATATTATTTTAGCAAGTGCTTATCGTAATTATTTTAGAAAATGAAATAAAGAAATTGGGTAAATATAATAGTTTATTCTTTTTGTCAATTTTAATAATCATTCCTTCTTTTTCTAAAATTTGATTAAAATAATAGTATTTGATATTTACCTTTTGCCCTAACATAATTCTTCTTAATAGAATATTAATATTATCAGTTTTTAAAAAATCCATAATTACCCTCCATTAATTATCTTTAATTAGTCTTTCACATGAAATTCCTATTTTCTTAATATTAAGATTGTTAGCAATTTTTTCATTACAAATAGGTAATACTTTTTTTAAAAATTCTTTATATTCGTTGGTTGGTTTAATTAAGTCAACGGCAAATTTTAATTTAGAAGAATTAACATCTTGATATTCTAAGTAAAACCTCATAAAAGAAGATTTTAAATTTTTAGATGAGAGAGTTTTAGTTAATTCTAAAAACATTTTATTAAATACTTCATCTCTAATTTGCTGATTTTGGACTTCATAATCAATAACATTTGTTTTAAAAATCATATTTCTTCGCATTTTAATTTCATTTTTCATTATCATTTTTACCTCCTACTTTATTATAAAAATATTATAACACGAACATTTGTTTTTATAAAGTAAAAATCGAATAAATTTTCGATAAAAAAAGATTATCAATATATGATAACCTATTTTTGAAATTGTGAGTTGTAAAGTTCTGCGTAAAATCCATTTTTCTTAATTAATTCTTCATGACTTCCTTGCTCAATAATATTTCCATCGTTCATAACAAGTATTAAGTCGGCGTTTTTGATGGTTGATAGTCTATGGGCAATAATAAAGGATGTTCTTCCTTCCATTAATTTATCCATAGCTTTTTGGACAAGTTCCTCTGTTCTTGTATCTACGTTTGATGTTGCTTCATCTAATATTAAAAATGGAGCATCTTCAATCATTCCTCTAGCAATAGTAAGTAGCTGCTTTTGACCACTACTAATAGTTTCATTATCATTTAAAACCTCATCTAAACCGTCAGGTAATGTTTTAATAAAATGATCTACTCCTACAGTTCTACAAGCTCGCCAAATATCTTGGTCCTTTATATTTTCTTGATTAAATTTGATATTATCTCTAATTGTTCCATCGAATAACCAGGTATCTTGTAAAACCATAATAAATAATTTATGAATATTCTCTCTTGTTAGGTCTTTTGTAGAAACGCCATCTATTAAAATATCTCCTCCATTAATATCATAAAACTTCATTAACAAATTTACCATCGTTGTTTTTCCTGCTCCAGTAGGTCCAACAATAGCGATTTTTTGTCCTGGTTCTGCTTTTGCACTAAAATCTTTAATTATAGTTCTTTTTTTATCATAACCAAATTTAACATGTCTAAATTCAATATTTCCTTTAACTTTGTGACGATGGAGATGAATTTTTCCAGTTTCTTTAGGCATTTCTTCTTCATCTAAAAATTCGTAAACTCTTTCGCTTGCAGCAGCAGTTGATTGCAAATTAGTCATTGCTTGAGCTATTTGAGAAAGAGGATTTGTAAATAATCTAACATAAATCATAAATGCAACGATTACTCCAAAGGTAATTTCTCCATTAAATGTTAAAAGGGCTCCCACAATACAAACAGCAACATATCCAAAATTTCCAACAAATCCCATAATTGGTTGCATTAAGCTTGATAAAAATATACTTTTTCGATTAGCTTCGTACATTTTATTATTTAAATCACTAAATTCAGCGATTGCTTTTTCTGTTCCATTATAAGCTTTTATAACATTATGTCCTGAATATATTTCTTCTATAAAACCATTAATATTTCCAAGTTCTTCTTGACGCGTTGAAAAATATTTTTGAGATTTCCCTAGAATAATGAACATAAATACAAAACCAACTAAACTTGCTAAAATAGCAGTTATGGCCATAATCCAGTTTGTTATAAACATCATTATTATGGAACCAATAAAAAGCGTTATACTAGTAACAAGTGTGGCTAAACTATTATTTAAATTTTGTGCAATAGTATCGACATCATTTGTGACACGAGACAAAATATCTCCTGCTTCATGAGAATCAAAATATTTAAGTGGTAATTTATTAATTTTAATACTTATATTACTTCTTAAATTTTTAGCAAAATTATTAGAAGCTGTAGTCATTGAATAATTTTCAATATAATGAAATAATGTACTTAATAAATATATTGTTATTAAGAGATAAGCTAATTTTCTTATCTTTTTCATATCTATTTGAGGCTTTATGATGTTATAGATTGATTTTGGTAATTCATCGATTAATTTTAAAGCCTTCTCAGTTTTCTCTTCGTTATTCATTTTTTTTAATATTTGGAGCATTTTTACTTGATCTTTAACACTAATTATTTGATTATCTATTTTTATATCTTCTAATAATTCTAATAATATATCTTCTGGAATTTCGTTAAATAATTTTTGTTTTTCATCATCTTCATTGGAATTTTGTAATTCTTTTAAAACTTTAGTGAATTTTTCTTTATCACTTAATTTTATATTTTGATTTTTTGAAATGCTAAGCATTTTATTTTTTAGATTTTCTTTATTAAGATTTTGTTTTATTTTTTTACCTATTTCTTCTAATTTATTTGTTCTAGGTGATAGGCCTTTTGTAATTACATCCGTAAAATCTGATAATTTATTTGGAGCAATTAAAGCTAATATAGCACTAACCATAGCTAAAATTAATGCAATTATCATAATAATTCGCCATGGTCTAAGATTATGCATTAACCTTTTCATTGAACCAAAGAAATCTTTAGATTTTTCTGGAGTTTTAAATCCTCCTGGTCTAGGCATTTTCTAATTCCTCCTCACTTAATTGTGATAATGCAATTTCTTTGTAAACTTCACAATTTTTTAATAATTCTTTATGTTTTCCAACTCCTACACATTCTCCTTTATCAAGAACTAATATTTTATCAGCATTAATAATTGTTCCAATTCTTTGAGCGACTATTAAACTTGTTGCATCTTTAGTATATTTTTTTAACTCTTTTCTTAAAATAGCGTCAGTTTTATAGTCAAGCGCAGAAAAAGAATCATCAAAGATATAAATTTCTGGTTTTTTTGCTATAGCACGTGCTATGGATAATCTTTGTTTTTGACCTCCTGAAATATTAGTCCCTCCACGAGCAATATGTGAATCATATTGATCTTCCATTTTTTCTACAAAATCAGTCCCTTGAGCAACTTTGATAGCAGTTTTTATTTCTTCATCAGATGGTTTTTTCTTTCCGTTATCTCCATAAGCGACATTTTCTTTAACTGTTCCTGTAAACATAACAGCTTTTTGAGAGATGTATCCTATTTTATTGTTTAATGCTTTATTAGTATATTCTTTAACGTTAACACCATCAACTAAAACTTCTCCTTCTGTAACATCATAAAATCTTGGGACTAAATTTATTAAGCTACTTTTTCCTGAACCAGTTGAACCAATAAAAGCAACTGTTTCGCCTTTTTTGGCAGAAAAAGATATATCTTTTAATAAATAATCGTCAGCGTCGGGATATTTAAAGGAAACATTTTTAAATTCGACTGTTCCTTTTTCTTTAGTAGAACCATCAAAATCTCCTTCAATAATACTTAATTTTTCTTCTAGAACTTCATTTATTCTTTTAGCAGAAATTTGTGCTCTTGGCCACATCATAAAAATCATAGCTAACATAAGAAATGACATAATTACTTGCATACCATAACTGGAAAAAACTACCATATTACTGAATAAAATTATTTTGTCTACCATATTTGCACTTTGAATTAAAGTTGCTCCTATAATATAAATACCTAAAGTTAAACCTTGCATAACTATATTCATCATAGGCATTAAAATTGCAAAACACCTTTGATTAAATAATTGCATATTTGTCAATGAATTATTAACTTTTTCAAATCTGTTCAATTGAAATTTTTCTGCATTAAACGCACGTATTACACGAATACCTGATAAATTCTCACGAGTTACCCCATTTATTTTATCTATTGTCTTTTGAACTTTCTCAAATCTTGGGAAAACTATAATCATTAATATTCCTACTGTTAGAAGTAAAACTATAACACAACACGCGGTTAAAATACTCCATTCTACACCTTTATTTAATATTTTTAATATCGCCCATACAGCCATAATCGGAGCTTTAGCCATCATTTGTAAGCCCATTCCTATAAGCATTTCTACTTGTGTAACATCATTTGTTGTTCTTGTAATGAGACTACTTGTTGAAAACTTTTTAATTTCTGATGTAGAAAAACTTTCTACTTTTTTAAATATTTTATTTCTGACAGTTGTCGAAAACCCAGCTGCAACATTAGCGGCAAAATAACCAACAATAATAGCTGAAAGTAAACTTCCTCCTGCGCAAGCTAACATATATGCGCCTTGTTTGATAATTTCACTCATCTGACTTCCTTCAGTTTGAACTAATTTAGTAATATTACTCATATAATCAGGCAATTTCAATTCTATATAGACTTGAAATGTTATCAATAAAAAGCATATAAGTATAGTTATTAAATCTTTTTTTCGTAAATTTTTAAATAATTTAAACATTAAATATCCTCCTTTTTAAGGTTTTTTTGCATTATTTTTATAACCTTTTTAAATTCTAATAATTGTTTTTTTGATATTCCATATATTAATTCTTCGTTTAATATTTGAATATCATTGATCATTTGCTGATAAAATTTCATACTTTTATCCGATAATACTATTTTATTTTTACGAGCATCATTTAAGAACTGAATTCTTTTAACAATTCCTTTCTTTTCCATAGTTTTTAAAACTTCTGAGATAGCTGCTTTACTTATATTTAAATTTAATTCTAAATCTTTTTGTGAAATATCCTTTTCTTTATTCTCTTCTAAAAATGTTATTATTCTAAATTGTAGTGGACTTGGTAAACTACTTTCTACATTTTTCTTTTGTAATAAGAAAAGTCTTTTAATAATGGCCATATTCAAAATTTTTATCTCATCAGTTAGATTTTCCATATCTAGATTCTCCTTAACTATAGATTTAATAATCATATAATAAATAAAAAAATTAGTCAACTACTTAACTAATTTTTTCTTTACTTTTATAATTATTATGTTACTATTCTGTTCTTAAAGCAACAACAGGATCTTTTTTGCTAGCAATTTTAGCTGGTATAAAACCTGCGATAACTGTTAATAAAACACTAATAATTATTAAGATAATCGCTCCAACTATAGGCAATTTAGAAATATTACTAATGCCTACCATATTTTTTATTACGATATTTATTGGAA
Source organism: uncultured Mollicutes bacterium (assembly GCA_947652375.1). Lineage (GTDB taxonomy): Bacteria > Bacillota_I > Bacilli_A > RF39 > UBA660 > UBA3789. The sequence continues at coordinate 14,720 of CANTCS010000007.1, read as the reverse complement.
TATTTAAAAGTAATGTTACTATTATTCCGAAGATACCAGCTACTAACCCTTCTATCAAAGTTTCTGCGTTAAATACACGAGAAATATCTTTTTTACTAGCTCCAATAGCTCTTAAAATTCCTATTTCCTTTGTTCTTTCTATGACAGAAATATAAGTAATTATGGCAATCATTATTGATGATACTACCAAACTAATTGCAACAAAAGCGATTAAAACACTACTAATTACGTTTACTATAGAAGATACACTCGACATTATTATTCCAACAATATCAGAATATTCTATTTTATCTTCCTCTTTTTTATCTTTATTATATTTTTTAATAATTTCGGTAATTTTTTCTTTTGATTCAAAATCTTTTGGATAAATTGAAATGCTATGTGGGTTATCTATTTCAAAAATACCTAATTTGTTTAAATTCTCTTCGTAAGTTGCTGTTAAATTAGAAGTATAAGTTTGCATAAATTCGGCTAGATCAGTTTCACTAATATTTTTTATTGAATCCATTTGTTCTTTTGATAGTTTGTCTTTTTCGAACTTCTTTGCTTCTTGGAATTTTTGCCCAGTAAAAATATTTACGTCTTTTTTAGAAAGCTGTTCTTTAGCAATCTCAGTTTCATTTATTTTTTCTACTAAGTGTTTTATTAATTCCGTTTTATAACCAACAACTCCTGCTTGTGTCATGCCAGATACCGCTTCAGGATTTGGTTTAATAATTCCTACAATCTTTATATCTTCTGCTTCTTGTACTTTTCTTTTGATAAATTCAGTATCTTTAGATTTATCAATCCAAATATTATTTATTTTTTCATAGTAATCTGTATTTAAAAGTAATTTATAATTTAATCCAACAATTTCGCTCATTTTAATTTTTTTACTTTCAAATTTTACTTCTTTTCCTGATACCATATTACTAAATTGTTCTTTTAATTTATCTTGATCTAGTAATCCTAGACTATATAAAGTATAATCGGGGATTTGATTATCTTCACCAATAATTAAAACTAATTCATTATATTTTTTTGGCCAAGTTCCTGCAATAAGATTATATTGTTGTTTTATTAAATTATCATTATCAATCATTTCTGTAAAAACATTATAATTTGCCATATAACCACTATAAATATTTGATACATTTGATGTCCCCATTCCAACTGCATCTAAAACTGTAGTAGGATTTACTTGAGTAAATTTTTCTTCTTCTAATTTATAAAGGTTTGGTATTATATTGTAACCATATTGAATACTTGAAGTATAATTTTTTATTTCATTATTTTTTTCTAAATATTTTTTAAAATCTTTAACATTATTCTTTTTTACGTCTTTTGAAAATGCTGTGAACATATCCTCCATAATATTAACTGTTGCTAATTCATCATCTTTTACTTTTTTTGCTTCTTTATCATTGGTCATACTTTTAATGATAGTTGACATATCTACTGATTCTTTTTGAATTAATAAAGGATAAGAACTTAAAGTTTCTTTCTCTGTTTTGTTAATATAATTATTAATTCCATGAGATAACGATAAAATTAAAGCTATTCCAATTATGCCAATAGAGCCTGCAAAAGCTGTAAGAATTGTTCGCCCTTTCTTTGTTAGAAGATTGTTTAGTGATAATGAAAGCGCGGTAGGAAAAGACATATTAGTTTTTTTATTTCGATGTTTGCCTTTCTTCTTTGGTTTTTCATTTTTTACATTATTTAAAGGATCGGTATCTCCTTGAATAACACCATCTTTTAATTCTATAATACGTGTTGAATACTCTTCGGCTAACTCTTTATTATGAGTTACCATTATAACCAATCGATCTTTAGCAACTTCACTTAATAGTTCCATAATTTGTGTACTAGTATTAGAATCAAGGGCTCCTGTTGGCTCATCTGCTAAAAGTATTTCAGGATCATTTACTAAAGCTCGAGCAATAGCTACTCTTTGCATTTGCCCACCAGATAACTGGTTTGGTTTTTTATTTATATGATCTTTAAGACCTACTTTCTCTAAAGCTGCGATTGCTTTTTTTCTTCTTTCTTTTTTTTCGACACCAGAAAGGGTTAAAGCCAACTCAACATTTGCTAAAATTGTTTGATGATTTATTAAGTTATAGCTTTGGAAAACAAAACCAATACTATGATTTCTATATCTATCCCAATCTCTATCATTATAATCTTTTGTTGAAACTTCACTTATTATTAAATCCCCATCTGTATAGTTATCTAATCCTCCAATAATATTTAAAAGAGTTGTTTTGCCGCTTCCAGATGGTCCTAGTATGGAAACAAATTCACTTTCTCTAAAATTTAAATTAATTTTATCAAGTGCAGTTTGTTTAAAGTCATCAGTTGCATATATTTTTGTAATATTTTTTAATTTTAACATATACTCTCCTTTTCATTTAATTTTACTATTTTTAAAAGAAAAAAACAACAAAAAATTTTTCTACTTATATTAGAAAAATTAATGTATTTTATGAAATAAGTATAGTGATAAATAAGATTTAAAATACTCTAATTAATTTTATTAGAGAAAAAAATTTCATTGATAAAGCAAAGTTTATGTATTAATTTTTTTATAAAAGTGCAGAATTTTATTTATATTTGATATTAATTCTAAGACTTAACATCTAAGTTTATAACCTTGCTTTATTTGATAAAATTTGCTTTATTAATGCAAAAATCATTTTGAAGAGAAACATTTTTTGGAGTAATATAGTAGTCTTTGCTATTAGTATTTAATGGACATTTATAAAAATTGAATCCATTAGCGGATAATTTATTAATATCTGAATAAATTTCTATATTATTATTTAATCCAGTATAAGTTAACTCTTCCTCGAGACTATTTATAAAAGCTTTATTTTTAGTCAAATAATCACTTAATATATAGTTTTTATTATCTTTTTCTAGCTGTATTTCTTCTATACAATAAGTATATAAATTAATAGATTCATTTGTATAGTATAAATTGGATTTTTGACATTCATTTTGTTCATTAAATTTTAACTTAAAAGGAATTTTTTCTTTTTTATAAACTTTTTTTATTTCAATTGTTTTCGTGAAAATAGAAAATATAGTTTTAGAAGAATCATATAAAGATTCATTAGGTGATACTAACAATTTTCTTTCAATTTTATGAAAAACACCACGAAAAGTTTGTATTTTTTTAACTTCGTTATATTTTGATATATTTAAAAATGGGATTTCTCCTTTTTTCACTTGTTGATAATCGATATAGGCAGAAATAAGTCCAAATATAAATATGATAATTAAAAACTTAAATAAAATATTAAATAAATTAATCTTTTTCATAATAAAATCCCTCTTTATCTTTATAATTATAACAAACTTTCTTAATATTTAAAAGAATTTTCATTTTATATGTTGAAATTTTTTTAGGAAATTTTTTATAATTAAATTTTATTTCCTATTTAACACGCACACACATTCTACGTGATGAGTTCTTGGAAACATATTAAATGGGGTAATATTATTAATTTTATAATTATTAGCTAATATATTTATATCTCTTATCAAAGTAATGGGATTGCAGGAAATATAAGTAATTGTTTTGGCATTTATTCTAAGTAAATTATTAATTGTAATTTGGTCTAAACCTGCACGAGGAGGATCAACTATGATAAAATCGATATTCATAAAGTCTAAAATTCTATTCTCTACTTTATCACAAATAAATTTTATATTATCTAGTTTATTAAGTTCTTTATTTTTTAAAGCATCATTAATATTTGATTCATTATAATCAATTCCAATTATTTCATGACAATATTTGCTTACATAAATACCGATGGTTCCTGTCCCACAATACAAATCAAGTAGTCGATGGGGTTTCATTTTTTTCACTTCATTTAAAGCAATATCATATAATTTCTTAGTTAAAGTTTTATTAACTTGAAAAAAAGAAGTGGCTGATAAACTATATTTTTTATCAGCAATAGTTGTAATAATTTTATCATTTTTACTCAATAATTTATCATTAATAATTAAAACATCTACTAAATTTCTTAACTGGGATATTTCTTTTACTTCCCCTATTATTTTTACAATAGAAAATTTTTCGTCGTTACTAGTTCTTATTAAAACTTCTGTTATGTTTATATTAGTCTTTTGAATTTCTTTTATGATTTCATTAATCTTATTGTTTATTAAAAAACATTTTTTAATTTCAACAATATCATTTGATTCTTTTTCATAAAGACCTAATTTTTTATTTTTCCCATGAAGAACAATTTTGTTACGATAAAAATTTTCTTGATCAAATTGAATTTTATTTACTATGTTTGGATTTAGATTAGAAAATTTTTTTAAAAGATTTTTTACTTTTTCTTCTTTATAACTATTTTCTTCTAAATAATTTATGTGACTCAAATCACAACCTCCACATTTTAGGAAATATGGACATATATTTTTAATTCTCAAAGAACTTGTTTTAAGATGTTTTGTTGCTATAGCTTCAATATATTTGTTTTTAGTTTTCTTGATATTAATCAAAACAACTTCTTCTGGTAATGCATTTTCAATAAAACATATTTTATTTTCGATATAACCGATACCTCTTCCAAAATCATCTAAGCGTTCAATTTCTACTTTCATAATAAATACCTCTTTTTTATTATAACATACATAGATTAAAAATAATTAACCATAATATTATTGGTGATAGCTAATGGATATTAATAATTATATTAAGAAAAAATTATATCCCTCAAAAGATTATATTTTTAGAGAATTTAAAGTAAAGGGTAAAAATATTAATATTATTTTTAATGAGGTTTTAACTGATGGAAGTGGAATAAATGAATTTATTTTAGAAAGTTTAATTAATTTAGAAAAAAAAGATCTTTTAGAGTTAGAAAATAAACTTTCAGCTTGTAACTGTAAAATTATAGATGAAAATGAAGTAATTGACAATTTGAATAACGGTTTTGTAATTATAATTTATAAAAAGATTTATGCTTGTGAAATTCGTGCTAATCTTGATCGGGGAGTTAATACAATTGAAAGTGAATTGTCAATTAGCGGTCCTAAGGATAGTTTTTCGGAAACTTTTAATACAAATTTGGGATTAATTAGAAGAAGAATTAAAAGTGACAAATTAAAGGTTAAGGATTTTAATATAGGAAGATATTCAAAAACTAAAGTTGGTCTTTTATATGTTGATGGAATATGTAGTGAAAAATTAGTAAAAAAAATTGAAAAAAGTCTTGAAATGATTGATATAGATGGAATAATAGATTCGAGTTATTTAAAAAATGCACTGGAAAATAAAAAGAAACTTTTTCCAACAATAATGATGAGTGAAAGACCTGATAAAAGTTCTATGGCTCTTTTAGAGGGAAAAGTTGTTTTATTAGTGGATACTAGTCCATATGCGCTTATCTTACCTAGTTTTTTCTTTGACTTTTTTCACACAACAGATGATTATTTTCAAAAAAATATTAACACTAGTTTTATTAGAATTATTCGTGTTTTTGCTTTTTTTATAGCAATATTTACTCCAGCTTTATACATTGCTGTAACTACTAGAAATTATGACTTAGTCCCACTCCCCCTTTTATTAATGTTAAAGGCGGGAAGAACATTTGTTCCGTTTCCCGCATACATAGAAGCTCTATTTATGATCGTATGTTTTGAAATTTTAAAAGAGTCAGATCTTAGAATGTCTACAACCAGTGGTTCTGCAATATCGATTCTTGGTGGATTGATTTTAGGAGATGCTGCTGTTTCTGCGGGGATTGTTTCTCCAATAATGATTATTGTCATTGCAATTTCATCTATAGCGGGGTTAATCTTTTCTTCTTTAGAATTAGTTAATGCTTTAAGAATGTATAAAATTATACTTTTAATTTTAGGGACAATTTTAGGAATTTATGGAGTTGTTATTGGAGCAGTAATTATGTTTTATAATATATTGACTTCAAAAATATACAACTATAAATATTTAGAATTTGATAAGAATGAAATTAAAGATTCGATAATTAGAGTAGATAGTAATTTAAAAAAGAGAAATTCAAAGCTTACTAGAAATGTAATAAGAGGTCGATATAAATGAAAAAAGTTATTTTAGCAATATTTTGTGTCTTTATTGTTATTGGAGCATTATTTTTAATAAAAATCCCTGAATATGTAGAGTTAAATAACTTGATGATAGTTGAAGGGATTGGAGTAGAATGTGATGGTAAAACTTATAAATTATATCTGAAGGAAATTATTCCTACAAAAGATGATACAGGAATTTCTTATAAATATAAGATTTATAATAGTGATGGTTTTAATTCTTTAAAAAAGGCTTATCAAAAAACGGAAGAAAAAAGTAAAAAAAAGATATTCTATAAGGATGCGAGATTTATTATAACTAATTGTACTAAATCAAATCACATTATTGACTATTTTGAAATAGATCCTAATTATATTAAGCATACTAAAAATGATATTGAAAAAGAAATCAAGAAAAAATAAAGTATTTTAAGACTTTATTTTTTTGATTTAAAATATTGTTGGTATTTCCTTTTATGAAAAAGATTATGTAATTTTTAATTAAAAAGAAATTTTGCTTTTTTTCGTGAGTTTATTATTTAATAATTAAACCTAAAACAGTTGAAATTGAAAGAGCTTGATTAGCATTGACAATTAGCCCTTGCATTTTTGAGATATCTATTTTTAAATTGGAAATAGTACAAGTTGTGATATCTAAACCTTTTAATGATGTTTTCTGGAATTCTGCTCCAGATAATTCACTTTCTAAAAATATCAAATTTTTCCATTTAATTTCATTAAAGGATGTTTCTTCAAGGTTGCAGTTTTTAAAAGTTATATTTTTTAAATTTGTTTTAGAAAAATTACTGTAAGTTAAATTACAATTTTCAAAAATTACATCTTCTAAATATGAATCGGCAAAATTTATACCAATTAAGTTACAATTTTTAAATAAAATTTTATGATAAGAATGATTAAGAAATTCTTGATTAGATAAATTAGAACAAATAAATTCTGTTTTATCAATGTCTATTCCTTGAAATGTAGCTTTAGAAAAATCACATTTTTCAAAATATACTTCGTTTATTTCTAAATAATCATAATATCTATTAAATTTTTTGTTAATATATTTATTTCTATTAATATATGATGAATCAAAGTCATCTTTTTCTGGAAAATCATCATAAACTATTTTCATAATTACCTCACTTATTATATAAAACTTTTGTTTTTTAGTTTTATATTTATATGAATATTTTTGATTTTAATTCCAAATTAACCAAAATTACTGTTTATGATTAATTTAGTTTTTTAATTTTTTTAATTTCTCTTGAAGTTTACTTCTTCTTAGAGCTTCTTCTTTTTTATCAATTTTATAATTTTTCTCTTTAATTAGAATGCTGCCCTCATGTATATCTTTAGGTAATTTTAATAATTCTATTTCTTTTTTTTCTAAAGTTTCAATATTTTCTAAAATGACTATATTTTCAATAATTTGATCTACTGCATATTTCATATTTTAATCTCCATTTGTATCAGTTTTCATAGTTTCAAAAGTTATATTTTTACCATCTGATGAGAGCAAAATTGTAGAATCAAGATCAGTTCGATAAATTTTAGCTCCAATTTTTTCTAATTTTCTTATTGTAACATCTTTAGGATGTGAATAACTGTTATTCTTGCCTACTTGAATAATAGCATATTTAGGATTTATCTTTTTTAAAAATTGTGCATGCGTAGAATATTGAGAGCCATGATGCCCTACCTTTAAGACATCACTTTTAAGATCTTTATTTAAAATTTCTTTTTCAACTTTATTAGTAGCATCTCCTGTAAATAAATAAGAAGTATCACCATATGTAGCTTTTAAAACAATGGAGGTATCATTCAAGTCTTCTTTATCTTTTCCAATATATATGACTTTAAATTTTGTTTCAGCTAAAGAAAAAGTAGAATCAATTTCTGGTGTTTCATATTTTAATTTTTTCTCCTCTAAAGCATCTAAAACATCTTCATATGTTTTTGTGGTAGTAATTACATCAGGCATAAAAAAATGTTCAATTGAAAAATTTTTTATAATATCATCCATACCTCCAATATGATCCTCGTGTGCATGAGTTCCGATTACGTATTTAAAATTGTTAACTCCTAGGGAATTTAAAAATTCAACTATTTTTTTTCCATCATTATTATTTCCAGCATCTATTAAAGCATATTCTTGATTATTATCTATAAGGATACAATCGGCTTGCCCTACATCAATAAAATAAATTTTTAATTTGCTATTCTCACTCAAATTTATTACTTGTTTTGTATCATTTTCTTTACGCATTTGAATATTTTCATCAAATTTATTAAAATGGTTTTCATACATAAAGATTCCAAATATTAATAAAACTCCTAATACTATTTCTAATAATTTTTCTCTATTTTTAATTTTCATTTTTTATTCTCCATTCTTTATATATAATAACACATAAAAAATAAAATAAAAACTTCTAAACTATTTTACGATTAGAAGTAGTAATATATGTTAATTTTTTGTTTATTTAATCTAATTTTTCTTTTTTTAAAATCTTTGGTAATTTTATTTTTTTGTTTATAAATTGTTTGATTTCTTCCTTAGTAATATTATTTAAGCTTTTTAAAAATATGATTATAAAATCCATTAATATTTTTTTACTATTTTCACTTAATTCTTTTGATTCATATATAAAATCTAATATTTTTGTCTTTTTACTTTTAAATTCTAGCAAACTTTTTACTTGAGTTTTTTGACATATATTTTCAAGATTATCAATGAATGCAATTTTCTCTTGCTCAGAATATTTGTTCATCCAAGCATCAATATCTTTTTTTAATGCTTTGGAAGAAACACTTAATTTGCTTCGTACAAATTGTGTTTTATCAACCTGCCAATAATAAATATTATGAGAGAAAGCCGTTTTATTATTAGCTTTTACAACAATTGTGTTTTCATTTTCTAATAATAAACCAACAACAGAATAGTCAGGTATAATTTGAATATATTTATGTAAGATACTTTTGAAATTTTTAGAGTTTAATTCGTTTTCTAGTAAGCCGGGCCCATCAAAATTATAAATTTTCATAATTCTATTTTTAACAAAATAATTGGCATTCATTGCAGCTACTAATGCAAGATTCCCTCCTTTAGAATGACCTCCAATTATAAGTTTTTTATACGAAAAAGTAAAGTTTCTATTTAAATAATTAATTGCCATTTGATGAGATTTAGTTGGAAATTCATAAGTAAGATGAAAATTTTCTTTCCAACCACTTAATAATTCATTTGTTCCCTCAAAAGAGATATAAACTTCATTTTTTTTATACTCAATGGCAATTACTCCGAATTGAACATCATCATTTCCTTCATATTTATAATTAGAAACAATGCAGTTTTTATAACGTTTAGTATCTTTTATATATTTTAAAAGATTATTCCCATCTCTTACGGCGATAACATTAACTTCTTGTTTAGAATGAATTCCAAGATGCTTCCTACCAATTTCATTGATTGTCATTTTAGGAAAATCAAAAATATTATTAAAATTAGCATATGACAAAAATGCAAAGATAGCGCTATCCACTTCATTTATTTCTTGTTCTTCAAATGAATAAACTCCAAATTCATCTATATAATCATATATATTCATAATAAAGTACACTCTTTCTATATTTTTAAAATAAATCTTACTCTCATTTCTAATTTTAAAATTTATTCATTTATTTGAGCAGAAATCCATTCAAAATATTTATTTCTTTTAAGAATAGATAATTTATATTTATCGCCATTTTTCATTTTAATTAAAATTCCAAATGGAAAGAATGGTGGTGTTAAACATTTTTTTACTGACGATATATCTTTCATATCAATTTCCCAACTCACACTTTCTGTTCCAATTAAACCAGTTGCTAAAAAGGCTATACGTTTATCAGTAAAATAATATTTACCAGAAACTTGTCTATTAATACTAAATTTTGGCATCTTCCAACAATCCCCAGATATTTTACTTGCAAACATTTTCTCATTTTCATTTAATTCAAATACTTTTTTACTCATATTTTTTCCTCCATTTTTTCTATTTATAAAATAACATATATTACTAATTACTTCAATATTTATTTATATGTTTTATTTAAAAAGTTGTTATTTTATTTCAATGTTTTTAAAATTTGTTTTGTTTTAGAATTAATTGTTTAACAATTAACTCATCATTGTTCCAACTTAAACAATTACTTCCTTGTGGATTTCCAAATTCATCTAATCCAATTTTTTCATATTGTTCAATTCTACAACTTTGATTAGAACAATTGCTACAGCTTTTATTATCTATTAGTTCTCTTAAATATTCTCTTTCTTGTGAAGTTAGAACATTAATTATCTTTGCATAAAAGTCTTTGGGGCAGTTGTTAATTTTGTCTTTTAGAGTTTCCAACTTAGCATTGAGTTGATTTTCAGTTTCCAAATTATAGGCTTTCTGTTGTGGTTTAATATTTGAATTACATATTTTTTTACTCATATTTTTTCCTCCATTTTCTCTATTTATAAATAATATATATTTTTATTTATGTCCATTTTTATATTTAATTTAAAACAAACTATGATTTACGAAATAGAAACACATTTTCAGTTTTTTATAAATTTTGAGTAGTTTTAAAATTTCTTCTCAAAACTAATGAATGCCCTTTAGTTTCCATTTCTAATTTTTTTACTTCTGTAAATATATCTTCATAGGATGGCATCAAATTTTCTTGATTATATTCAACCGCAGCATTTTTTTTCGTTGATTCAAAAGATTGTTTTTTTACTATGGTTGAGTCTATTGTTTTAACTTTTTCTGTACTATTTTCTAAAATTGATTCTATAAATCTTTTTTGTTCTTGTAATTTTGAAATTATAATACTAATTTTTCTTATTTTATTCTCAATTTTAGAATTAAGAGCTTGTTGTTCTTCATTTAATTCCTTTGTTCTATTTGATATTGAATTTTTACCTAATTCATTATTCAGATTTTTGAAAGCATTCAAATAATCTTTATTTCTTTTTATCATATATCCACTAACTACAGTTGCTCCAACAAAAAATGGTGTAAATAAATGTGCTGTGCTCAAAGATGGTATAAAATCTTTCAATACTAAAATTGGCAATTCACCATAAGTCATTGTAAAAAGTCCACCCATCATTCCAAAAATAATAATATCTATTATTTTTTGACTAGTTGATCTTATTCTCCAAAATTTTTCATGTAAAATTTTTTGAATAGTTAAAACATCTAACTCAGTAAATTTATCTTTTAATAGTACAGAAAGTACTTCTACTCTTTTTTTGGCATTCTCCTCAGTTAGTTGTTTATTTTTATCGTTGATATCATACTTAATAGATAAAAAATTTGAAACAGCTAGATTTGAACTTAATGAATTTATTGATTGCTGAATAGCTTTATTTCTATTTTTAGCTTTTTCCAATTCTATTGTATATTTTACTTCTTCTTGAATTTTTTCTGATTGATTTTTAGCAGTTGTTGATGCTTTTAAAGCTTCTTTTATTTTGAATTTCTGTTCAAATATTTTCCTTATTAAAGTTCCTATACATAAGGAACTACCTACGATAATAAAAGGAAAACTTTTTACTGGAATAATTTCTATTAAACGTAACATAATTCCATTTTTTGTTAATTCTTCAGATAAAATTAAAAAACCTAAATATGGTAGCAAAGATGAACCTAAAGTTTTTGTAAACTTTTCTTCAAATTGGTTATTTTTGGCCTTTCTTTTTCTCTTTTCACTTATTTTAATTTGTTCATTATTCTTTTGAATCTCTTCTTTTAATTCTTTGATTGTCCTGTGAAACTCTTCTTTCATAAAGTAATTCTCCTCAATTACTTTATTATAACATAGTAAGGGCTTGAGTGGTACAAATGTTTTTAGTCGAGAGACATAAATTCCAATTGGTAATCCTGGTATTCTCTTAAAAATTTTTCATCTTCTAATATTCATATTTAAAACTTTTTAGATTTGTTGTAACTACAAAGACTTTATGAATTTCTTTTTCTAAAGCTTTTTTATTTAAAAAAATATCTCTCTGATAGTTATTAATTACATCGTCAAACATAAAAATTCTATGAATCATTATAACTAATTTTACCAAATTAACTTATGTCATTCCATTAATCTATCCATAAAATAATATTATTTATATTTATTATTTGTGATTTTTAATTTATTTTAACATAACTTATCAGTCTTACTTTCTTAAGTATAAAAAACTAACTATTTCTAGTTAGTAATTTCTCGTTTATTAATTTCTGTTTTTTATCATAACGAGGCGACAATGAATATCCTCAACTTTTTCACTTTAAGGAATTAAAATATAATTTTTTATGAATTTTAACTATAATTATTAATGAATTCAAAGTAATTTTAAATAATTTTATTCTTTTTATTTAGAGAATTTATTAACAAATCTTTTATTAGATATAAATTTTCTAATGTTTAGATTTATACTTAACTTTTGATTCCTCTTTAAGTGAATTATTGATTTTAGAATAAAAATTCATATCCCATAATTTTCCATTAATATAATAAGCGTCAAGTCTTATACCATTTAATTCAGCAACTTTTTCATGTAGTTTGATTGAAGGATTGTTAAATTCAAATACTGCACTAGTTACACTTGCATATCCAATTGAAAAAAGTTCATCATAAAAACTATTAATAACTATTGTTCCTAGTCCTTTGTGTTGTAATTTTGGATCGATACCAATTTCAATTTCTGCATTTTTGCCATTAGCATTATTTCTTAAAATGTTAATATATCCAGAATAGTTATTATTTTCGTCTAATAAAATATAACTATAATTCATCATTGCCTTAGAAATACCATAATTCCCATTACCCTTTTGTAATATATATTTATCTTCACCTAATGGAATTGAAAATTCTTCTCTATTTTGCATTGCTTTAATATGATCTTCTAAAATTTGATTAGAGTCCATCTCTGTGTCTTCAAATAATTTGGGAGATACTAATTTAAACCCATTGCTTAATTCAATTTGTTCAGCTATTTCTTTCTTTTCTGTATCTAATGATGAGAGAGAAACCGATTTATTATTAGGAATAATAATTCCATTATCTTTTTTCATATTTGGAATATGTTGAAACATTAAACTTGATTCAAGTCTTTCATCATTAATGGCACTGAATGGAATTTGTCCATAATAATTCATATTAGTATTATTTAAAATTTCTAACATGGTCTGATTACTTCCATTAACTGAGATTGTTATGTTATGAATATTTGATTCATGAACATAATTAACATAATCATCAATTATATACCCAGATAATTCATTAGATATATCAGTACCTAAATTTTTGTCTAAGAATATTTTTAAATTAGCTCTTTTATTTGGCCAAATTAAATTACTTAATCCTACTATTCCAATAACTCTATTATTGCTTTTTATTGTAAATGGCATTTGTAATTTAGGAATTGAATAACTTTCTGAAAATTTTTCCAAAGTTTCTTCAGATATTCCTGGTACTAAAAATTTGTTAGGAATAATAATATTACTTTTAGGAATTACATTCATTTTTTTAATTTCTGTTGATTTCTTTGATTTATAAATAAACTCTTCTATATAATTTATATTTAATGATTCAAACAAATATTTCTTGAATTCATTTAATATTTCATTTTTATCATTCTGTTCTAAATTATTATTTACTTCAAGTCGTATAGATGAAATATTGTTTTTAGCATCTACATTAAACAATCCAATATACCCAATAAAATGCTCGTTTTTATCAGTTATAGCTGCTCTATAAGTAGTTGGCATACTTTTTATAATTATATCTACCTCTTCATCTGAAAGATTAGAATTTTCTTTTATTAATTTTTTTGATCTATTTAGATAGGCATCAAAACTTCCAATTATATATTTTTCTGTTTGTAATTTAACTATAAAATTTTTATTCATAAATAAAACCACCTATTATTGATATGATATTATATGAAACTCCTAGACAATATATGATTGTGTTTCCTAAATTGACATAAATCAATTAGACTTCTATAAATATTTCATCCCTAATTTTAGGCATATTAAAACAAAGTAAGTCTACTAATATTATGATGCCCTAAAGAAAGACGTTTAATAACTTTTTCATTCTAAATTATACTTTTTTAAAAAAGAATAGATATTCTTTGAGATTATTTTTAGAGTATTTTAACACTTCTTCACCATAATCTTTTAAAGATTTCGATATTAATATTTTATAATCATTTCCTAAAATTATATATTTCTACAATCTTGTGCTGTTGGAGAAGTTATCTACAACTTTACCAATGAAAATTGATATAAGAACTATTCACTAAATATAGTATAATATACTTTTAAATATTTTTAACAAAAAATGTATCTGTTTGATTTTATTAAGAACATTTGATGTGAGTGTCGACCTCCAATCCAATCTTGAAAAAGAAAGGAGAGATAAAATTGAAGAAAAGAACTTTTTTATTAAAAGTTTAGTTTTTGATTAAAAGCCCTTATTTTAAGGCAAATATACAAGAATTTAAAGTTATTTTACTACTAATTTACTACTTTAGAAAGAGTTTTGATAAAGAGTCTTGATATGTACACAATTTTAATTATGTCAAAATTTCTTGAAAATGTCAGTAAAATCATTTTGAGAAAATGTCAGTA
>CANTCS010000006.1 GCA_947652375.1 uncultured Mollicutes bacterium | reverse complement strand
TCTACTGACATTTTCTCAAAATGATTTTACTGACATTTTCAAGAAATTTTGACAGTCTTTTTTTGTTGAAATATTGTAAAATTATTTGGGCAAAGCATAAGAGAAATTTTTAATAAAGTATAAAAGTTCTACTTTAAATTTTTAATTTAATATTATTTCTAAATTAGAGAAAACTTTTTTAGGACAGTTATTTTGACTAAATTAGAATAATTACTTTAAATAATAAATTTAAACTCTTTTAGCTAAATAATTTAGATTTTTTAGTTTACTCAATTAAATAATATTCTTTTTGTAAAAATTTCTTTTCTAATAATTTTTTAAAAATTAAGGAAGCTCTAAATTCAATTTAACTTAATATTTTGAATTATTTTCGAATGGAATCATCATTTTTACCTTCTTCTAAATATTCTTAATTTCTATTTCTTTAAGGTATAAATTTTCCCACAACATTCTTTTCCTTCATTACATATTCCTTGAGTTTCACAAGTTGGTCCTAAAATTTGAGAATAATATTTACAATCATACAACTCAGAAATAATTCTTCGTATATTAAGAGACCACTCTCTTGTTTCCCATTGTGTCTTATTACAAGTTCTTAAGCCTAAAATATGTTGTAATGATTTTCCATTTATATTAGTCACAACATTAGTCATGTTTCCTGATAATATAAAATGTACTAAATCCTCTTCTCGAACATGATACTCATTTTTAAATTTATTAAACATCTCCAAATTTTTAGCATAGGCTTGATCATATTCAGTTTTAAATCGTTTTTCTATTGAAGGAGGAGTTTTATATTGCCTCAAGTCTGGTATCGGGCAAAAATCTGGTATTATAATATCATGTGCTCTATGTCTTGTTAAATGTGTTAATACTGCATAAGACAGTGCAAATTGAAATCGAAAATTAACTTGTGTAAGTTCTAAAGAATCTCCCTTAAAAGCTATCAACTTCATTATTTCATTAGGAAATTCAGGATGAAGTTGACATACATCACTATATACTTCAATTGCCTGTTCTTTATTAAGTTGATATCTACGCATTATTGCAGAAATAATAATTGTCTCATCTACATTACCAGAATAATTTAATAATTCTGGTTTATCAAGTACTTTATAACCTTCTCTAGGAATATATTCATTCAAGTAATCTTCTACCAAATCAGAGTCTTGATATGGTGTATTTTCTATTTCTTCTATAATGTATGGAAAATTTACTTTAGCAATTTCTAATAATTGTTCTCCAAATTCTCTTAACTCTTGAATTTTAGAAAGTTTAGTTTTAAGAAGCTTTATAATAAGATTTTTTAAAGTATGAGCATTCATTCCCATCATAATATTACAATAAAAACAATATGGCATAATAAATCTTGAATCTTCTGGTTTAATTCCTTTTTTTACAAATTCTCCGGACAAATCAAACAATGTCCTCATATGAGAATTATAATCTCTTTTCAAATCTTTATTATATGAAAGAATTTTTCCACTTTCATCATGAAAATCAGGTGTGTAAAAACCTTCTTTTGAATGATCAACTTCTCGACGAGATTTAATAGTATACGATGAATATCTCTCAGCAATAATTGTTTGCTCAACAATTATTGAAACATCCTTTAATAAAAACACACCATAATCATGATCAGCTATCGAATCATGTCCCATCCCAGTCACCATTGCTGCATATTTTGCATTTTGCTCAAGTGTTTTATCTTCACTTATTCCTAAAACTTCAAAAACATCTCCAGCAAATCTTGAAAGACGACCTGCTGTAGCTACTTTTTCTGAATGTGCAATCCTCTCAATTTCCTTTAATTCTTCTATAAGTCTATCTAAATCTTCTTTATCAGTAACAAATTCTTTTAAAACTTTTTCTACTTTCTTATAATCAAGTGCCCCTAAAAATTCTACTTTCATCATATAACAACTCACTCCCTTACTTCAATACCCTTTTCATCATACTTATAATTCTATCATTATTTTTTTAAAATAAACAGCTATTTTAACATAAAAAATATTTATATGAAAAAGCAAACTAAAAAACGACTTTTATTTGTCGTTCTTTTTAGTAAATTTATTAAATTCTTTTATCTCAGAAGTTTCTAAATCAGTTTTTGCTAATTTTTCAATAAGCGATTTTTGTTCACGAGAAAGTTTCTTAGGAGTATAAATTTTAAATACAACATACATATCTCCCTTATGTCGACGATATTTATTATCTACACCTTTTCCTCTAATACGTTGTTTATCTCCACTATTTGTACCTTGAGAAATATTTAATTTAACATTTCCATAAAGTGTAGGTATCTCCTTTTTACATCCCATAATAGCTTCAGTTAAAGTAAGAGGCACTTCTAAATAAATATCATCATTATCTCTTATGAAATAATCATGTTCATCGACTACAAATTCAATATATAAGTCGCCATTTTCTCCTCCATTAGAACCAGGATTCCCTTTGCCACTAACTCTTTGTCTATCTCCTGTATTAATACCTTCTGGAATATTTATTGTAATTTTTTTATTTCTTTTAACTTTTCCTTTGCCATTACACTCCGAACATTTTCTTTTATACGTCTTACCAGTTCCTTTACAATCTGGACAAGTAGATTTAGACATAAAAGCTCCAAGAATAGTTTGTTGTTGTGAAGTTATAGTACCTTCTCCATGACAAGTAGAACATTCTTCTCTATCAAAACCTCCATGACCATGACATTCATCACAATCTTCAACAACATCTAAATTAAATTTCTTTTCACATCCATAAATAGCTTCATCAAAATCAAGATCCATACGCATTAAAACATCACTACCACGTGTTGCTCTAACACCTGATGATCTTCCTCCACCAAAATTAGAGAAACCTCCACCAAAGCCTCCTGCTCCTCCAAAAATAGAATCGAAGATATCACCAAAATCAAAATCAGCTCCACTAAAGTTTCCATAACCTCCACCGAAGCCTCCTGCTCCTCCAGTGCCTACACCAGCATGACCATATTGATCATACATTTTTCTTTTTTGCTCATCTGATAAAACTTCATAAGCTTCTTGTGCTTCTTTAAATTTTTCTGCTGCATTTGGATTATCTTTATTTAAATCTGGATGAAATTCTTTTGCTTTTTTTCGAAAAGCACTTTTTATTTCTTGCTCACTAGCAGTTTTTGAAACTCCTAAAACCTCATAGTAATCACGTTTTTCTGCCACTATATCACATCCTTCTATAGACTAAAGTTAAGTAGTCCAAAAGGACTACTTATACATTAATTATTCTTCTTCAATTGAAGCTTCTTCTACATCATCTTTCTTTTTTTTGTCTTTTTTAGACTTTTTATCATTATTATCTTCTTCATTAGC
Organism: uncultured Mollicutes bacterium; assembly: GCA_947652375.1. GTDB lineage: Bacteria > Bacillota_I > Bacilli_A > RF39 > UBA660 > UBA3789. The sequence goes on along the minus strand of CANTCS010000006.1, from coordinate 52,318 downwards.
TTCAGCTTGTTGTTCTTTAGCAGCTTGTTCATATACTTTTGTTGCTAATGCCATAGCTTTTTCTTGAAGTTTTTCTTTTTCTTTCTTAATTTTTTCAATATCTCCATCTTCTAAAGCTTTCTTTAAATCTTTAATTAAATCTTCAGCTTCTTCTACTTCTTTTTTATCAGCTTTATCACCTAAATCTTTAATTGCTTTTTCTGTTTGGAATACCATTTGTTCAGCTTCATTTCTAACTTCAGCTTCTTCTTTACGTTTTTCATCAGCTTCCTTATTTTCTTCAGCTTCTTTACGCATTTTTTCAATTTCTTCATCACTTAAATTTGTTGATGATGTAATAGTAATTGATTGTTCTTTATTAGTTCCTAAATCTTTAGCAGTAACATTAACAATACCATTAGCATCAATATCAAACTTAACTTCAATTTGAGGAACTCCACGTGGTGCAGGTGGAATATTAGTTAATTGGAATCTTCCTAATGTTTTATTATCTGCAGCCATTGGTCTTTCACCTTGTAATACATGAATATCAACAGCTGGTTGGTTATCAGCAGCAGTTGAGAACACTTCACTTTTTGAAGTTGGAATTGTAGTATTTCTTGGTATTAATGTAGTCATAACTCCACCTAATGTTTCAAGACCTAATGATAAAGGTGTAACATCAAGTAATACGATATCATTAACATCTCCTGTTAAAACTCCACCTTGAATTGCAGCACCCATTGCTACTACCTCATCTGGATTAACTTCACGAGAAGGTTCTTTTCCTAACTCTTTAGTAATTGTATCATAAACAAGTGGTACACGAGTCGATCCTCCTACTAGAATAACTTTATCGATATCCTTCTTAGTCATCTTAGCATCCTTTAATGCTTTCTTAACTGGTTCTAAAGTTGACTCTACTAAATCAGAAATTAAATCTTCAAATTTAGCTCTAGTTAATGTCATATCTAAATGAAGAGGTTCTCCATCTTCTCCTTTAGCAATGAATGGAGCTGAAACTTGAGTTGATACCATTCCAGATAAATCTTTCTTAGCCTTTTCAGCAGTCTCTTTAAGACGTTGCATTGCCATATCATCATCACGAAGATCAATATCATTCTCTTTCTTGAATTCTTCTACTAAATAATCAATAATTCTCTCATCAAAATCATCTCCACCTAAATGGTTATTTCCATTAGTAGATTTAACTTCGAATACTCCATCACCAAGTTCTAGAATTGAAACATCAAATGTACCTCCACCTAAATCGTACACAAGAATAGTTTGCCCTTCCTCTTTTTCAAGACCATAAGATAAAGCTGCAGCAGTTGGTTCATTAATAATTCTTTCAACTTCAAGTCCTGCAATTTTTCCAGCATTCTTAGTAGCTTGACGCTCAGAATCTGAGAAATACGCTGGTACAGTAATAACTGCTTTTTCAACTTTTTCTCCTAAATAACTTTCTGCATAATCTTTAATATAAGATAAAATCATTGCAGAAATTTCTTCTGGGGAATATTTCTTACCTTCCAATTCAACTTTCTCATTAGTTCCCATTTTTCTCTTTATTGAAATTACTGTATTAGGATTAGTAAGAGCTTGACGTTTAGCAGCATCTCCTACTATTTTTTCGCCTTTTTTAAAAGCCACAACCGATGGAGTTGTTCTTCCTCCTTCTGGATTTGGTATTACTTTTGGTGCTCCTGCTTCTAATACAGCAGCACATGAATTTGTTGTTCCTAAATCTATTCCTATTATTTTACCCATAAATATATCTCTCCTTTATTTAATTATTTTTTATTTTTGATTTATTTTAACAGATGCTGGACGAATAACCTTTCCTTTTAATTTATATCCCTTTAATAAAACTTCAATTACTACTTCGTCTTCCATATCTTCAACAGTATCAGTTAGTAATGCTTGTTCTTGATTCGGATCAAATTTTTCTCCAACACGATTTATTTCTTCTACTCCAAACTTCTTCAATATCTCTGTTAAATTAGCATACATCATTTTAAAACCAGCTAAGAACTTCGATACCTCATCAGTTAAATCATTATCATCTAATTTAATTGCTCTCTCAAAATTATCTACCACTAAAATAAGCTCCATAATTAAATCTTGATTTGCATATTTTAATAGCTGATTTGTCTCTTCATCTTTACGACGACGATAATTTATTGATTCAGCTTGAGCAACTTTTACTTTTTCTATTAAACTAATATTTTCATCACTCAATTTTTTGTTAGTCAATTTTAATGATTCTATTTCCTCTAATAATTTAGAATCTTTATTTTTTGAAATTTTCTTTTCTACTTTTTTTTCTTGTTTTTTATCTTTTTTTGAATCTTCTTTTGCTTCTGTTAATATTTCAATATTTTCTTCTTTTTCCATAAAAGCCTACCTTTCAATATTTTCTCTCATGTATTCTAACAATGAAACAACTCGGTCATATTCCATCCTCTTAGGCCCAACAATTGCAATAGTACCTTCCTCTGGACCATTTTTAAATTTAGTCTTAACTACTGTTACATCACTATCTATATTATTTTCATTACCAATATAAACTTTAATATTATTATCATTATCTTCAACGATATTAGTTAAAATCTCATGATCTTCTAATTTATTAAATACAGTTTTAATTTTATCAATATTTGAGGAGAATTCTGGTTGTTCCAACATTTTATTTCTTCCCATAATGTTTATTTCTTGATTAGTAAAATCAGTAAATACATGATAGAAAGCATTATATAATTGTTCATGTTGTCTTACATAGTTTCCTATAATAGGTTTTATTTCATACTCTAATTTTTTACTTACTTCATCAATTGGAGTACCTGAGATTAAGTTATTTATTAGACCTACCATTTTCTTTACTTCTTCTAATGGTACATCATGTAGTTTTATATTTTTATGTTCTACATGACCTTTATCAGTAACAATTATAACTGTCATACTAACTTCATCAATCGGAACTACTTCTATTAATTTTAGAAGATTCTCATGAGATGTACTACCAAGTACAATCGTTGTATAATTCATCATATCCGATATAACTTGCAAAGACTTTGTTATTACATCAGATAGAGCAAGTTGCTGATTTTTAAAGACTCTTTGTAATTTTAACATATCTTCAGCATTCATTTTTTTAAGTTCCATTAAATTATCAACATAATAACGATAACCTGCTTCTGATGGAACTCTTCCTGAAGAAGTATGTGTTTTTTCTAATAGTCCAAACTTTTCAAGTTCACCCATCTCATTTCGAACAGTAGCTGGTGAGCAATTGATTAACTTCGAAATTACTTTTGAACCTACTGGAATTGGGTCTTTCACATATCTTTCTACTATTAGTTTTAAAATTTTTTCTTGTCTTTCAGTCAACATAACAACATCAACCTCCTAGCACTATTTTTATATAAGTGCTAATAATAGTTTATTCTTTTTCTTAGCACTTGTCAATAGTTTGTGCTAAAAATAAAAAATTAGTAATAAAAATTACTACTAATAATTTAGTGCTATCAATTTCACACGAGTTGTATCAAAATTATTTTTACCTATAATAATATTATTATTACTAGAATTATAAACTAAATGACTTCCAAAATATGGATTTATTTCGGAAACTGAATTATTCGAAGTAAAAATTACATAAGTACCATTTCCAACAGGTTTTGCTTGCCAAATAGAACTATCAATTCTAGATATTTGATTAAATTGAGAGGTAATTATATTATTTCCAATAATATTTTCTTGTTCTTTGACGCTTAATGCTTTATGACTGGCTGATTCTTCTATTATAAATTCTCTAGGTATTGAACTATTATTATCTTTTAATTTTTCATCTATTTTATTAATAGACCATATTTGTCTTTTAGAACCGTTAAATGGTTCTAAAAGAACTGGGAAATTATTATTTATCTCCTTATCAGAAACAGTTAAACATTTATTTTCCGAAAGAATCGGAATAATATAATAACTTCCACTATCTGGAATATCAGTTAAATAATCTGGTTGGTAGGCGGATATTCTATATCCCTTGACTGTTTCTGTTTCTGATAATTTTGTTTCTTCGACTGGTTTTTTTAAATAATCCCATCCTTCGTTAGAATGTTTTACTTTTATTACATGATTTAAATAGTCAATTCCTGCTTGATGCCATACTGCTAGTTCATCAATATTTGTCGAGGTAGTTAATTTATATTCTTTACAAACAAAACCTTGTTCATCTACCTTGTATGAAGAATAAGAAACATCTTGACCAGCTACTTTGATAGAGAATGCAGTCCATGTATTTTCAGTGATATTTTCATTTTCTTGGGATAAGCAATCTTTTATAAGAATAACGTCGTCTAATTTTGTATTTTTTCTTTTTAAATTAGAATTTTCTTCTGTTATGTCTGCGACTTTTTCAATATGAGCTTTCCCATCACCTTTATTGGCTCCTGAAAACATTTGACCATCTAAGAAATAGCCATACTGGTTTGTATCTTGCCCTGCATAACCTGAAATATAAGATGTTCCGCCAATGTTTGAATTATTACTAGAGTTATATCCTCCACCTCCGCCATTGCTTCCAGTTGGTCTTGAACCGGTCTTAGCATATTTTAATTCACTATTTTTATAAGTGGTTTTGAAGCCTACTAAATTGCTATTATCTTTTAGATTATAACTTCCGTTATAATCATTTTCTACATCAATATCTATAACTCCTCCTAATGATTTCATATCTGGCGAATAACCATAGAATGTTCCTCCATCAGCATCTTTTGTTACTCCTCCTCCAGCAGCAACCATAATTCTACTACTATAAGATGTAGAATTACCATATCCGCCTTTGTTTATTCTAACATCTGTGGAGCCACCGCCTTTATTAGCATCTCCTTTTTTTCCTATGTAAAAATAAATTTTGGTATTTTCTAATAATTTTATTATTCCTGATGTATATGCACCTAAGCCACCATTAGTTCCTCCTTGAGCTCCCCATAGCTCTATCCTATAGTAACCACTTTGTCCTTCGGGAACAATATATTCTTGAGATATTGGTGCTGCCTCACTACCTGCTTTAAAAGTTGTATTAGTTTTACTAAATCTGTTTAATTCAGCTTCTATGGCTTTAGAAATATCTTTAGTATTTTTTCTTGTTGTAGACATAGTTCCCATTAAAATTGTTACAATTAATATTCCCATTATAGAAAGCCCATAAATTACTGTTGAAATTGCAAATCCTTTTTTATTCAATTTATTCATATCACACCATCTATTCTATAATCATTTTATCATATTTTCTTTAGTATAACTATATATTTATCGCCGTATTTTTTATTTTTTATGGCAGTAAAATTATTTCTATAAACAATTTTATCAATATTATTACTTTCACATATTATAATACCATCATTATTCAAAAGATTATAATCATCAATTAATTGAAGACTGTTCTCAAGATAATTTGTTTGATATGGAGGATCTAAAAAGATTAAATCAAATATTATTTTTTCTTCAAAAAAATATTTTAAAGCTTTTTTGTAATCCATATTTAGTACATTTGCTGATGAAATTTTAATATTTTTTATATTATTTTTAATTGAATTAATAGCTTTTAGATTATTATCAACTAAGAATGCTTCTGTTGCTCCTTCGCTTAAAGCTTCAATTCCTAAATTCCCACTTCCAGAGAATAAATCTAAAACAGTACTATCTTCAAGATGATTTTGAATTATTCCAAAAAGACTTTCTTTTACTCGGTCCATAGTAGGTCTGGTCCCTACAATATTATGCCCTTCTAATTTTCGGCCTTTATATTTTCCACTAATGATTTTCATAAATTACACTTACCTTTGTTTGTTATTTCCTTTAATTTTTGATTTATTCCGAGTATTATTAAATTAATCTCAGTTTCCAGATTTTTATATTCTTTAAAAAGTTCATTGGAAGTTATTTGTTTTTTGATATTTTCATCTTGGGAAGTCTTAAAATTATTGATTTGTGATATTAATTTTTTATCTAACTGTATTTCTTTATTAAGACTTCGGATTTTTTTTATTTCTTCCTGCGAATTTAAAATATTTTTTAGAGTATATACTTTTTCTATTAAATTATTCATAAATTAATTTTAACATATTTTTTTAATTTAATACATCCATAAATGTTTTTAATAAGTCAATATTATTTTTTAATTTTTCAATTTTATCAACACTTCTTAGTTTATATTTTTCTTTTGCTAAATTTTCGATTTGTTTTAAATGGCTTGGATCTCTAATAAGATACTTATAATGAATTGAATCATCTCTTAGATAATTATAAATAATTGGACTAGTTTTTATTGTTTTGATAGTATTAATTTGCATTAATCCTCAAAATGCTTATACAAAGGGCGTGGTTCGTAAGTTTTTGGAGTAGGAGTTTTTGAGCCAAGTCCAATATCTTGTAGAAGTCCAATTGTTTTTTGAATATTAGTTATTCCTTTTTGCACTGATTCCATATCTAAATTTTTAAAAGTATTTACAACATCTCTTACCGAAGAAGTTGCTGTTTGTGAAGCATTATTTATTGCTGATGTTGTTTGAATATAATTATTCCATATAGAGTTTTTCTCACCATATATTTCAAATAATTCATAAAGTTGTTGCCATGAAGCTTTTCCGTCTAATACGGTAGTTGCAAGTTCTGGATGCAGTCTTGCAAACGATTTAAATGTATCCTTTGACATATTATCACCAATAAATTATATGTTTCTAAAATAAAAAAAGAAGTATTTTACTTCTATTTTATAAAATCATCTATTGTCATCAATCTATCATCAATTTCTTGTAGTGATATTTTATCTTTTTTTGATGGGTTTTCAATTACTTTAATTATCTTAGGTTCATCATAATTTGCTTTTTCTTCTGATTTAAGTTGTTCTTTATTAGTTCTTACTAAAGTAACAATTTGAAAAGCATCATTTATTTCATGTTTTACTATTTGAGTTCCAGTTGAATATCTATCTGCAATTGGAAGCTCGGTTAATTTAATGCTTTTAATTTCGGTATTTTTAATACCTATATAATTTTTAGGATCTTCAATAAACGTTTTTAAAATTATATATGGATTTGATTTTACTTCTCGTAAAACTTGAATACCTCTTCTTGTACGTGTTGATAGTTCAAATTCTCCTAGTCTAACTCTCTTACCTGTTCCTTTTGTTGTAATAATTGATATATATTCATGAATATTATAAGAAAAATTATTTATAGAAACAAGATAATCATCTTTTAATTTTATTGCTTTAACACCAGCTGCTTTTATACCAACTAATGGGATTTCTTCAGTTTTAAAGCATAGACCATATCCTGTATTTGTTGTTAAAAATACAGCCTCATAATTTTCAACCATCGCACTTATTACCTGATCATCATCCTTAAGTTTCATACAACTAGATGCTTTATTATATCTTTGTAATTTAAAATCTTTTAGTTTACTTCTTTTTATCATACCATTTTTAGAAGTAATAATAATATTTTTGTTACTAGTAAAATCATATGCAGGAATAGCTCCTATAATTAAATCTTCTGGGGGAAGTTCAATTACATTACTTACATGTTTTGGCATATCTTTCCATTTTAAATCTGGTATTATATGAACTGGAATATGTAAGTAATTTCCTCCTGATGTAAACACTAAAATTGTATCAGTTGTATTCATCTCATATAAGCCAATCATATAATCATTTTCTTTTAGCGTTATATCTTCAGGATTAGAAGATGTATAACTCCTAAATGAAGTTCTTTTAATGTAGCCATCTTTGGTAACCATTACAACAACATCTTCCTTAGGTATCATTGCCGTCTCATCAATTTTTATTTCTGTTATTTCTTCTTTAATGTCAGTAAGTCGAGGTGTTGGATAACTATCTCTAACAGAACGTAAATCTTTTTTCATAACAGATTTTAAAACATCTTCACTTCCAAGGATTGCTGTTAAACCATTAATAATTTTTTCAAGCCCAGCTTTTTCTTCTTCAAGTGCAACAACATCAGTATTAGTTAAACGATATAGTTGTAATGTAACAATAGCTTCTGCTTGAGCTTCACTAAACGCATATTTTTTAATTAAATTTTCTTTTGCATCGCTTTTATTTTTACTCTCTCGTATAGTTTTTATAACTTCATCTAAAATTGATATACATTTAATTAACCCTTCTACTATATGAAATCTAGCTTTAGCATGAGCTAAATCAAACTCAGTCCTTCTTTTTACTACTTCTTTTTGATGATTAATAAAAGCATCTAATGCTTCTTTTAAACCAAGTAATTTTGGACGTCGATTAACAATAGAAACAACATTAAAATTATAACTTATCTGCATATCAGTATTTTTAAGTAAATAATTAATAATCAAGTCAACATTAGCATTTTTCTTTAATTCAATTACAATTCTAACATCAGCTGCAGACTCATCTCTAACTTCAACTATTCCTTCAATTTTTTTATCTAGTCTAATATCATCAATTTTTTTAACCATTAAAGCTTTATTAACTTCAAAAGGAATTTCTGTAATAACAATTTGTAAAGATGATTTTTCTTTTTCAATAGTATATCGACTTTTAATTATTATTCTACCACGTCCAGTAGTATAAGCATCCTTTATACCATTTAACCCTTCAACAATACCACCTGTTGGGAAATCAGGTCCTTTAACATATTTCATCAAAGTATCTAAACCACAATTAGGATTATCTATTCTGTGAATTGTTGCCTCAATTATCTCAGTTAAATTATGAGGTGGAATATTAGTCGCATATCCTGCTGATATTCCTTGCGAACCATATACTAAAAGAGCTGGAAAACGTGCAGGTAAAACAGTTGGTTCTACTGTAGTATCATCAAAGTTTGGGGCAAACTCAATTGTATCTTTATCAATATCACGAAGCATTTCATTACTAATTTTAGAAAGTCTTGCTTCAGTATAACGATAAGCAGCGGGACTATCGCCATCAATAGATCCGTTATTTCCATGCATATCAATATATGGAAGTCTAGTTTTCCAATGCTGACTCATTCTAACCATTGCATCATATATAGATGTATCACCATGAGGATGATAATTACCTATAACATCTCCAACTGTTTTAGCACTCTTTCGATAACCCTTATCATATGTGTTTTTTTCTTTATGCATTGAGTACAAAATACGTCTTTGAACTGGTTTTAAACCATCCCTAGCATCAGGTATAGCACGATCTTGAATTATATATTTTGAATAACTACCAAATCTCTCACCCATTATATCTTCTAAAGTATAATCAAAAATCTTTTCAATTACCTCTTCTGTTTCAGTTTTCTTTCTTGGCATTTTACCACTACTTTCTATTATTTTCTGTTAGTTTTTTAACTCTTTCTTTTGTCTTATTATAATCGCCATCTTGATATTTTTCAAAAAAACTATTAAAAATACGACGAGTTCTCAATGGAACTTTTTTATAAATTGATTCATATTTTTCTTCTACAATCTTATCAATTGTTTTGTCTTTAAGAGAATCAAATTCTTCTTTATTAAAAACAACTATATTAAGAATGTTATTACTTACTTGTTTATTTTCATCTTTATAAAAGTTAAGTTTATTAATTGCGACTATTATAAAACCCTTTTCTGAAAGGTAAGGTTCTAAATCTTCTATAAGTAATCCGTCAACATTTTCAAAGGGAACAAGTTTTACTTTTTCATATTTCAATTCTAAAATAATATCACTTATTGTATTATTATTTGGTATCCCAAAATAAAAATCAATCGCGGGAATTATATATGTATTATCTTTCATTTTTTCTCCTATATCTCATAATTATCTTCTAAAGTAAACTCAACATTTTCATCGATCCATTCTTTTCTTGGAGCAACTTCATCTCCCATCAAAACAGAAACACGTTTTTCAGCCAGTTGAGCATCTTCTATATTAACTCTGATTAAAGTTCTACTTCCTGGTTTCATGGTAGTCTCACAAAGTTGATCGGCATTCATTTCACCAAGTCCTTTATATCTTTGAATATCACATTTTTTTCCTTTAGTCTTTTCTTTCATTTCATCTACTGTATAAGCATAATCTATATTCTTACCACTTTGAATTTTAAAAAGTGGTGGTAGTGCAACAAAAAGTCTACCATCTTCTATTAAAGGTTTCATATAACGATAGAAAAAAGTTAATAATAAACATTGAATATGTCCTCCATCTTCATCAGCATCGCTCATGATAATAACTTTAGAGTATTCACAATCTTTTATATCAAAGTTTGATCCATATCCTGCCCCAATCGTATAAATCATCGTATTAATTTCTTCGTTTCTTAAAATATCTTCTTCTTTTGTCTTTTCAGTATTTAATACTTTACCACGTAATGGAAGAATTGCTTGATATTTTCTATCTCTTCCTTGTTTAGCAGAACCTCCTGCTGAATCACCCTCGACTAAAAACAACTCTTTTTTATCTTTATCTTTACTTCCAGCTGGAGCAAGTTTACCTGATAAAGAACGTTCTTCCCTCTTTTTACTAGTACCTTTTCTAGCATCCTCCCTTGCTTTTCTTGCGGCTTCTCTTGCAATTTTACTACGTAAACTTTTATTTAATATTTCTGTTGCAATTACTTTATTTTCTTCTAAAAAAACACGAATTCTCTCAGTAACTACACTCTCAACTGCTGACTTTGCTTGAGGAGTACCAAGTTTTCCTTTAGTTTGTCCTTCAAATTGTAATATTCCCTCAGGAATTTTCAAACTTAAAACAGCAGTTAACCCTTCACGAACGTCACTGCCTTCAAAAGCCTTATCTTTTCCCTTTACAAAACCATTCGTTTTAGCATAATCATTAAATACTCTTGTTAAAGCTGTTTTAAAACCAGACTCATGAGAACCACCATCTATTGTTTTAACGTTATTTACAAAGCTTACAATATTTTCATTATATGTATCAGTATACTGCATAGAAACTTCTACTTCAATCTTATCTTTTACACCTTCTATTGATAACACCTTATGAAGAGTATTTTTACCTTTATTTAAATCTTCAACAAATTCTTCAATTCCTCTTTCATAATGAAATTTAGCTTCTCTTAAATCTTCCTCATCTACTACTTCTATTGTGATACCCTTAAGTAAAAAAGCACTCTCCTGCATTCTTTCACAAACTGTTGTATAAGAAAAATTAATTGTGGAAAAAATAGAATCATCAGGCATAAAACGTACTATTGTTCCTGTCTTATTTGTAGTACCTATTTTTTTTAGAGGTTGAACAACATGTCCTCCATTTTCAAAACGAATGTAGCTTTCTTCTTTATCACGTTTAATTGTCACTTCCATCCATTTAGATAATGCGTTAACAACAGAAGAACCTACTCCATGAAGTCCTCCAGAAACTTTATAGCCATCACTTTCAAATTTACCTCCAGCATGAAGAACTGTAAAAATAACTTCCGGAGTTGACTTTCCAGATTCATGCATTCCTGTTGGAACACCACGTCCATGGTCTTCAATACTTACTGATTTATCTTTATGAAGAATGATTTTAATATAGTCACCGTATCCATTGATTGCTTCATCTACTGAATTATCTACAATTTCCCATATAAGATGGTGAAGCCCCCTTTTATCAGTTGAGCCAATATACATACCAGGTCTTTTACGAACAGCTTCTAATCCTTCTAGTATTTTTATCGATGTAGCATCATATTTACTTGCCATATTTTATCACTCCTAATATTTCACTATAGATAATTATAAACAAAGATATATTATTTTTCAATGTAACTTTACTCTTTTTTACATGTTCTTTTATTTATAAAGAAAACACAAAGTTAAAAAGGCCCTTTGTGCTTAAAATTATTTTGCGACTCATAAATTAATTATGATTATTTTGAATTGTTACTTTTTTTAAAATTAACATAAAAATTAGAAAATATTTTAGAATATATAAAATCTATTTAGAATTAGTATAAGTATTATTATTTTTCGATATTAAAAAAGTAAGACAGGTTCCAATGGTTGCTCCTAAAGTATCAATCAAACAATCAGTAAACTGCCCTGTTCTTTGAGCAATAAATGTTTGATGATATTCATCGCTTAGCGAAAAACAAAAACAAAAGATGAGAGATATTATAAGACATAATACTTTGTTTAAACCTAATTTTTTTAAAAGGAAATAGGAAATAATTGCTAAAATAAAATATTCCATAGCATGAGCTAGTTTTCGTACAGGATAATTTAGCTCCTCTACAATTTGATTTATATTACTTTCTGTAGGTTTAATTTTTGTTATATGAAATTTATTAGTTACTCCTATAGCAATCTTTAAACTTGTTTTTATTATATTTTTACTTGTCATATTACTTTCACTACTTGTTTTATGGGATGCATAAAAAATTAATGCTCCCCAAGCTAAGAGAAATAAAAGAATAATAAAAATTTTGTATTTGCATTTCATATTATCACCTTTTTGTTATTTTAAGATCTCTTTTATCTGGTCACTAGCCTTATTAACTGTTTCATTAATTGGATACATAACCCAATCAATCATATTTGATAAATGAACTTTATCATGGTCATCTACTCCATCTACTGATTGAGTACTAAACTGCCATTTATTACCATTATTTAAAATATCTTTAGCAAAATTAGTTATAACAATTTTTGGAATATCTGTCTCATACAATGAACCCAAAGTATTCAATGTTTCGTTATAATGAAGAATAGTGTTTGTACTAATCATTTCTTTAAAAATTGCTAATAATATTTTTTGACAATTTTCTTGTCTTACTCTATCACGTTTTGCAAAAGCATTTCTTTCTCGAGCAACAGTAAGCGTTTCTATACCGTCTAGATGTTGACAACCTTTAATAATATGAAGTTTTTTCCCGACATCAACGTAAGTATCTTTTACTAAAGCATGAGTTGTTGTAAATTCATAATCACTACAAAACTCTATACCACCTAAATAATCAACTACTGTAATTAAACTTGTAGTATTAATCGTAACACTATAATCAATAGTAATATTAAATAATTTTTCTAATGCCTCTTTATTTACATTAGGACCATAGGCATTCATAAAACTTAATTTATCTTTACGTCCATCTTTTCCAGGTACTTCAATATAATAATCTCTTGGAATTGATGTTAATAAAACTTTATGCGTATCCATATTTACTGAAATGATCATATTAAAATCCATTAATCCAGCAAAATCAGTTCCACCAATAAAAATATTAAATTTATTAGAATTAGTACTTTTACTAGCTTTTTTCTTTGTAAAAACATCTAATTCATAAAGAATTTGATAATCATCTTTACTTAAAGTTGGATCAATTGAAAAGACTATTTCGTAAGATGCTTTTTCAATAAACATAAAATTATTGAAATCGTTATTTAAAGATATGAACATTGCTCCTAAATCTTCGTACTGTTGTTCTTTTACAGTGTGTTTAGCATTTAATTTTTCTAATGCTTTGGAAAGATTAGCGGTTTCTTTATATGTTGCAATAACACCACTGATATCAGCTTCGGTTAAATTCTTACTTTTTTTAGCAACAACATAATAGGTATTTTTAGTATATAAATCTTTACTTACAAAAGATTGATTAATAAATTTATTTGTAGTATTTAAATAAAAAATACCGATTACACTACTTACTATTGAAAAAAATAAAATTAACCCACCAATTATTTTTAAAACTATTTTTTTATGAACATTTATTAAAAGTATTCCAATTAAATTAATAATTAGGATCATTCCTGACAATATAAGGCTTAGTTTAAATGGAAGAATATCCATCATAAAAATATATATAATTAATGCTATTGTTAAAACAAATCCTAAAATACTAAAAATGTTTCTTTTTCTTAATGCTTTATGCTTTAATCTCATTTTAAAAGATTTCTTCTTATTTTCGCTTGATTTCATATAGCCACCTCTTCAATACAGATTATATCATAAAAGAATAACAAGAACAATAAAAGAATTTGTAACAAAATATTAATAAATAAAACTATTTTCTAGTTTGAATATATTTAGTAGAATTTACCTTGTCATAACCTGCTAAAGTAGCAGTTTTTTTACTACTAGTATTTGTGTTATTTATCATTAATGATAATTCTTCAATTTTTGTAAATTCTTCAAATACTTTTTCACTAAATTCTTGTAATAATAAAGCTCCTAAATGGTACCCCTGAAATTTTGGACAAATTCCATAACTAATTTCATAATCTTCTTTATGAGTTATCGAGATATAACCGATAGGTAGAGAATTGTAAAAAGCAATATAGGCTTTATTTGCTAAATCAAATTTTGTTTCTTTTCTTCTTTTTATATTTTCTATTTGATATTCTAAATCGCCTAAATAAATAGCACCAAATTTATCATTGTTTATTTCAACAATAACTGTTTTATGATAGGGATTGGTTTGATCATATTCTTCTAAAATAAAATTTTCTAACTCCATTTTTTTAATTCCTTTTCTTATAAAATTTTTTATGACACTTCTTGATTACTTAGTTCTTCAAACATCAAAGCAATACTTGGACTATTACTTGTCAATTTTTTTATTGTCAAATCTTCAGCTTTATTATTTGCAAGCCTTAAATTATTTTCACTTGATAAAAGAGCATCTTTAGTTTTTTGTAAATGATCTATTGTTTTATCAATTTCGTCGATGGCTTTTTTAAACTTTTCACTAGCAAGACGATAATTTCGACCAAATGCATCTTTAAATGATGTCATTTTTTCTTCAAAATGAGCAATATCAATATTTTGATTTTCTAATATTTTTAATTCTTTTTTATATTTTAAAGAATTAAGAGCAAGATTACGTATTAAAGTTATCAAGGGTATAAAAAATTGAGGTCTAATTACATACATTTTAGGATAACGATGAGAAACATCTACTATTCCTGTATTATAAAATTCATTGTCTATTTCTAAAAGAGAGACTAATACTGCATATTCACAGTTTTTTTCTTTCCTATCTTTATCAAGTTCTTTGAAAAAATCTTCGTTTTTATGTTTTGATGCTGTTTCATCTGCTTCATTTTTCATCTCAAACATAATTGATGTTATTTCGATTCCATCTTCATCAAAATCTCTAAAAATAAAATCTCCTTTTGAACCACTTTTACAATTATTGTCTTTTTCAAAGTAAGCATTATTAAATAGAGGTCTAATTCGATTAAATTCAACGTTACAATGTTGTTCTAAAGACTCACCGATCATTTTTGTTGATTGGCGAGCTTTAAAATCTTTATAGTAAGCAATTTGCTCATCTTTACTTTTTAATTTTTCTTCATAAGAATCTTTTATGCTTTTTTCTTTTAGTAAAAATTCATTTTTACTTGATTCTATTTTAGTAGTTAAAGAAAATATTTCGTTTTCTTTTTCTACAAGAGCATTTTTTAAAGCAAGAGCATTTTCGCTATCTAATAATTTAATTTTATTTTTTAAATCATTTACTTCATTTTTACTCTCATTTAATTGGGTGGAAAAGTTTTTTTCTAACTCATTTTTAGTTTTTTCTGCAATATTTTTTATTTCATTTTGTAACTTTACAATTTCATTATCTTTTTCATTTAATTTTTTTATTGCATTTTTTTCATATTCATTTTGAAGATTTTTAAGAGAGAGTTCTTTTTCTTTTGATAATGAATTTATATTATTTTTTAAATTTACTATCTCAATTTTATTTTTATTTAGCTCTTCTTTATACTTTTTTTCTAAGTCATTTGCAGTTTCTTTCTCTATTTTTTCTAAATCACTTTTTAAATTATTTATTTTTAGATCTTTTTCATTTAATTTAGTAGCAAGTTCTTTTTCTAATTCTGCTCTTGTTACTTTAATTGCTGCTTCTTTACTTTCTTTATATTGTATTTCACGAAACTGAAGTTCATTTTCAAATTCTTTATCTCTTATTTGCTTAACTATTTTACTGTAATCTGTTTCATTAATTTGAAAAACAGTTTTACAATTTGGACATTTTATTTCATTCATTCTTAATACTCCTTGAAAATTATTAACAAGTTTAAATATATCTTATGATTTCGATACAACTTTCTCATTCAATTTTATTATACACTATTTTTTCAAATTTTTATGAATATTATGAATGTTTTTTTATGCTAAATCTAATATGTTTATCAGTTACTTCATGTAGAATAAAATATTTTTTTGATTTATCAAAAAAGACTTTTTTTAATAGCTTACTAGAAGTTGGAATACAGTAAAATTTTTCAGGTATTAATAATAAATAAAGTTTTTTCTTAAAATCGACTTCATCTTCATAATTATCTAAAATAATCTTTATTTTTTCAATTAATTCAATATCTCTACATTTAAAAAACATTTCTTCATATAATGAGTTTCCTATAATTGATTTATAAACAACTCTGGCAGATTTTATTTCTTTATACCAGTTTCCGATAAAATTAATAATCATATTTTTATCAATTTTAGCTATTCTATTTAAAGTAATTTTTGAATACTTAAGTAAATTATATTTAAATAATAAGATAATAGCAGAATCTCTAAGTTTACATATAGCTGTAATTTTAATATCAATTTCGATATTTTTTATAAGTAGCTCTACTTCTTCTAAATAACTTCTTTTTAATAATTCGATAACTAATAATTTTATAATATTTATGTTTTGTTTTAAAATTTCTAAATTATTTTTAATAATGTCTTGGGAAAAAAGTTCATATCTATTTTTGATGAGTATTTCTATCAGCAAGTCTTGTCTTTTAGTATTATTAAATTTAAGAATTTCTTTCCAAGTTATAAAAAAATGATTATATTTTAAAGTGTCTGTTACTAAATAATTGTCAATTTCTGTTGCTGCTAATTGGAATTTTTCTCGATGATAAATTTCTTTTTTTATCTCTTGAGATAATTTTTGCTTTAAAATATTTTTAATTAATTTGTTATTGTTTATCGTTATATCTTTATTTTTATAGAATTCTTCATAAAAGTTTTTAAAATTCTTTTCAATATGATATAAGAATACTTTCCCTATTTCGCTTCTTGATATGGTTGTGTTATTTAAATCATTGGGGATAAATTTTAAAATTTCTTTAATATTGGAATCATTATATTCATATAATCCTTTGTCTATTAAATATTTTTTACTTACTTCATTAAAATCACCTAAATATTTTACTCTTAAATTATAACCTATATAAGTAGTTATATTTTTTCTTGCGATTTCATTTTTTAAAAGTAAATCTAAATTTGTATTTAGAGTATTATTAAAGTAATTATTGGCAAAAATATTAAAACTTTTTTGAGAGTATTTTTTCATACAATTACATATACTTCTAGTTTTAAGAATAGCTTCGAAAACTTTTTTTTTTATAAAAGAAGATGAATTTATTTGATTTATATTATTCCAAATATCTATTTTTTGATTCTTTATAGAATTAATAAATTGATAGAATACTTCGATATTATTTTCTACAAGGATATGTAAAAAATCAATATGAGCTCTTTCAATCATTTTATATTGTTCAACTATTTTATGATAATAATTATAATATTTATCTAAGTTATTTATTAAAAATTCAACTAAATATATATTTAAAACATGGATGGAGTCAAAATAATCTTCAATTTGTTCTATTACTAATTGATAACTTGATATTTTAGTAAGATAAGAAATTGTTTCATGTTTAACATCAAAAATAAATTTATTGTCACTTCCAGTCATTCCAGAAGCAGATGGTGCAGTAATATAATCTAAGTAATCAATTTCAATATATTTATTATAGATTAATTCATCTAATAAATCTTTTTCTACACCATTTAAATATTTATTATATAATTCTTTTATATTCATTCTCTTAATTTTGTCTATTTCTCTTAAATTTTTTAAAAGAATATTATTGATATCATCTAGTTTTCTATTTTTTGACATTTCATAATCTTTAAAAAAGTTTTCTTTATTATTAAAATGTTTATAATCCAATTCATAAATTCCATTTACTAAACATTGATTTTCTTTTAATAATTGAATATCAAAATTTTCATCAATAAAGTCTTCATATTTATATATTTTATCTTTAATTGTAAAATAATTTGTTTCCTGATCTTTGTAAGAATTCATCCATAATAGTTGTTTTAATTCTTTTTTGTTTTTTTCTTTTTCTTGCATAACTTTTTCTTTAGTATCTTGTAACTTTATATTTTTTTCTTCAATAACACTAATTAAGTATTTTTTCTTTTCATCAAATAATTTAAATCTTGTTTCAATTTCATTGTCTTTTAGTAAAATATTTCCATATTCTTTATAATAAACGTTTTTAAAAATTGCAATGGCAAAAACTTTATTATAATTGATGGTTTTTAAAATACTTTGATATAATTCAAAATCCATAACGATAGATATTAATGTTCTTGTATCAAAAATATAATTAGTGACAATATTAATAAGTTTTTTGTCAGGAATATTTTTGCAATTTTTTTCTTTTAGTAGTTCTAAAAGAATATCTTTTGAATTATAAAAAGATGAGATTGGCATTACTGATACTACATGATCATAAAATTTACTTTTATCTTCGACACATTTAAAGATATCTTCTTTAAATGAATATATAAATGTAACTTTTTGTGATACTGAATTAGAACAATTTATTTTATAGTTTAAATTTTTTAAGTCTTCTATTACTTTTAATGTTATATCTTCACAAAATCGATCAATATCTTCAAATATTATTATTTTACAAGCTTTATTATATGAAAAAAAAGTAATAATTTCTCCTAAATTTTTATTAAAGGTAACATCACTATTTTCACCAATTTTAATTTCATTTGCACCTAATTTTATTCTTAATGTTTTAAGACCGCTTAAAATTATGGGGACTATTGAAGAAATAATATACATTACTGATATTATAAATAGAGAAAAAATAATATTAAGGAAAATTACACCATAGTTTTCATACTTTGCAAAAAAATTGAAATATGGCAAAATAAATTTAAATATTTCTTTATTGTTATTATAGAATAAAAATAGCAAATAGAATAATATTCCATAAAAAATAAAATTTAAGGATAAACAATTTAAAATTCTTTTTTTCTTTCCTGTAACCCTTTTTAAAGTACTTTCTATAATCTCGTCAGAACTGTTAATATATAATATTTGTCTTACTATTGCTGATTCTATTCGATCTACAATTTCTAATTCTTCTTTTTCAAGAATATTATTGTTACCTTCAACAGTTTCTATTTTAAAATATGAAGAAATATTTATGGTTAAATAGTTCTTTCTTTTTAATTTTAGCTTGTTAAGATATGTTTTTATAATAGAACTTTTTCCAGTACCATAATTCCCAGTTACTGCTATATTATATAAATCTTTATTTTTTACAGCCGCATGTAAACTTTTTAGGTATTCGTTTATATATTCGGAATTTACTATTCTGGGAGCTAGTGGAATAATACTTTTTTTATTAATAAATTTCAATTTTAAATATTCTAAAAATTTTAGAAATTCTTTTTTTAAATTACTTACTAACATAATAAACTTCTCTCCTATATTATAACCATGAATAATAATATTAAATAAAAAAAAGGATGTCAATTATTTTACTAGAAAGTAATAATTGCTCCCCTATTTTTTTCAAAAAAGTGAAATTTTTTTTTGCTTTTATTTAATTTTTTTTGCTATAAATTTTTAATCTTGAGAATATTTTATGAGGAATTTGAATATTTAAATAGTAAATTAAAAATTATATTTTTTATATGAATAAAATAAACAAAGGAGATAAAATAATGTGTACAGCTATATCTTTAAAATCTAAACAGAATGAATTCTATTTTGGAAGAACAATGGATTATAATCGAGAACTTGATTTAGAAGCCTATATTATTCCAAAAAATTATAAATATAGTGATTACTGGGGTAATAATTCTTTTACTAAATATGCATTTATTTGCACGGGACAACCTATTGGAAGACTTCTAGCAGCTGATGGTATGAATGAAGAGGGATTAGGAGTAGCGGCTCTTTATTTTCCAGATTATGCTGTATTTCAAAAAAGACGTACACCGAATAAATTAGCGATTACAAGTGTCGAAGTAGTAAATTATTTATTAAGTAATTTTAAAAATGTTGATGAAATAATTGAAATAGCTCCTCTACTGGAAATTATTGGTGTTGCTGATCCAGTTACTAATCAAATTATGCCTCTTCATTGGATTGCAACTGATAAAACTGGGAAAAGTATTGTTATAGAAAGTACAAAAAATGGATTAAATATTTTAAGAAATCCTATAGGGATTTTAACTAATAGTCCAGATTTTACTTGGCATTATACTAATTTACGAAATTATTTAATGATAAATCCATCTTCTCCAAATTTTAAGGAGTGGGGAAATTTAGTTTTAAAGTCTTTAAGTAAAGGAGTTGGTGCTTATGGTCTTCCAGGTGATTTTTCTTCTACTTCAAGATTTGTTAGAATTACTTTTGCAAAAAAATTTATGGAAATTCCTGAATCGAGAGAAGATTTTATTCTTGCTTGTTTTCATATTATGAAATTGGTAACAATACCAAAAGGAATTGTATTGGCAAATAATAAACCAGAATATACTCAGTACACTAATTTTATGAATTTAAATACTGGAACTTACTACTATACAAGTTATTATAATAATGAAATCAAATATGCTAATATAAAAGATAATAAAACTAACAAAGTCTTATTTTTAGGTAAAATTAAAAATCATGCTACTTTAAAACACATTTAAAAAATATTTAATTGTTAAAAATTCTCAAAGTAATAGTTTAAAATATTTCAAAGAGATTTTAAAATTAAAGATAATATAAAAAGATTGCAAAAAAGACTATTGCTAAAATATTTTAGTAATAGTCTAAATAGAAATAAATAAATTTATCTAGTTAAATCATTTATTACACCATTAATTAAGTTTAAATCAGATGGAATAATCCATTTAACATTTGCTTTTTTAAATAATGTTAAAGGAATAATCGCCCCACTTCTAGCACCATCCATCCACTTAGGATTATTTGGCATCAATTTATATAATTCATCTAAAGTAATCTCATAAAATACTTTTTCTGTACCACTAATATAGTCTTCTAAAGAAAGCATATATTTATGTACTCCATCATTAAACAATGTATTTTCAACTAAATTAAAACCAGTTAATAATTCAAATCTTTCTTCTCCACCTGTAAAAATACAACAGTCATAATCTTTATCTAATTTAATATCAGAAAGTTTCTCTTCTACAAATTTATCCATCTCTTCAATTGTATTTTTACTAACTTGTTCATTTACTTTAGTAAAATTATTAAGTAAATCTGCAACTCCAATATTTAAATTTTTAGTATCAGTAATTTTACTACCTTCAAAAGTAACAAGTTCAGTAGTCTTACCACCCATATTAATAATTAAAACTTTTTTATCATTATAATCATTTTCCATAGCTTTAGCTAAATAATAATTTTCAATACCATGACTAATAATATTAAAAAACAAATCAAATCTATCATTAAATAACTTAACCATTTCCATTCTTTTTTGATAACATAAATTTCTAAAAATACCAGTTACAAATATATGAGTATTTTCATATTTTAAATCATATTTATTTTTAAGATTTTCAAAAAAATCACACAACTCATCCAAATTATTACTACTTATTCCCTTTTCACTGTCAAAATCATTCTTAAAATAAATTGAATACTCTTCGATTAACTTCAATTCATTTCTATACTCATATACCTTTATAGTAGATGACCCTAAATCAATATAATATTCTTTCATATAATTTCTCCTTTATTTACAAATTTTCTTTCTTAATATAGTCAAAAATTGATATATTGTTTTAAAATTACTTTTAATTGAAAATATAATTGTAGATATTAAAATTATAACACAAATAAAATTATTTTTTAAATAATAAGAAATTAAAATAATTATTAATAATAAAACTGCTTCACTTACAAATAACTTATCTATTTTAATTTTAATATACTTTTGTACATCTAAGTATCTATATACTGACATTAAAAAATAAGCTAATAAAGTAGATAATGATGCAGCATATAACCCAAGATATTTTACTAAAATTAAATTAATAAAAATATTTATAATAGCAGAATAAATAGAGGTTTTAGCAATTTCATTAGATTTTTTTAACGCTACATAAATAGCACCTATCAATGACACACTAATATTAAAAATAGTCGCGATCATTAATAAAGGAATTTGAAAATAGGCTTCTTCATATCCTTTACCAGTAATTAAAAAATTAAAGACAAACGGCATAATTGCAATTATTCCTAAACAAAGACATGTAAATAATTTAATAGAAATATTAAAAATGTTTGAAAAAAACTGAGAAGAATCTTCATCTTTTATATGAACGGAAGCTGATTCAGACCAAGTTATATTAAAAATATTAAATAATGTGATACATACACTAGAAAATTTATTAGCAGCAGAATAAACACCATTAAAAGTTATTCCTAAAAAAGTAGTAATTATAGTTCGATCAGATGCATTAATAACCCACCAAGAAAGTTGATTAGGAACAAGTGGGAGAGAATATTTCCACATTTCTTTTAAATCTTTATAATTAAAATATTTTATTTTAATAAATTTATATATTTCTTTTTTGAAAAAAATATAACAAGAACATAAAATATTAGCTAAAAAAGTAGCTAACAACATTCCATAAGCTCCTAAATGTAAAAAAACTATAAATAAAACATTAAAAACAACAGCAAAAGAACCCGAAATTAAACTACCAATAGAATAAGTTTTATTGTCTCCAATACCTCGAGATATTTGTAATAAAATATTGGAAAACATAGTAGCAACAACATTTATAATTAAAAAATATTTATATTCATTTTTAATAAAAATTGCCCCAAGTAAAAATAATATTATAAATAATAACGATTGAATAATTACAGTAAATATTGTTGTACTTATTAATTTCTTTTGATAGTCTTCATTTTTTCTAACATCAATTAAAAAACGAAATATAGCTTGATCTATTTGCAAAAAAACTATCGGTATTATCAAAAATACATAAGTATTTAATAAATCGACAACACCATACTCTTTTGTTGATAAAATTGCAGTATATAAAGGTAGTAGAAAAAAACTAATAAATTGAGTACTAATTTTACCAATTGCAACAATAGCTGTATTTTTAATCAATTCTTTACCTTTCGAATTATTCTTCATGGTAACACCTTCTTTTTACTTTTCATCAATAATTTTACATATATTTTTTAAATTTTCTTCTATTGAGTTTATTATTTTTTCTTTTTTATCGTAATCGTATTCTTTAGAAATTTTATCTACTAATTTTTTACTATTAAACAATTTAGCATCATAAAGATTATAACAAAAATCTTCTCTATTAATTTTTTTATAAAATTTTTTTACTTTTTCATCCCACGAAATTGCAATTGTAGGAATATCATAAGAATAAGCAATGATTAATGAATGTAATCTCATGGAAATAATAGAATCAAATGAAACAATATTTGAAACTAATTCTAAAGGATTTGTAGGTCTTGATAATAAATATTTATTAGGATCTAAATTTAATTTTTTTAAAATATATTCAGCAAAACTTTGATCTTTACAACTTCCATTTGTAAAAACTTGAAAATCATAATTATTATTAAGTAAAGAGCTAAGCATTTTAAACCAAAAATCGATCTGTTTATTAACAGAATGAAGTGAAGAAAACATAACTCCAATTCCTAAAGTATTATTTTTTGTTATTGCGTTAGTATAAATTTTATTCGATAAAATTGCAGTATCAAAACTATCTACTATTTCTAAATTAGGAAACTGTGACTTTATTTTAGAAAAACCATCCCTTAATGATAAATATTTAACAGATTCATTATTTAATATAGAAGATAATTTATCTTTTAAAAGTAATTCTCCAATTCCACAAGAATTAAATATTACTTTAATATTATTTTTTAAAGAATAATTACATATATATTCTATTTGATAGATAAAAGTATCAATAAACATTTGTCCACCAGCAAACAAAATAATATCTGGATTAAACTCTTCTACAATAATCATAAACTGTTTTTCAAATTTATTAATAATTTTTCTTAATGTCTTTCCCTCATTTTTATATCCCAAAGAATATAAAAATTTCTTTAAACAATATTTTTTATATCTAATTTTCTCTCTTCTATTATCAAAATCATAATTATTAGAATTTGTATAACTTTCTCTTCCAGAAATATCTAATAATCTTGTATCATACATTTTAGAGAAAAAATTATTTACTACTTCACAAATAACTCCATCACCTAAATTTTCTGAATACACTTCTCCAACAATTAAAACTTTCTTCATCGCTTTTTACCTTTCAATTTATTAAATCTTTCTACACCTATAATTCTTTTTACTGGTCTTAATAGTTTTTCTCTAAAATTAATTTTACTAGATCTCCATGAACCACTATACCAATGGACTCCTACAGTGTTTTTAGTTTTTTTCATTTCTCCGGTTAAATTATTAAATGGACTAAAATATTCTTTTCCAAGAATCATAATATTTTTATCGATAAAATTATTAATTTTAATTTTCCCATATTTTTCTTCAATAGTTAAAGTATTTCTTTTAGTGCAAGGAGTTAAATCCATTTTTTTTGTTTCACTATTTATAAAACTAATATTATCGTAACTTTTTAAAAGTAATTCTATCATGTGATTATGCCTACATCCACCAAAACCTACTCCAGTATTAATATTAGTTTCATTCTCACATGATAAAAAAGCATCATATTTTAATAAATGATCTAAATTTTTTATTAATTCAACATCTGTATCTAAATAAATCCCTCCTTCATTATATACTGCATATAATCTAACATAATCTGTTACAAATGCCCATTTTTTATTTTCATAAGCTTGTTTAACATATTTATTGCAATTTATATCAAAATTATCTTCATTCCATTCAATAATTTTATAATCAGGACAAAACTTTTTCCAAGATTTAATGCACTTTTCAATTAACTTATTTTTTTTATTTTTACCAAACCAACAATAATGAATTGTTTTAGGGATTTTATTATTCATAAATTAAATTTATCAATTTAATAATTGATTCCTTTCTTTTATTTTAATGTTTTCTTTTTTCTACTAACTTTTTTAATTTCAAATATCTTTTATCTTATGTTCATATTCATTTCAAATTCTTTTATTTATAAGATTTACTTAAATTGATTATATTTTTAATGTTGTAAGTTGAAATAAAAAATTTATTCAAGTTATTTAATTTAAAAATTTTATAATATCACTTTTATAAGGATTTACTCTTGAAATATCATTTTCTACAGCTGTCATTTTCCACCATAAAAGTGCTAGAATACTAACTACAAAAAATAAAATTGTCTTTCTTTGTTTAAAGGATCTTGGAATTTCAAAAATAATTATAAAATAAAATAAGTCAGTAAAATAATATCCTAATCTCCCTGTTCCAGGAATTTTAAATGATGTTATTGTTAAAACTAGTGATATAATTGCAAACATGATAGCAATTAGGGTATCTTGTTTATGTTCTTTATCGACACCTTTATTATAACTTAAAATTCCAAGAACAATCCAAAAAATTATTTTTAAAATTGAGCCCCATGAAAAACTTCTCATAAAATTGGACAAATTTAAATATTTGGAATAACTAGTTAACATTACTATTTTATCCATGAATAAACCTGAAAAAATTAAACAAACGATTGTTAAAAACATCAAAAATGATTTATATTTTATTTTAGACTTTATCATCCAGTTAATAAATAAAGCTACAATAACTATAAGTGCTGTTTTATGAAATAGTGATGCAATTATTACTAAAAAATAAGCTTGATTTTTATGTTTATTATTAAAATAGTAATATGCTAAAATACAAATTGCAATAGCAATACTTTGTCGCATTAAATTAAATGAGACACAATACATTGTTAAGAAAAATATTAAAATTGTAATTGATAAAGAATTTTTTTCTTTAGTTTTATAAGCATAGATATAAATTGGTAAGGCAACAGCTAATTCAATTAAGAATAATACGAAATGAGCACTTTTAGACAGGTTCCCTAAATAAATTAATAATGCAAATAATAAATCACTGTTAGAGTTTTTTAAATAATTAAAAATATCTATTGAATTATTACTAACATGTATTAATCGAGAGACATAAACATTAACATCTGTACCAACCGTTAGATTTCTGACTCCTGCAATAAAACATAATGTAAATAAAGATATTCCCAAAAAAGACAGCCCTAAAATTTTATTATTTCTTTTAAAAGATTTTTCAGCAAAAAAATTTAAAATTAATGTTATGATTATACAAATAATGTAAGCTTTCATCTTTCCATTCTCCTTTTTATCTTTTATAAAATTTATTACGTAAATTATTAAGTTTTTCTAAATCAAATTCTTTAGCTTTTTTTATGCTAAATTTTGCCATTTCTATTAAATTGTTTTTATCAAGATTAAATAATATATTTTCAATTTTTTTGACGTCTCTTTTATTAAAAATATATTTTTTATTTAATAATTCTTCAATGCCACCAGCATTTGACCCAATAGAAGGACAAGCTCTACTCATTGCCTCTAAAAGTGCTCGTGGTAAACCTTCTTGTAAACTAGGCTGAATATAAATATCAATTTCATCTAATTTTTCAAAGACTTGATTATGATTAAGTGAACCTAAAAACACCACTTCTTTTTCAAGATTATATTTAGAAATTAATTTTTTTAGATAAGTTTTATCTCCATTTCCAATAAGATAATATATAAAATTATTGCTACCTTTAGATTTTAAATTATAAAGTGCCTTTATAACAAATTCTTGTCCTTTATATTTTAACCCAACATTAGCAACAGTACAAAGTTTAATTTTAGACATATTCATTGATTCAATCTTTTTAATACGATTATTTAAAACCTCATCTTTGTATTTCGCTAAAACTACATCTGAACAAGCTACTTCATTTCCTAATGTTGGATAACGTCTTTGAAGAAATTTACTAGTCACATACAAGACTTCTTCGGATTTTTTTACATTATGCCTAGTAACAAAATACATAATTGGAGCAATTATTTTACCAAAACTATTATGATGATTAATATATCCATCCCAAGCACATGCTACTATTTCTATTTTATATTTTTTATGTTTTTTTCTACAAAGTTTACATGCAATATTACCAATTGCACTTGGTAATCGTATTATAGCGACATCACATTTATCTAAAACTTCTGAAATTTCTTTTTTAATTTTTCTTTTATTTTTTAGGGCATCCAAAACATTGTTATAGGATCTAATAGGAATAACCTCTACTCCTCTACCATTTGTTTTTTTATAACCACTTATATTTCCTTTTTCTGAATATTTTGATTTTACTCTAGTTGATACAATTATATTTTCAAAATATTTTAAATATCTATTTTTAAAAAAATCATAAGTCAAAGTCAATCCAAAAAAATCTTTATTATCTTCTATTAAAAATGTATCAAAAAAGAACGCTGCTTTCATATTATCACCTACTTAAAACTTTCAATGTTTTATTAATTATTTCTTTTCGAATTTCTTGAATTCTATTATCTAAATGTTTCCTAATCTCTTTATTATTCTTCATCATAACTTCTATCTTTTCTATCAATTCTTCACTAGTAATTGTATTAATTTCAATAATATAATCTTCTAAATTTAAAGTTTTCATAATTCCATTTGTTTTTTTCTCATATGCAATTGCTACTGTAGGAACTTTCATACTAGTTGCAAAAATATTAGAATGCATTCTAGTTCCTACAAAATAATCTAGCTGACTTATTAGTGATTTAATTTCGTACGGTGAAAAATCATCATGTCTAATTATAAATCTTTCTTGTAATTCATTAGGTAATTGTTCCTTTATCTTTTTTGCAATTTCTGCATCATCACCATGTTCAACTATAACTTGTGGAATAAATATAAAACAAGTATTTTTTTCTTTCATAAAATAAGAAAGAGTCTCTTGAAGTGCATTAATATAATTATTCATTGCTTTATTTTTATCAGTTAATAATGGAAAATTCCACTCTCTTACAGTTATTCCAAATAATACATCATATCTTTCTCTCAATGTTTCCAGAAATGGAAATTCAAAATGCAAATCTTCTAACATAAAAGCCATATCTGGAATCTGACAATGCTTATTTTTATTTAAAATAGAAGATAAATATTCTTCTGTAATTTCTTCACGAGCAAATATAAAATCTACCTTTTTTAAAACACTGTCAGTCATTCTTTTAACAAACTTATTATTCATAGGTTCAATACTATTTCCAATAACATATAATGGCTTATTAAATAAACTATTAATATATATTTGGTATATGTGCATAAGACTATCTAATTTCTTACCGCCTAAGAAACCACCACCACATACAACAATAATATCAGAATCTTCTAAAAGAACTAAAGATTTATTTTTTAAAACTGTTTTTTTTCTAAAAAAAATCATTCCTATTTGAATAAAAACTAAATTTATGATTAATTTTATAATAGCAATAATTTTTCCTATTTTTGTATGCTTATAGGGATGAGGATTCAAAATATTACTTTCTACATTTTTTATTGAAACATCACTAGAATATTTCTCTTTATCTAAATTTGGAGTAAATGATAAAATATTGATCTCAACATCATTATAGACTTTTTTTAAGCAATCTATTGTTGCTAATAAAATTCCAGCATCACCTTTATTATTCCAAGTATAAGCATTAGTAATTGTTATTTTTTTCATTAATTCACCTCATTTAAATACTTATCTTCTAATTTCTGAGCTTCTTTTTTTATATTAAAATTATTGTTTGTCATTTCTTTTAAACTATTTTTTCTAACAAATTTTTTATGACTACTTAAAATTTTATTGGCCCAAAATGATGCATTTTGATTTAAAGATATAAATTTTGTAGAATTTAAAACTTTAGTTTCTTTTGTCATATCATCTGATAAAATAGAAAGACACCCAGCAGCTTGAGCTTCAACACCAACTACTGGTAAACCTTCATACAAACTAGGTAATAAAAATACATCAAATACCTGATATAATTCATTTGCATCATTTCTTTGGCCTAAAAACTTAACTGTTTCTGTTAAATTAAGATCATTTACCTTATTTTTTATTTCATCAATAAGTGGTCCTTGTCCTGCCAAAAGTAATAATGAATTTTTATTTTGTTTATGTAATTCATTAAAAATATCAATTAAGAATGTATGGTTTTTCTGAGCTACAAATCTTCCGATATGTCCAATGACTAGTGTATCATCTGAAATTTTTAACTCTTTTCTTTTTGCTTTTCTAACATTTTCATCATAAGCAAATTTTTCTAAATCTATCGCATTATTTAATAAATAAACTTCTCCTTTATCATATGCCTTATCGCCAAACAACCACCTACCAGCAAGTTCTGAGCAACATATATAATCTGTTGCATAAATTTTGGAGAATGGTTTTAATATTTGTTTTAATAAGTTTTTTTTCCATTCCTTTTTATTTGTTGTAGAATGACTATGGGCAATTCTAATAGGAACACCTACACTTTTTGCGGCATATAAAGGAAAAACAGACAAAGCATTAATATGAGAATGAATTATACTGTATTTTCCTTCTTTTAAAACTATTTTTAATTCTTTTAAATATGAAAAAATGTGTTGGTAAGGAGAAATTAAAATAACTTTTCCACCTAACTTTTCTATCTCATCATATGGTATATTAGTAGAATCAGAATCACATATAAAATCAAATTGAATTTTCTTATGATCTATATGACGATAATAATTCATTACAACTGCTTCTACCCCTCCACCTACCCATTTTCCTATAATATGAGCAATATGTAGAGGCATTTCTTTTTCTTCCATCATAAAATTTCTCCTTAATGTGAAAAATTAAATTATTATTACTTTCTATAAATATTATAACAAATTTTTTTAAAAGATAATAGAATTAAAATAATAAACAAAAAGTAACATCACTAAAAAATATATGATGTTACTTTTGTTTACTACTCGGCTGCTCCATGTCCACCTAAAACAGCTTTAAATGTTTTGAAAAATATTTTGATATCTAATCCTAAATTTCGATTATTTGAATAATATTTTTCTAATTCTAATCTTTTTTTAAATGATGCATTTTCACGACCACTTACTTGCCAGTATCCTGTTATTCCTGGGCGAGTCTTAACTATTTCATCAAAGTATTTTCCCATATCCTTTTTTTCTCTTGGTATATAAGGTCTATTACCTATCATGGACATATCACCTTTTAAAACATTTATAAGTTGTGGTAATTCATCTAGTGAAGTTCTTCTTAATATTTTTCCGACCTTTGTAATACGTGGATCATTTTTTATTTTTTTATTTTCTTTATATTCTTTTGCAAGCTTTTCGTCAGTACTAAGTTTTTCGAACAATATTTCATCGGCATTAGGAACCATAGTTCTAAATTTAAAAAAATCAAACTCTTCCCCATTTTGCCCAATTCTTTTTTGAATAAAGAAAATACTATTAAAATCACCTGTAAAAATATATAAAAGTTTAATAATTAAAGCTAATGGAATTAATAATGAGCATCCAATTAAAGCACATACAATATCAAATAATCTTTTTATAAAAAAATACATTGTTTTTCGTAAATTAATAATTAAACTTTCGTTAACTAAAACACTAACCTCATTACTCATAACCTTACCCCTCTCACACGTTAATAACTACCCCTTTTATAACGTAGCTATATTATATCACATTTTTGAAATTTTTCAAGATAAAACTACATTTTTTTTAGTTTTTTTGATTTTTACATTTTTAGAGTAAATTTATTATTGTTGTTTGAGAGTTCCATAAAAAAAGAAAAAATTACAATTCTTTCTCTAAATACCATTCCTGTAAATAATTATATTCACTTCCACAATAAGAACATTTTTTCTCTAAAATATTAACACTAGCACCACAATTATTACATTTAAGATAATTAACTGAACTATTTATTTCTTTATATATTTTTACCTTTTGCAACAAATAGGTTTTATTTTCAATTTTTGATTTAATTTTATTTTTATAAATACTTACTATTCTTATATCTAAATTAACAGAAACAAATAATTTATCGTCTTTAAACTTTTCAAAGTCTTTTTAAATCATAATTCAAATTATTAAAAAACTTTATTTTATCTATACCTAACTTTTCCAAATTCTTTATTCGTATAATCAATATTATAATATGTTTGACAATAAGTACATCCATCCTTAAATTCCGAAGCCCTACCTTGCATGCCACAATTTCTACAAGTAATTATTTCATCACTAAATTCATACGTATAAAGAATTCTTGAATCAAAGATATTTTCTTTTTTTAAAATCTGGCCTTTCTGATAATAAATTTTTGAAAGTCTTATACCATTAATTATATTATCATTCTTTGAATTATCAGTATTTCTTTCTAATATTTTATCATTTGATTTATATTTAGTTTTAATATTAATTGAGTATTTTTTTAATCTTTCTTTTTGTTTAACTTCTGTTATCATTAAATCTCCTAATTATTGTTATTATTATTGTTTGAAGAAGAACCACTATATCCTGAACCGCTATATCCACCTCTTCCACTAGAGGGAA
Source organism: uncultured Mollicutes bacterium (assembly GCA_947652375.1). Lineage (GTDB taxonomy): Bacteria > Bacillota_I > Bacilli_A > RF39 > UBA660 > UBA3789. Next base: position 20,647 of record CANTCS010000006.1, on the reverse strand, counting down.
TATAGTGAGTAATAATTTCAATTTGATCATTTATTATTAATCCATCTATTTTATTAGCAACATTCATAGTAACATCAAAAGTCTTTACAATTTTATAATCCTTATCTTTAAAAAGAATTTTATCTGTTGAACACTCTATTAAATTAGAGCTATCTTTAATTATAAAATTATAGGCTTCATCCATAAAATCTTGTGATACATTATAAAATTCTGTAATTTTTAAAATATTATTTTTTGTATTAATTCTTTATATGTCTCTGGTTTCTTTAACATTTTCTAAACCTCCTAAATAGTAAAAATTTAATATTTTGAAATGGCAAATTAATCGTATCTATATGGTAATACGCATTACTTTTTTGTTTTGTATAGTGATAATCTCTTAAATCATTAGTTGTAAAAAATAAATTATTAGGTTTATCTTTAGATATAAAAGCATAATATTCTTTCAAAATATTAGTTAAATTATACTCAAAATACCCACTCTTACTACTTTGCTTTTTTTCAAGTACTCCTTTATAAACTTGATGTACCCAAGATGCATGATAAGAAAAATAGTCATAATAAATGTATATAATGTTACAAGATTTTTCTTATTTTCTACTGTAGCTAAACTAGCATTTTGATACTCTGGATTACTTAGTTTTTCTTTTAAAAATTTATCTAAACAATCATAAGACTCAGAAAAAAGATAGGCAGGATATTCACTTCTATTAAAAGGTTGTCCACTATTTGCATCATATTTTAAGGTAGGAGAATTAGTGGCTGAATTATCAGGGCTCCGCATATAGAACAATATTTATTACCATGAGGGTATTCTTTTAAACATTTACTACATTTTAATATTTTCTCATCGGTCGAAATAGTATTGAATGAAACTGAACTTGGTAAATTTTCATCTATTGGTGAAATGTTCTTATGAGAATCTGAACTTGATGTGATAGATTTATTCTGTTGAAAATCCGCCTTAAAAAACTCATTTTTTATTTTGTCTATCAAGGAAACTAAAAAAAATGGTCCGGCAAAAATAAGAGAAAAATCAATTAAAAGAGTTAATGTTGGATTAATAAAATTAAAAATCAATAAAATTATAATTCTTGCTAAAAACAATTTCCAAAATATTTATTTAGCATCATTTGAATTTGTTAAAACTTTGGACTAAGGAGATAAAAAAAAACAGATGAATGAATGCTACAAAAAGCTTCTGCTATAAAATTCCTAAAAAAGTTCCACTGTCATATTTTGCGTAAACAGTTATAGGTAACATAAACATTACGATAAAAACTACTCTATATTTTATATGATTTTTCATTACTACACACCTCTTATTATTATAATTATATTATAATTTTCCGATTAATAAAAGCAAAAATAAAAATACAGTAACTTAGTTAGCTGTATTTAATGTTTATCTTAAAATTCCAATTTCATCATCATTTATTACTTTATTAAAATTATTTTCTAGTAAATCATTAACATAATCAACATCTTTTGTAATTTTTAAAAGTTTTTTTCTAACTTTTTTGGCGTTATATTTTATTTCATGATGTGTATCACTACCTAAAAAACTGATGTAATGTTTTTTTAATAAATATTTTAAAGTTTTAAGAGAAGTTTTCCCATATTTTCCAAATAAACTAGTAAAGTTTCCTTGTAAATGGACGCCCATTCGTAAGTACTCCTTGGCTATTTCTGGATGTTCTTGAAATCTATAGTATCTTTCTGGATGAGCAAGGATGGGAACATATCCTCGACTAATCAACATAGAAATAATTTCTGAAGTATTATTATAAATTGGCCCCATAGGAAACTCAAATAATATATATTTACTATTATTTAAAGTCTCTATTTCACCATTTGCTATTAAATTTAAAAAATTGTCTGTAAAGAAAACTTCGTTTCCCAAATATATTTTTATATCAATTTGTTCTTCTCGTAATTTATTTTTTAATTCTTCAAATAGAGTTTTTTTATTAAAATTGTTACAATTAAATTTACTATTTTCTATATAATGAGGAGTTAGAATAATTTCATCTATTCCACGTTTCTTTGATAATTTTAGTAAGTTAAGAGCCTCATCTAACGTTTTACAACCATCATCTATTCCATATAAAATATGTGAATGTAAATCTTTCATTACTAAATCACCTGTTCTCCATAGTATTCATTATTATAATAATAGCTATAATAGCCATTGCCTTGCATTTGAGCTTTATTTAAAATTACTCCATTTATTTTAGCATTTGCTTGTTCAAATTGTTTTTTTGCTCGCTCTAAATTTTCCATTTTAGTTTTCTTGGCAGAAACAGTTAACATATTTATATCAGACATAGTCGCTAAAATGAGAGAATCGCTTAAACCTATTACAGGAGCACAGTCCATTATAATTAAATCATACTTTCTTTTTAATCTTTCTAATAACATTTTATTATTTTCACTTGCAAGTAATTCCACAGGGTTTGGTGGCATTGGTCCGGTTGGAAGTAAATCAATATTTTTATCAAAAGTAGGAAAAATATATTTTTCTAAGGGAATATTTTCTTTATAATTTAACATTAAATTAGAATATCCTCCACTTGTTACATTCATTATTTCAAATATTTCATGTTGTCGACCACGTCTTAAATCGGCATCTATAAGTAATACTTTCTTTCCTTCTTGTGCATAAGCAACTGCTAAGTTTGCAGTAACAAAACTTTTACCATCACTTGCCTCTGGAGAAGTATTGATTATAAGTTTTATTTCTTTATCCAAAGATGAAAATGCTAAATTAGTTCGAATACTTCTTATTGATTCAGCAAATAATGACTTTGGATTTCTATTAATAACTAAATCTTTATTTTTCATAAGCCTAATCCCTCTCTACCATTGGAACAACACCTAATACAGTTAAGCCCAATTTATTCTCAATTTCTTCACTTGTTTTAATTGTAGTATCAAAATAATATCTAATAAATATCACACTACCAGATAATACTGTTGCTACTAAGATATAAATTAGATTATCTTTTATATAATTAACATTAAATGATTTATTATTACTTTCAGCTTTATCTATAACAGATACATTATTTAGTTTATAAAATTTTTGAATTTCTGTCATAAAAACACTTGCTATTTCATTTGCAATTTTAGCTGCTTGTTTATTATCAGCGTCTGCAACAGTTATTTTAATGATTTCTGTATTTTCTACTGCTGTAACAGTTATATTATCAGATATTTCTTCTGCCGAGTAACTTAAACCTAAATTACTTATTACTTCATTCAAAACCGTTCTTGATTTAATTATTTCAGAGTAAGTTCCAACTAAACTTTTATTTAATTGAATTTCATTACTGTTATAATCACCTTTATTATCACTAACTAGTACGATTGTTGTACTACTTCTATACATTGGTATCCTAGATATTGTTGTTAAAACATTGCCGATACCAACAACTAAAATAATAGTTATAAAGATCCACAATATTTTACTTTTAAAATAGTCAAACAATTCTTTTAAATTAATTTCTTCCACTAAAACCACTTCCTTCTTTTTCTTGTTAAATTGTAACATAGGTTTTAAAAATAATCAATATCGGCTAAAATCAATCTTACTAGTTTAACTCTTTTCTTTTTTGATTTGTAGAGTTTTAAAAAAGTAGACCTTTTTTTTGAAAGTCCACTTTATAGCTTATATTTATTTTATAATTATTTATTATATCTAATTTCAGTTATTATATAGCATGTTAATTATTAAAATTTTTATAAAAATTAATGCGATTTATGATTTTATCTTTACCTAATATTTTCATAATACTAAATAAATCTGGAGATTGTCTTCTTCCTGTTATCATAACTCTGATGGCTTCACATATATCTCCCACATGGCCTTTATAATTATCAGGATTTTTCTTAAAATCTTTTGGACTTGCTGCATAACCATTATGAGTTGCAAAATCTTTTATATCATTAAACCATTTTTCATTTGTGACATTTAAGTCCAAGTAAATATTAACATAGCCTAAAATTAAATTTGTATCATAATTTTTATCAGTATCTAACTTAGAGTAATTTTCTTTTTCAAATAAAGTATCAATTGCATAAGAAAATTCTTCTTTAACATCGCTATATTTTGCAATATCTTTACGAGGTCGCTCCCCATCTTTTTCAATACTTAAAAACTTAATCATATCTAATTTATTTTCTTCTAATAAGTTAGCATAGTCTTGATCATATTTCTTGGCAAATTCTAAAGTCTCATAAAAAACTTCTTCGCCTGTTTTTCTTGAGAAATATGTTTTACATATATTATTAAATTTAGCTTCATCAAAACTAGTTCCACCTATTGCCATTTTTTCAAATGTAAAATTAAAGTCTTCTATTTTTTTATCTTGATTTTTTAAATACCATTCTTCAAAATTGGTATTTGCAATAGTTGCTAAGTAAAGATGAAGGGCATCAATTGGAATTCCTCCTTCTTCATAAAACTTAACACCTGCCCAAGGATCTTTTCTTTTACTAATTTTTCTAATTGTACCTGTTTCTTGATCTTTAATTGTTATCGGAGCAATATGGGCATATTTTACGGGTTTAAAATCTAATATTTGAAATAATTGATAATGTAGCGGTAAACTTGATACCCATTCATCTCCTCGAATAACATGAGTAGTATGCATTAAATGATCATCGATAGCATGTGCTAAATGATAAGTAGGAGTTTTATCTTTCTTTAGTAATATTGTATCAACATCATGTTCAGGAAATTTAATTTTACCTTTGATACAATCAATAAATTCAATTATGTTTTTAGCGTTCCCAGGACTTTTTAACCTTATTACATATTCCTCACCGTTAGCAAGTTTTTCTTTAATTTCTGTTAATGATAAATCTCTATCTACAGCATAGTGTCCATAAATACCAATTTTAACTTTGTTAATAGCTTGTTCTTCTTTGATGGTATTTTGTTCTTCTTCACTCATAAAACAAGGATAAGCTAATCCTTTAATAATTAAATCTTTTATATAAGTTTGATATATTTCTGTTCTATCACTTTGTTTATAAGGACCATATTCCCCAGAAAAACTATACCCCTCATTAGGTAGAATATTAAATCCATGTAAGACACTAGTAATATTTTCAATACCACCATCTATCATTCTTTTTTGATCGGTATCTTCAATTCTTAAATAAAAAACACCATTACTTTGTCTTGCATAGACCATATCACAAAAAGCACTAAATAAATTTCCTAAATGAACGCTTCCTGTTGGACTGGGACCATATCTTGTAACCATACAATTACTGTCTAAATTTCTTTTAGGATATAATTTTTCATAATAATCTCTGTCATGCTCTAGATTAGGAAATAACAGATTAGCTAATTCTTTTCTTTCTTCTTCTGTCATAATACACCTCTTTTTACATATAAATAGCTACTCCTATAATACAATATTTTACAAAAAAAAGAAACATTAAATTATAAAAGTCTTTTTTATATAATTTTTTTGTTATATAATTAAAAACGTAAATGAGGAGATGTTTTTTTTGAAAAAGAAAAAGAAAAAAATAAAATTAAGATTAAATAAATCATCATGCATTATTTTATTATTACAATATATTATGAGTGGTTTGATGATTTTTACATTAATAAAAAGTAATTTCATAGGTTTAAAATTTTTAATTCCAATTATTTTATTATTAGTATTTTTAGATTTTTTAATGACTTTTTGCTTATTTAGGAGTAAGAAAAAGAAAGGAAAAATTCTACTTTGTGGATTTTCTATATTACTTTCTATTATTTATTTAGTTAGTAGTATAGTTGCTATTCAAGTTTTTTCTTCAATGAAGAAGATGTTTAAAAATGATTCCTATATTAATTATTCAGTTATAGTCCAAAAGGAATCTAAATATAAAAAAATAGAAAGTTTAGACAAAAAAATTATTGGATTTTATGTAGATGATAAATATCGAGAAAGTGCAAAAAAAGTATTAAATAAAAATATTGCAGTAGAATATATCGGATATAGTACAATTGGAGATTTAAAAAATGCATTACTTGAGAATGAAATTGATGGTATTATGTTAATGGATTCTTATTTAGAGCTTAATGATTTGGAAGATGATGCTGATGTTGGTGATGATGAGAATTCTTCTCATGAGAGTGAAGTTAATAACGAAGATTTTGATTTAAATTCAAAAGTTATTTATAATTTTAAAATTAAAGTTGATAATTCTAAAAATTCTAAAAAAATAGATTTAGATAAAGGAAGTTTTGCGATTTATGTAACTGGTCAAGATTCTTATGCTAATAGTGTTAGTGAAACATCTAGAAGTGATGTTAATATGTTAATGGTTGTAAATATTAAGACAAAGCAAATCTTACTTATTTCTATTCCTCGAGATTATTATATAAAAATTTCTAGTAAAGGAGCTTATGATAAATTAACACATATTTCTTTATATGGTAGCGATGAAGCTATGAGTAGCTTAGGCGATTTATTAGATGTTAAAGTCGATTATTTTGTTAAATTTAATTTTACTACTTTTATGAAAGCAGTTGAATATATGCTACCACTTGATGTTTATAGTGATTATGATTTTACAACTTCTGTTTATGATCAAACAATTGGAAATAGTTATACTTTTAGTAAAGGATATAATCATATAACTGATGGAAAAATGGCTTTACAATTTGTAAGGGCTAGAAAAAATTTTGCTGAGGGAGATAGACAAAGAGGTATCAACCAATCGAGATTTTTAAGAGCAGTAATTAATAAAACTTCCGAACCATCGGTTTTGTTGAAATATAATAAGATACTAAAAGCTTTAGAGGGGACTTTTTTATCAAATATTTCTAATGAAAGTATTCAAGAAATTGCGAAATATGTATTAAATAATAATGGTGCTTTTAATATAAGCTCTATTGCTTTAGATGGAAGTGATGCTAATAAGCCTACTTATTCTGGTGGTAGCCAGCCTTTATATGTAATGATTCCTAATACTCAGTCAATTGAAAAAGCAAAAAATTGTATAAAAAAAGTTTTAGCTGGTGAGGCTTTAGACATAGAAAGAGATGCTTCAGAGGAAGCTGATGTTAAAGATACTCATACTGTTACTTCAAAAGATATTGGTAAATCTTATTCTTATAAGCCAAGTTATAAAAAACCATCTAATTCTAATATTAAAAAAGAAGAGGATATAAAACAAGATACTCCAGATGATAATAATTTACAAGATAAAAATGATCAAGATAATGATAAAACAGATGAACCGAATAAAGGAGAAGAAGAGGTAGAAAAACCTAATCCTAATCCAATTGTTCCACCTACTGATCCAGTTGATCCGCCTAGCTCGGGTGAAAACAATGGTTCTACAAATGATAATAATTCAAATATTGATTCAGAAAAAACTGATAATGACAGTTAAGTTTGTCTTATTAGTTTTTTTATATGATAAAGCATGAGAGAATTTGATTTTAAAATTTTTTTAGATGAGCTTTTAATTAAATAAATTGTTAGTTTTAAATAAATGTGATGGAAAAGTGAACATAATTACTTATTTTTATTAAGTCTATCCTAATATAGGTGTTGTAGGAAGAGTTAGGGATACTATAAAATGGTTGAAAAAACTTATTATCATATGTTTCTGGAAAAGAAAAAAACATAGTTAATTTGCTTAATAATTTGAAAAATCAAGGGTAAATAAGGGGTAAAACATAATCCTAAAAGAAAAACCCTTATAAAATAAGGGAATAATTTCTAATGGCTGCCCTAGTTAGATTCGAACTAACGCATAATGCGGTCAGAGCGCACTGCCTTACCACTTGGCTATAGGGCAATTAAGTTATATTTAAATTTTACCACAAATATAAAAAAAGAAAAGCATACTTTTAAATTTTTTAACTTTTCTTTTGAAACTGCTTATATTTTGGATTTTTTTCTTTCATTAAATTTGTTAAGTATCTTTTAAAAAGCTCTTTTTCATTAATATTTAAATCATTTAATCTATCTAGAATAAGGTCGTGACAAACTCCCTCTAAATATGGAAAAGAAGCAAATAAACTCCTTAAATTTTCTTCATTATTTAATAAATCAATTGTTTCTTCTTTATTTAAAATAAGATTTTTTTCATAGTAATGACTAAAAAATTGATAAATATTAGATTTATCCTTAAAATATCGTCTCTTTGCCTTATTAATAAATCTCCTTTTAGCTATTACCCCTATCGAATTATTTATAATTGTAGGATAGGACATTTCCATAGGTAAAGGTTGAATAATTATATCGTCTAATTTTATTATTTCAAATTGATAATCCTCTTTTTCATAAATACTAATTACTTCTGCAAAAAATGGCATAATTTTATTAAAAGAAAACTTTGATGCTTTTTCATACTTTTTCTTTAATTCTGAGACTAACTTTTTTTGTGCTTTTAAATCATTTTTTAAAATTTCTCTACTTTTTTTTCTTTCTACAAAATAAGATCTATTTTTTTCAAAGAAGATTTTTATACTGCTAATAACTCTATAATCTATTTTATATTTTTCTAATAATGAATTTAAAGTTTCTTGTTCTCTTTTTAATTGTTCAAAATTATCTTGAAATTTATTCATAGAAATTTCTCCTTCTAAATATATTATATTTAAATTTAAAAAAAAGTAAAATAAAATCTAATTTAAATATTTTATTTGTTGTTTATTTTCTAATTCGTAAATTGTTAATTCACTACTATTTTTATTAAAATTATCTAATTTAATAGCAGTAATTTGATTATTATTATAGGTTTTGTAATAAAAAATACCTTTATCGATATTTATACAACATGAATAAGTAGTTGCATTCCATTTTTTATCTTTTGTCATTGTTGTTCCTTTAACAATTGTTACTGTGTCTAAAATATGAAAAAACTGAGAGACTGAGCTTTCTTCATCTTTTTCACAAACTGAATTTAGTTTATTGAAAGCAGATCTTACAAAACGAGATGTTGAAGAATTATCGCCTGGTAAACCAATCGCTCCCATTCCCAAACTGTATGTATCTAATTTTATTTTTGTTGAAAAACGATTACTACAGGTATCAGGTGTTAAATTTATATAATTATTGATATTTGTTAAATGATACGATATGGGTGGATTATTTGTTAAAATTCCTATTGGATTAAAATGAATTTCTAATCTTTGTTGCATAGGTTCTAACACTAAACAATGATTTTTATCAGAAAGCATCCAATGTAAGGGACTAGCAGGAGTAGACTCGTTAAAAGGTTCATTTGTGATGTTTATATCATTTAAATAATAGCCAACTTCCTCTACTGATGAGAAATTACCTAATATCCATGGTATTAATTCATAAGTTGCTAAATTAATTTTATCTTTTTCTTGAGGATGATAAAAGGCATTTTCAGGAAAATTTAATCCTGCTATCGATAAACCTTTTTCATTTGTAGCTTCTGCATATAAAGGATATCCGTCAATAATAGTAGCTGTACCTATAAAAGCATATTTGGTTTTAAAATCATTATAATTTTTTAATTTAAATTCATAATTTTTAGGTGTTATAATAATTTTTTCATCAAAACTATATTCTATATCTAAGGTTCTTCCGAAATAATTATCTTTAGTTTTAAAAGTCATACTAGTACACATAGATTTCTCCTCTTTTTCTATAAAACTATATGTTAGTTCGATTAAAGTTATTAATAATATAAATTTATATCAATATATCAAAAAAATTAGTCTTACCGACTAAGAAAAGTAATTTTTAAATGGAAATTAATAATATAATTAAGTTATTACTTTAATTTATCATAAAAATTTCTTAATCCTAGAAATTTATTATTCCAAGGTTTTAATTCTCCTTTTAAACAATAAGTATAAATTAAAAAATTAGTCTTACAATCTTTTGTATCTTCAATTGTATAATCTTCCCTCAAATGCATTATTTTATCATATAAAAATAATGCAGGTCTATCTTTATAATAAGTTGTATCTAGTCTAAAAAAAGAAAATCTGTTTAATTTTTTACAATAATTTATAGTATCTAATAATACTTTTTCTCCATATCCTTTTCTTCTATATTCAGGTAAAATAGTAAACCAATCAAGCCACACAGTATCAGGATATTTATCATACATCTCTATCCCTGTTATTCCAATTAAAGTATTTTCATCATAAACTAAAAAGAAGCAATTATCATCCTTGGTATTTGTTGCTTTATCATACAAATTATTATAATCTGGATCATCAGGCCATGTTTCTTTTTGAATTTTAAATGCTATATCCAAATTTTTTAGATTAAGTATTTCATATTTTAAATTATATAAAGATTTCATAATTTTACCTCAATTTGTATTTGTAAATTTATTCAAAATATCTATTCATATTTTGTTGGATTCTCACTTTCGTAGTAATATTTATTATTTAATGGATTAAAAGCATTTCTTGGGTAACTAATAATATTTTCTATATCTGCATCAATTGAATCTGCATAGCTTACAATATAAGCTTCTGCCATATGTTTTTCCATAGTATCCATATGAGTTGCAATTATGTGTAAGGCTTGATATTTAAATTTCTCAGGAATTTTTTCTTTATCAAGATATTCTTCTACTATTTTTTCTCCAATATATAAATGATCAACTAATAAATATGAATAATTAAGATTCGATTTTATTTCATTATTTTCATTATATTTGTCAAATATTTTCACCTTTCCAATATCATGTAATATTGCACCAAATAATACTAAATCAATGTCAACTTTCTCTCCATAATTAAGTGCTATATTATATGCAATGGTAGTAACATTATAAATATGATCTAATAATCCCCCATCAAAGCATTGATGAGTTCTAGTAAATTTTTTATTTTCAATTCCATCATGACCAGCACCTCTAGAAAATAGCTCTTCTTTATAATCAGTTAATATAGAGACACATGCATTTTTTAAACTTTTATTTTTAATTTTTACTGCATAGTCAATCAAACTATTGAATCTTTCTTCTTTTTGTTCATATGTTAAATTTTTAAACATTTTAATCCTCCTTTATAATCATATAATGATTGTACTATATTTATTAAGCTTTTACAATTATCATTTTATAAACTAAATACATTAGCATTTCTTAAAGCATTTATATAAAGTAAATTTGATAATCAAATACTAAATTGACTATCTAAGTTTTGTTTGTCAATATTAAATTTATATAGATATTATACCATGACCAAAATCACGAAAATAGGCATTTTTTTAAAATTTTCGTGTATTATAGTGATAAATGTGATAAAATGAATTTGTTAATTTATTTTGAATGTTGTATTGCTTTTGCACATTGTATATAACATTCTTAATATTTTTGTTGAACACGCAGTTAGGCTTTCATAATAATGTTTGCCTTCTGCTTTTTTTGTTAAATAATAATTATATACTGGATGATTTGGACATTTGTGTCCTAATTTAACTACCATTTGACTAATATTAAATAATATCCATCTTGCATATTTATTTCCTCGTTTAGAGATTATGAACATTAATACTTTTTCCTGATTGTATGATTGTTGGATCTAAACCACAAAAAGCAATTAGTTGTTTATGATTATCAAATCTAGTTATATCTCCAAGTTCTCCAAGAAGTTCAGTTGTTAATACTTCTCCAATGCCATAAAATGAATTAATAATATCAAAATAAGGTGACTCTTTTGCTGTTTCAATCATCTTATCTTTTAGCTCATTTATGGTCTTAATATTTTCTTGTAAAATACTTGCCATATCCGATAAGTTTTTAACATCTGAATGATCTTTATCTACTCCTGGATAAGAATTAAGAGAAATCTCTTTAATCTTATTTGCTAGTCTTTTGTAATAATAATCGTGTCTTGAATTGGTTTTATATAAGTTGTTATATAAAGCATCAATTCGTTTTTCTTTAACAATATACGCATGGGGAAATGTTTTTATAAAGTTTAATGCTGTTTCTTCATAGATTCTACTACCTTTAAAAATTTCTTCAAACTCTGGAAAACAAATATTAATCAATCTTTTATATCTGTTTTTACAACTAACATTTAATTGAGTTAAATAAAAATATTGCCTTGTCATTGCTTTTAAATTAGCATATAAATCTTTCTTTGATAAATCGTGATATTCTACCTCATTAACAAAGAACAACTTAGCTAATCTCATACAATCTTTAGTATCTGTTTTTGTTTTTCTTAAAGTATCATAATTATTTTTAGTAGTTAAGCTATTGATTACCAAAGTATTAAAATTATTTTCTTTAAAATATCTTTCTACTGGTAAATGATAGATTCCTGTTGATTCCATAAATATTGTTAAATCCTCTAATTTAAAATTATTAATTAGATTTTTTAATTCATCAAAATCTTTTAAATTATGTTTAATTTCTTTTGGTTCAATTAATTCTTCTCCATACTCTGTAGATAACATTACCATACTTTTTCCTTTTGCAACATCTACACTTAATACTGATTTCATTACTTACTCATTTCTGAATTTAAGTCTTCTGTTTCCACCATTATTTCATCAAGCTTGTTATATAGATTCTTCGACCTCACTATCTTAAACTAAATTAATAATAGAAATAAAAGTTGAACTGTCAATTTGTTAGATTCTATGACCTCTGTAATTTGCCGTTCTCACTTAAACTCTTGGTAAATAATTTAACATAAAAAAATAAGATATAAATATTAAATTATTTACATCTTAAAGTATACTTGTGATTTTACTCTTACAGAAATTTGAAAGATTTTATCAATCAGAATTCATTCATAGATATTTAAAAAAACTTTTAATTATAATTAATTCTACCTTATCTATTAAAAACCAAAATATAATTTTTATTTTGTAATTTTCAAAAACTATGTTATATTAAAAAGCACTAAAGGGAGCTTATCATGAATTTATACAAAGATTTTATCGACAATAATTTAGAAACAACAATAAAATTAATGGAAATACTTTACATGTTTCTGCTTCAATTTCTAAATCACTTGTACCTATCATAAAATCAATATGATTTTTTGAAGGATTTAGTTCTTCTTCATTTAATTGTTCGTTATATCCGTTTCCTAAAGCTAGATGACATGAAGCATTCTCGTCAATTGTCCAATGATACCTAAGATAAGGAAGTACAATACTATTTAATTTAATTATAAATGTCAGTATTTGTATATTTTTTCTTTTTCTAAATATTCTTGCATTTTTAAATCCATAATTATTTTAAAATAATCTTGATATATTGAATTTAATACTATATTAGATTCTCCTAATTGATAATAAATTTCACTAAAATCAATCTCAGATATACTTACTAATAATTTTCTTATGCCAAGCAACTCTTTTTTTATTAATTGTAGAATATTTGTTTCATCATTTGGAACAAATTCTGCTTTTAATAATTCATCAATTGAATTCTCTCTGACATCCCCTGGAAATATTCTTAATTTTGTTCGGAACCCTTTATATCTCTCTATTAATTCTCTTTTCGATGAAGAATTAACAAAATTACTAATTTTATCATACTTTGATATAGTTAAAAAACTTCCACTAGAATCATATCTAGGAGTAGGCATTAAATCATCAAATATAGCAATATTCTTAAAATGACGATCTCTTTGACAAGTAAAAATATCTAAAATATGATTATAAAGCCATATTCTTAAGTTTCTAACAACATATTTTTCTTCTAAACTTTTAGCATATAAAGATAATATATATGTGTATAAATCAATGGTACCCTAAAGGATGACGTTCAATAACTTTTTGAATTTTGAATAAAAATATAATATTCATATAGAAATTCATGATTATCTTTAATATATTTAATGTTTCTTTCTATTATATTTATTAAAATATCATTGGCATTATCACTATTATTGTCTTTTAATAAAGATATTTTTTCAACTTCTATAATTTTATTTGAATAAGTATGCATATTCCAATACTCGATTTTTGGATTTCTTAAATTACTATCACTTGGATATAATAATTTTAAGAAGGATGAATAGTATGTATTCTTCACCTCATCTATATCATTATAGCTAAAATCTATATCTTCTTTTAAATCTAAAATCAAAAAAATACTATTATCAAGAATATTTTTCATTTTTTTATATATCATATTACGTTTTTTGATATTCTTTAATTTTTTCTTAACAATGTTGTTTGGTATATTTTTTATACAAAATGGTGTTCTCATATAAAAAGTTCCTAACCAATATACAAATTTACTAGTACCACATTTAGAAGTTAACCATCTTAGCCATACATCTATAATAGTTATAATACCTTTTTTGCCCTCTACAAAAAAATTTTAGGTGTTTTTTCAACATATAAAGAATTTTCTCCAATTCTTGGTTCAAGTCCATTTTCTAGAATAGTATCTAAATTTTTTTACTAGTATAATGTAAAAAGGCATGTTGTATATCTATTTGTGCAATATCTTTAACAATTATATTTCCTTTCATAATTAAAACTGTCTCCAAAAAATTCACACGTTCATTTATGATGTCAATGTACAAGTATGTTTACTAAATTGACCTATTAATTTAATTCTTGCAAATATTTATCATAATTTTAAGCATATTAAAGCTCGAGTTTCTTATCAATCTGGTACGATTGAGATAGTTATTTACAACTATATATTTTTTTTAGAACATAGTTTATATTTCCATATGTTATGACAAAATATCTAACCCCCTATAGATTTTGACACAGGCATCAAAATTAGGTAGATTCATAAAATACTTTATAAACTTTATGATGTTTACTTGTTAAAAAAATTAACATATAGTATAATCAGTTTAGGGAATATCAGTTGTTGAGTGTCTACCTCTAATCTTTTATAGAGAGGAGGTTTGATAAAATGAAAACTAAAACTTTCATAGTAAAAGTTTTAAAGCTCGTTGCTATCATTTTATTACTCTCTACCTTATTGGTGTTAGCAATAAAAAAATGACACTTAATTCTTCATTGAATTAAATGTCTTCACAATTCATTGGGTAGACATTCAACTCGCAAAAACTGAATGTTCCCTTTTTTATTTTATGCAAGTTTCCTTGACATATTCATAATAACATAAAAACGACTTTTTAGCAAGTCGTTTTCTATTGTTACTCGAAAAGTTCGAGTTTCCTATCAATCTGGTGCGATAGTGATAGTTATCTACAACTTTTCGCAAAATTAAGTAATCAAGTACATATAGTACTGACTTCATATCTAAATTATAAACTATTTTTACTAATGGTGCTATACTTTTTAAACATTTTTCTAATTGAAGATATTTGCCAAATTATCAATGTTACTAATATTATCTATTGCTGGTATATGAATAAAAATCATTTTAGTATTTAATTTGTTATCATCAATATATTTAAGTCCATTAAAATAAATATTATTACATAAGTATGCTCCTGCATTATTCGATATAATAGTTTTATAATTATTAATACAAAATGTTTCTTCTAATGATGTAAAATCATATTTTGTTTTATATTTTATTTTATCTTGACCAATAGTTTCAATTTTTATAGTATCTTTGTCTAAAGGGGCTTGACCAAATGAAATAATTAAGTCATAGTTTTTACTATTCAATTCTTTTTTTAGTTGATTAACACTAGTGCTGAAACTATTTCTTAAATACAGTTTATTATCACTATTAATTTTGTCTAACAACAGTTTTGAAGAATTACTTTTTCCATTAAATGCTGTAAATAATACTTTCATATATTATTTTTAACTATTTCTCCTAACTCATTATATTTACCATTATATGAATGATCTGCACCCTTAATAACTTGAATATTACAATCATTAATATTATTACTTAAATATCCTTTTACTATATCAATAGATTGAGTTAAAACACATTCATCGACATCTCCAAATATTACTAATACAGGAATATCTAAACTATTAAGAACTTCACTTTTTCCATTTATACCATCTATATATCTAATAAAATCATTAACTCCACCAGGTAGAAAATCATTATAATATGTTCCTGCTGCTATTTTTCCATTAGCCATAACAGAAAAATCAATTAATTCGTTTTCTTTATTTTCATTTACTAATCGAGTTGATTCTTCCTTTGCAATTTTATATTCTTTTTCACTTAAAAACTTTTTTCCTTCTGATGGAATATCACAAGGGGCAAGTAATACTATTTTCTTAATACTCTCATCTTCTTTTTGATTGTAATAATACAATACTTTATTGCACCCATAACTATGTCCTTCAAGTATTATTTCATTATATCCTTTTTCCTTTACCCAATTAACTATACCTTCGATATCTAATATACAATCTTTAAATCTTTCTAAACTTCCACCAATAATTGTATAATCGTTTCCCTGTAATAGCTCGGTAATAAAATCTCTACCTCTATTATTAAAAGTTAAGAAAGCATAACCCTTACTTGTATAGGAACTTGCTAATACATCTATAAATCTATTTTCATAGAAATTCCCATTTAATCCATGAACATGAATAACAATTTTTTTTGTATCTTCAATTGGAGTATATAAAATGCCTGGTTGTTCTATTTCATCAACAGAATTAATTCTTACTAATTTTTCTTCCATTATACCCATTCCTTTCACACTAGTAATTTTCAATATCTTTTATACCAAATTCAGGTATAATTACATCATCATCACAATTAATAATGAATTCAATTGCTTTTGCTACTTTTTCTACTTCTAGACCTGTTGAAGTATCATAATCATTTCCTGCTTTTTTGAAAATGTTAGTTTGCATAAAGCCAGGATAAAATCCAGTAACTTTAATTCCTTTTTTACTAACATCTTTTTGAATA
Source organism: uncultured Mollicutes bacterium (assembly GCA_947652375.1). Lineage (GTDB taxonomy): Bacteria > Bacillota_I > Bacilli_A > RF39 > UBA660 > UBA3789. The sequence goes on along the minus strand of CANTCS010000006.1, from coordinate 3,838 downwards.
GATCTGTTAAATCCTCTCATAGCCCATTTAGAAGCATTGTAAACAGTTGAAAAATCATCGCTATCAAAGCTTGCTTGTGAACAAACATTAATAATTAATCCATGCCCAGATTCATACATATTTGGCAATATTGCTTTTGTCATATAGATAGGACCTTTAGTGTTTACATCTATACAATTACTAATTTGTTCATAAGTATTTTCAGTCAAATCTCCTGCTAACCAAACACCAGCATTATTAATTAAGATATCAATATCTCCTTGATTTTCAATAATCGTTTTAATTGTATTATTGACCTCTTCAGGTTTAGTAATATCACAAGTATAACATTCTGCACTAGGTATTTCCTTTGATATTCTCATAGCATTTTCTTTCGTTTTAGAAATGGTAATAACATTTTCTTTTTCACTTAATAATTTGGCTATTGCTCTCCCTAAGCCATCATCTCCACCTGTTATAATAATATTTCTCATTATAATTTCCTCCTTGAAAATTTTTTAAATGTTTGCTTTAACTATTAACATTATACTATAAATTGGCATTTTTTACTATCTTTCCAAGTCATCTTTTTCATTATCTTTGTTATAGTTGTTATTTTGAATAATATCTAAATCATTATCATCAATAATTTCTTCTTCATGTAATTCTTCAATAAAGTCATCATATTTATCATTAGAGAAGAATTTATTTTGTAAAAATTCTATAAATTTTTTCCATAGTTCTTTAAAGTAATCAACTATTTTTTGTAATTCTGATACCTTATCTTCCAACTCATCAATAGTTTCGTTAGCATCATTTAAGTCATATGCTAATTCTTCAATTCTATCATCACGAGTTTTTATTTTCTTTTTCAAGTTTCTAACTTCGTTAGAGTGTTCTCTTAAATCATCTTCATATTTTTTCAAGACTATATTTGTATCATTGGCATTTCTTAAATTAGAAGTAGTATCATTGGTTTGTTCTATATATTTTTTGATTTTATTAACTTCTTCATTTGAAATAGTGAAATTATTTTTATTCATTAATGTAGGTTTTAAATTATCAATAATATCATTAATCTCATTAGATTTATTCTGTAATTCTTCTGTTTTACTATTTAATTCTTTTAGTTGCTTTTTGTATTTTTCTTGTTCTCGTTTAAACTTTTTATATTCGTTCATATTGGCAACATTAATATCAACATTTCTTCCATCTTCTTTTGCTTTAAGAGTGTAGTTTAAATGATAAATTCTATTGAATGAATTAATACAATATTCTCTCATTTTATCTTGAATATTTTTTAAACTAACTTTTGTAAATACATCAGATTTACCAACTTGTTTTTCCATACCATTTTTCATACCATCTTTAAAAGGTACACCTACAATATGTAAATGTGGACTAGATTCATCATAGTGTATAGTTGCATTTGCTATTTTAAAATTGGGTACAACCTCTTCTAAATCTATGATTTGTTCTTTAAAAACTTCTGTCATTTTATGCTTAAATTTATCATCTTTATCATCCCAAAAATCCATATCTCCAAGTTCAATAATAATCTCACAAGCAAGATCTCTTTTGTTATCATTTGAAATATGATTAAAATAATTTTCTATCTTTCTATCATTTCTATTTTGTTTTTCATTGTATTTAATTCTTGCATCTTCAAACAATTCTAAATACAAATTTTTAGTATCTTCAACAACAGAAGCAGTTCCTTTAATCGTACAAATTAATTCTTGTTCTTCATCATATTTTCGTAAATTATGTTTATCAACTTTTGATAATTGTTGATGATTTTGTATTGCATTATTATTAAATGAAGTAGTATTAGTATCATTCGTTTTTGCTGTTCTTCTTGCTCGTTTTGATTTGTTTTTATCATTACCTAAATGTAATGAATAAGATAATTCTTCCATATTTTTATAACCCCCCCTTTGTTAGAATAGAGTCCTACTATTTATAGTATGGTAATTTTGCTCTGTCAAAATCTCTAACCCCCTATAGATTTTGACGCAAGCATCAAAATCTGGGGGCTAAGGTTTAGGCAACCTTAGAATCCACCTGTCTCCTGCAGTAATATTCCAAAACTTCGTAATGGAATAAAACTACATAAGACTTTAGATAAAATAATAAGCACTGCTTTTTATTTTATCTTTGAAGATCATTCATACTTTTACAAACAATGTTAAGTAAAAGTTCTCATAATTTTATTTTTTTTCATTTATTTTAGATTTAATCTCGTTCCATTCTTTTTCAATTTGTTCTCTCTTTTTTCTTGTTTCTTCATCTAATTCATATTCAGTAGAATTAACAACTGGTGGTAGATATTCAAATACATCTTCTTCATTTTCTAATATTGATTTATCTCCATCATTTACATAAATAACTCCAAGTTTTAATTTATCAATTTTATCCATTTTCTTATAATCTTCTAGTGGAAATATTCTAACAATTCTTCTTTCGTTGTAATAATTGAAGAACATTACTTTATCTTGATAATAATAAGTGGCTTCATAATATCCAACATTATAAAATTCTCTTAATCTAAAAATATGCTGACTAACTTTTTCGAATGGAAGATATTCATTAAATCTTAATTTAGTAACAACATTACCAATTAAAGCATAATCTTTTTTATCTAAATAACCAGAATCATATAATTCATTACAAGTATTACACATATTTTCTCTAAATAAGATTTCATCAACTTTGCACTTGTGATTTGAACTTTCTTTTAATTTTATTTCATCAATATATCTCATTACTAAATCCTGTTTTTCTTCTCTTGTAAGTTCGCTCCAAGACAAATTATTTTCTTGATATTCTTTTGGGTAGAGTAATTTATTGATATAATCTATATCTCTTTTAATCAAAATATCATCTGGAGTCAAACTTAAATCTTCACAAACTTCGCATTCTTTTAATCTGCTTTCAAGTTCAGTAATTGTTGTTTCAACTATTTTTCGTTCTTCATCATATTCGTCTAATTTAAATGTACCATTAACATACGCTTTTTTAATTCTTTCTAGTTTTTGATTTTGATTTGAGATTTCTTTTTGTATATCTTCTTTTGGATTTTCTATTTTAGTTTTAATCATAGGTAGTAGTGTTTGATTAACAACACTATCATATTCATTAATATCATTAATAAAATGTTCTATTTCACTCTCTATTTCAGTTTCTTTAATCGTTAATTTACAATCATTACAATAGTAGTAATAGTAAGAATTTCCATTCTTTTTAGTTGTTGCTTTTCCACCTAAAATTCTATTACATTTTGGACAACATAATTTTTGTAAGAAGATATAAGTTAAAGTTCTTTTATAACTTCTTGAATTTTTCTTTTGTTGTACTTGGCAAGATTCCCATAATTCTTTAGATACGATTGGTTCAACTACATCACTATAATAAACTGGATTTTTTGTTCTTTTACCATGAACAAAATCTCCTTTATAGATTTCATTTTCAAGTATTCTCATAATTGTTGAATCATACCAATTTGTTTTACCTAAAACTTCTTCTTTGTTAAATAAATTGGCAATAGTTTGATAAGAATTACCCTCATAGTACAAATTAAATACTCTAACAATAATATCTTTGGTTGCTAAATCTGGTACTAATATTTTTCCCTCTCTTTTATAACCAAAGGGACTCTTGTGTGGTATGTGTCCAACTTTTATTGCACCAGCTAAACCTATTTTAGTTCTCTCACTTGTTCTTTCTATTTCGTTTTGTGAAACAGTAGTTAAGAGTCTTGCGACCATTTTACCATTTGCATTAGTAGTATTAATATCATCATTGGCACAATCTAGGTAAGCATTATTTTCATCTAAAAATTTCATAATATGTTCCATAT
>CANTCS010000005.1 GCA_947652375.1 uncultured Mollicutes bacterium | reverse complement strand
TACTGACATTTTCAAAAAACGATACAACATGACATTATCACAAAATGATTACACAGACATTTTATCCTTATTGACTATAGGAATATTTGTGTTACAATATGGTAAAATACGAAAAAAATGTATCCAAAGAGCACTACTGTTTTATTTAATGGTAGTGTTTTTCGTATTTTTACACAATGCTTTTTTATTTTAAATGCTTGATTTTTGGCAATTTTTGGTATATTATAATCAACGAATAAATGATTAAGGAAGTAGTACATATCCTTATTAAAGTTTCGCGAGCTTTAATTTTGTGTTCTACTTCCTTTTTTCAGGGGGAAATGGTTATGGTAAAGATTATAGTATTACAAGTAAAGTATTTGAAGTATAATATTCAATCTTTTATGGCCTCAAAGACATGTTACTATAATAATCGTTTATTGTGTAAGAGTAATAACTACCAATATTAATAGGTGGTTGTTGCTCTTTTTTCTTTGGATACTAGATCGGGGGATAAAATATATGAATAACACTTTATTAGAAAAGGACGAACTTTCATTATATGATTATGTAAAAGCAAGAAATATGATTTCGGATATTTTTAAATTGTTTAAATATTTAAAAAGGATAGATGATAAAATTTGCATTCCAAGAATTACGATTGATTATCGAGTTAGATACGAGCAGTTTGTTCCTGTAAAAACATCTGTAGTAGAAAATTTTGTATTGAAAAATTTGATGTTAGAATCTAAATTAGAATTTCAAAGAAAACAATTACTTTCAAAAATTACGATTGCTTTGAGAAAACTGAATGATTTAGAAATGCAAATATTTGATCCGAATTTATATGAAGAATTTAATTTAACAATTTAGGCGCTGACATCTTTTTTATAGCGCGTTATGATAAAAAAAGAAAGGAAGTTGTATAATGATTAGAAAGAATAAACTTGCAAATGAATTGTATGATTTTTTTTATCATATAAAAATTTATTTGAGAAGTACAAATTAGAAGAAAAAAAGTCCAATAAAAAAGTTGATTTAGGTGTTATACTCCGAAGATATATTAGAAATGAACTTATAAAGGAAGATATATCCTTTGTGATTAAAGATACAAGGGAACAATCAATTAAAATACTTGAAAATAATTTGTTGGATTTAGAAATTGTTGATAAAATTGACTATATTTTAGATGGTACTACTGAAATGATAAAACCACTTTATGACATTGAAAATACAATATTGTTTTTTTACGATAAGGTACCATTAAAAATCTGTAAGAATGTAATTGATGAAAAGTTTGATAATGAATATAATGAATATTGGAATATGTTTATTAAAATTAAAAACATATAAGACAAATTGGAGATTTACAGAAAGAAAATATTTAATACTTAAATATGCAAGATTGAATAGAATATATCTGTTCTTTCTTTTTTTTGTTTGAATAAAATTAATTATATAAGATTATTAAGGGGGTATAATTATAAAGAATAAAAAGAAGACAAAATTTATATATAGTGAAGAATTTAAAACAAAGACACCAAACCCTACTAAAGAAGAATTAAAGGAAATTTTTAATAAGAAATATTTTGCCTATATTATGAGAAAAGAAAATAGATATTGGGGGCTGAATAATTGAAAGTAACGCGTTATAATTTAGTTGAGCTTTTAATTACAATTAAAAATAAGGAGATGTTATTTTTATGAGTAATTTAGTAAGAAAAGCAAAAAAAATTATAAGGGTGGTGTTATATTTAAGATTATCTGATGAAGATAGAGATAAACTAACAAAGGAAGAATTATCCCAAAGTATAAAAAATCAAGAAATATTATTAAGAGATTTCGCTAGCGAGTATGTAGATTGGGAAATTATTGCAGTATATAATGATGATGACTGGTCAGGATCAGACGCAACACGTCCAGACTTTAATAGAATGATTGAAGAGTGTAAAAATGGAAATGTTGATTTAGTATTATGTAAAACACAATCTAGGTTTGCTCGTGATATGGAACTTGTAGAAAAGTATGTTCATAATCTTTTTCTTGAATGGAATGTTAGATTTATTACAGTTGTTGATAGAATTGATAACTTCAAAAAAGAAACAAAGAAGACAAGTCAAATTTTAGGATTAACAGATCAGTGGTATCTAGAAGATACATCATTAAATATTAGAGAGACTTTGAAAGGAAAAAGAAAAGATGGCCAATGTACTGCGAGTTTTGTTCCTTATGGATATATCAAAGATCCAGAGAATAAAAATCACTTGATTATTGACCCTAATCCTATAGCTCCTAATGTAGTAAAACGTATCTATGATGAATATTTGAGTGGTAATGGTCTTGATAAAATTGCAAATAATTTAAATAAGGATAAAATATTATCTCCTTATGAATATAAAATAATGAATGGGTCAAAATTGAAAATTCCTTTAATTAAAGAATTTTTAAATTTAGGTTATATTGAAAAGACTGGTACCTATATTATTGATGTAAGTTTTACTAATAAAGAAGATCATATTTTAAAAGATGTAGTTAGTTTTAATTATATTACTACAGATATGAAAACACTTAATCATAAATGCAATATTACATTAAAAAAATATACTGGCACAAAGACTAATGTCTATTATAGTAAAAACGAAAATTTGGATATTGATAACCTTGATTTAAAGGATTGTATTTTATTGAAAGAAAATGATGTTATACCGAAGACTGCTAAAGTAATTGTTACTTATACCAAAAAGCTTGATCGAACACATACAACAGAATATCAATTGGAAGTTACTTTAAAGGAAAATAAGATTCATGATAGATACTATGTAAATATATTTAGAAATAATGCAAATGGTATTTTAGAATCGGATTTTATACCAACAATTAGAAAAAGGTTTATGTGGTCTGAACAAACTGTTAAAAAAATCTTAAAAGATGAGATATATATTGGGAATTTAGTTCAATTCAAAACAACAACTGTCAGTTATAAGAATCATACTGTAATAAAAAATGATGATGAAGAAAGAATTAGAAAGGCAAAAACTCATGAGCCCATTATGAAAGAGGAGATTTGGTACAAAGTTCAAGAACGACTAAAAGAAAAAGAAAAAAGCTGCGACAATGGCGAAGTCCACGCATTTAGCAATAAAGTTATTTGTACGAATTGTAGTCAGAAATTTTGTAAATGTGGTAAAAATAATGCAGAGGGATTTGGATATTTATGTTGTAAGGATAAACAAAATAAATGGACCAACTGTGACAATAAAAAATATCTTCGTGAAGATGAATTACACCATTTCATTTTGGAAAAATTGAATCACTTATTAGATGAATTTTATGATGAGGATAATCTTAATAAAAAGAATGAAGAATTTATTGAACAAGATTTATATAATGATAAATTGAATTCATTAGAAAAAGAATTACAAAGTATTGATAAGGAATTACAAAGTAAAAGTACATATTTCCAAAAACTATATGAAGATCGTACAAATGGAATATTACCAGAAAAAGAATTTCTAATTCTTATAAATAAGTATAAAGACGACAATTTTAGATTAGAAGAAAGAGCTAAAATCATAAAAAGAGAAATAGCACTTACTATTTCTAAAAAGGAATCTGTAAAGTCAAAAGCGAATATTTTTAAAAGGTACAGACATATAGATAAATTATCGATTGAGATTGTTGATGATTTCATAGACAAAATTTTAGTTGGTAACTATGATGAAACAACAGGATCAAGAGATATTAAGGTTTTGTGGAATTTTACTATTTAAAATATATAAGAAGATTAAAACAATCGAGGAGTAGCTCCGTCAGTACCAGCGATACCTTGAGGACCAGTAGGACCAGTGGCACCAGTAGCACCAACAGTACCAGCGATACCTTGAGGACCAGTAGGACCAGTGGCACCAGTAGCACCAACAGTACCAGCAATACCTTGAGGACCAGTTGGTCCGGTAGCACCAGTAGGACCACCAGAAGGTCCAGTAGGACCAGTAGGACCAGTTGGCCCTAGACAGAATATGTGTCTAGTTAGATGGAAATCTGGTTTGCAATTATCTTTATCAAAATTATCGTTATGATTACAACAATTCATATACATTCTCCTTTCTTTATAGAATATGCAAAAGGTACAAAAAATAAATAATAATCACCTATCAATTTTCTTAGTAGTTATTTTTTTTGACTAATCTACATATAATTATTTGAGGTGAATTATGCAGACATATATAGTTCAAAATGGTGATACATTATATGGGATTAGCAAACAATTTGGAATATCGGTTGAAGATATTAAACTTGCGAATAATCTTACTAGTAATAATATAGTTATAGGCTCTAGTTTAGTAATACCAAGTGCAGCAACTACTACTTTATATATAGTAAAACCTGGAGATAGTTTATATTCAATAGCAAAAAAATATAATACAACAGTTGCTGATTTAATGAGAATAAATAATTTGAAAAGCAATGTTTTACATATAGGGCAACAATTAAAAATACCTATAAATGACATAGGTAATGGGAGTGACTATATAATTTATGTTGTAAAAGCAGGAGATAGTTTATATTCAATTTCTAAAAAATATGGATTAAGTGTAGATAATTTAAGAAGATATAATAATTTAACTAGTGATTTATTATCTATAGGACAACAACTTAAAATTCCTAATAAAAATATGGAAGATAATAATAATGAAGATAGTGGTAATGTTTTAATATATGTAGTGAAAGCAGGAGATAGTTTATATTCAATTGCAAAGAAATATGGTGTAACTGTTGATAGTTTAATCAAGTTAAATAATTTAACTAGTAATAATTTAAGTATCGGACAATATTTAAAAATAGCATTTAAGGAGAATAATATTATTCCGATTGGATCTAGTTGTTATGGAGAAGGGTATAATGAACCAACTTATGTTACATATGTAGTAAAAAGGGGAGATAGTCTTTATAATATAGCAAAAAAATATAATGTTTCTGTTGATAGTATTAAAAAGCTTAATAACTTAACAAATAATAATTTAAGTATTGGGCAAATTTTAAAAATTAAGGAGAATGTTTGATGACTGTTATTAATTTTGATGAGTTTAAAAGAACTCCAGAATATCAAGATTTTCAATTAGCAAATCCTGATATTGGTACTTTAAAAGTACAAGCTTTTACGGCTTATAACGCTTTACCCGTTGAAGGAACAGATATTATGATTTCGAAAGATATTGAAGAATATAGAGTAGTCTTTTTTAGAGGACAGACTGATTCTAGTGGGATAATTGATAATATACAATTACCTGCTCCTCAAAGTTCTATTGGGAGTATAGAACCTCCTTTATATACTGTATATGATTTAACAGCAATTCATACTGGATTTGAATCTATTAAACAATATTCAATTGGTATGTTTGGAGGAATTAAAGTTATTCAATATGTAAAAATGATTCCAGAAATTATTTTGGAAGGAGTAGAACAAAATGGCAATTAGAAGTCCTATAATTCCAACTATGATTAGAGTACATTTAGGAGCTCCTGATGCTAGTGCTAGAAATATAACAGTTCCGTTTACAGAGTATATAAAAAATGTAGCATCTAGTGAAATTTATCCCAACTGGCCAGATGATGCTTTAAAAGCTAACATATTAGCACAAATATCTTTTGCTCTAAATAGAATTTATAATGAATGGTATCCTTCTAAAGGCTATAATTTTGATATTACTAATAGTCCAGTTTATGATCAAGCATTTAGAGAGAATGCGCAATTCTTTGATAGAATTTCTCAAATTGTAGATGAAATATTTAATAATTATATAGTAAAAGGAAATCAAGTTCAACCTCTTTATGCTCAGTACTGTGATGGTAAAAATACAACTTGTAGTGGTTTGTCACAATGGGGGAGTTTGACACTTGCTAATCAAGGAAAAAGTCCGATAGAAATTCTTAGGAATTACTATGGAAATGATATAAAAATTATATATAATGCTCCAGTTGAAGAAAATATTATGACTTATCCAGGTTTTCCCGTTGATATTGGAACTTCTGGAGATTTTGTAAGATTATTAAAAATTCAATTAAATAGAATTGGGAGAGATTATCCAGCTATTCCTGCTATAATAGATGATAGTATTTATTTTACAGTTGATACGGAAAATGCTGTAAGAAAGTTTCAAGAAATATTTAATTTACCTATAAATGGTATAGTTGATAAACAAACTTGGTATAAAATAAAATATATATATAATGCAGTGAAAAAAATTACAAGTATTTATACAGAAGGTATAGGAATAGATGAAGCTTCTTTGGTTTTTAATAAAACTATCCAATTAGGAGATGAGGGTGATCCTGTTACAGCTTTAAATTATTATATAAATACTATTGCATATTTTGATGCGGATATTCCTTATTTAGATTTGAAAACACCTGTTTTTACTGAAGATACTAAGCAGATGGTAATCGCTTTTCAAAATAAATATAAAATAAAAGCTAATGGAATTGTGGATGCTAATACATGGAAGGCTTTAAGAGAAGCATATAAACAAACATTACAAAAAGTACCCGAGACTTGTATGTGTGATATTAATGAATTTTTTTCTGGGAGATATTTATCCTATGAAATGACTGGAGAAGATGTTGTGAATTTACAAAAATTTTTATACTTAATATGTAATAAAGATCATAGTATTCCTGGAGTTCTTGTTAGTGGCACATTTGATAGATTAACTCAACAGTCAGTGAAAAGTTTGCAAAGACGTTTTGGTTTGGAAGATACAGGCGTAGTTGGACCAGCTACTTGGTATAGGATAGTAGAACTGTCAAAAGAGTGAAATAGACTAGTAATAGTCTTTTTTTGTTGGTATAATATAATAAATAAAACGAAAAATTATTTAGATTTTAATTTCATAGAATATTGTTTGAAAGTTGGTGAAGTATATGGAAATTAATGAAAAAATAAAAAAAGTGCTAAAAAGAAAAGGAGAAGATATAATAATTGATTTATATTTAAAAGATTATGATAGAAGTAACTTTTATTTTGCGCTTGTCTTTAACCCGAAAATTGAGAAATTTAAAGTTTTATATGTACCTATAGATGCTATAGATAATTATAATGAAATTGAAGAATATTTTTGTTATCAATTTATATTTTTACATACAGTTAATTATATTTTAAAAACGATTGATAATTTTGATACAAGTAATTTGAATTTGGATAAGTGTAATAAAAATTTAAAATCATATTATATTTCAATTAATACCTATGTAAATAAAAAAGAATGTAATTATACATTTACTCAGTTTATTGATAGAGAATTTAGTTTTTTATTCGATATAATAGTAACTTTATTTGAACATTTACCAAATATTGTATCTGAGTTATGTGGCAAACTTTTAGCAGAGTTTTATGATGATAATGAAGAAGTAAGGTATAATGGTTCATTTGATTTTAATTTAGATGAAAATTCTTTAAGTGATTTATTTAGTGATAAAATTATAGATAATTGTAGTCTTGGATTTAATGATATAAAGTTTATTGAAAATGTAGGAAATAGATATTATGCTTTTATTAATAACGGTTTAATAATAATTGATTATTCTAATTATAAATATTTATTAAATATTAGTTCTAAAGAATTTAATGCATTAAGTGAAGAGGTTTATATAGTGCTTAAAGCAATAAAAGAAAAGTTAGAGAAAAAATTCTATAGATTAATGGTTACAACAGATAGTAAAAATTTTGAAGATAAATATAATAATGAAATTAATTTTTATTTATGTTATGGAATTGAAAATAATAGTTTCTGTCTTGTTAATAGTGTTAATATAATTGAATTAGATTTAATAAAAAGAAAATGTGTTAAAGTTTTAAATGGCAATATTTTATTAGAAAATAAAGTTAGAGAATTTTTAACATGTTCATATGATAAAAATCTTGTAGAAGAAATTATGGAATTTACATTTGTAAAAGAATCTTAAAATAATTTTTATTGTATTTTATAATTTTAGCACTCAATATTGACAACTGCTAAAAAGAGTGGTATAAATTATTTATAAATAAATTTTAGGAGATGATTTTGTGGCAAAAAAAGAATTTAAATCAGAATCTAAAAGATTGTTAGATTTAATGATTAATTCAATTTATACAAATAAAGATATATTTTTAAGGGAGTTAGTTTCTAATGCAAGTGATGCACTTGATAAATTATATTATAGAAGTTTAACTGATAAAAAAGTTAAAATTGTTAGAGATGATTTAGAAATTAACATATCTTTTAATAAAGATAATCGTACTTTAACTATTAGTGATAATGGTTGTGGTATGACTCGTGAGGAATTAGAGACCAATTTAGGGACTATTGCGAAAAGTGGTAGTTTAGCTTTTAAAGAGAATATGACAAAAGATGAGAAAATTGATATTATAGGTCAATTTGGAGTTGGTTTTTATTCTGCTTTTATGGTTAGTGATAAAATTACTGTTACTTCTTTAAGTATTGATAGTGATGATGCTTATTGCTTTGAAAGTGAAGGTGCAGATGGATATACAATCAAGAAAACATCTAAATCTGATGTTGGTACAGAAATTGTGTTATCTATTAAAGAAGATTGTGAAGAATTTGAATATTCGAAATACTTAGAAGAGTATGAGATAAAAAATCTAATTAAGAAATATTCTGATTATATTAGTTTTCCTATAAAAATGGAATGTACTCATCATGAATTAAAAGATGAAAAAAAACAAGAATATGAAGATATAAAAGAAATAGAAACATTGAATAGTATGATTCCAATTTGGAAGAAAAGTAAAAATGATGTAAAAGATGAAGAATATGATAATTTTTATATGGATAAATTTAATGACTATGATAAGCCATTAAAAGTTATTAGTTCTTCAGTTGAGGGAATGTGTTCATACAAATCTTTATTATTTATTCCTACTCATGCACCATATGATTTTTATACTCAAGATTATGAAAAAGGGCTTGCTTTATACTCTAATGGAGTTATGATTATGGAAAAATGTGCTGATTTGTTACCAGACTATTTTAGTTTTGTTAAAGGTGTTGTAGATAGTGAGGACTTATCGCTAAATATATCTCGTGAATTATTACAAGAGTCTAATAATTTAAAATTAATTGCTAAAAATATTGAAAGTAAAATACGTAAAGAATTAGAAAAAATGCTGAAAGATGATCGAGAAAGTTATATGTCATTTTTTAAAACTTTTGGTGTTCAATTAAAATATGGAGTTTATAACAATTATGGTGTTGATAAAGATAAGTTAAAAGATTTAGTAATGTTTTATTCATCGAAACATGAAAGACTTATTACTTTAGCTGAATATGTAAGCGAAATGAAAGATAATCAAGAAAGTATTTATTATGCTAGTGGAGCATCAGTTGAAAAAATTAATGCACTTCCTCAAGTAGAACAAGTTAAAGATAAAGAGTTTGATATATTATATTTAACAGATTATGTTGATGAATTCTGTATTACAGCTCTTCAAGATTATGAAAGTAAGAAATTTATAAATGTTAGTGATGGTTCATTAGATTTGGAAACTGATGATGAAAAGAAAGAGACTGAAAAAGTTAATAAAGATAATTCTGATTTACTAAAAGCTATGTGTGATAAAATAGGGGAAGTAAAAGAGGTTAGATTTAGTAAGAAATTAAAAAGTCATCCAGTTTGTTTAACTACAAAGGGAGATGTTTCAATTGAAATGCAAAAAGTTTTTGATGCAATGCCAAATGAAATGGGAATTAAAGCTGAAACAATACTTGAAATAAATGAGAAACATCCAATTGCTTCAAAATTAAAAGATTTATATAAAAATAGTCGTGAAGATTTTGATAAATATACGGAGATTCTTTATAGTGAGGCTAGAATGATAGCGGGTCTTCCTATTGAAAATCCTACAGAGATAAGTAGATTAATATGTGAAGTTATTTCTAAATAGATACAATTAGTATCTATTTTCTTTTGATTTTTTAAAATTGAAAAGAATTATTATGACTAAATTATTTGCTGTTATAACAATATTAGGAATTTTAATGCTGTTGTTATTTGAACGAAGTAATTATGTTAAGTATGGAGAAATTACTTTATACTATAACTACGACTAGTTTTTATTGTGAAAAGTATAAGCAAAATTGTGTTGATATGATAGTTGTGGAGCATGGACTGGTGATGTTAGTAAAGTTCTTCTTCCTTTGTAAATTGTAATGGACCAATAAAATTTTATAGTTAAAAAAAATAAGAAGTTTATTTTATACGTTCTTATTTTTTTAGATATTGTCTAGGAAAACTTGTAGGTTTACCTATATTATAATAGCCTTCTGTCAATTGATCTAATTTTACGCTATATCCTAATATTTTTTGTTGATCTTGGATAAGATCTGCATCGCCATCCGTTGGATAACCAAGATATGTTGTCTTATTTTGAAATTTATATTTTAATTTATTAAATAAATCCGGTCTGTATAGTGTTTGAACTTTATTTTTTTTATTGTAATAGCCTAAAAATAATATAATACTATCTTTATCAATAAAATGCATTATTTCATTATCGATAGTTATATAGTCATAAGGTTTTATATCAGTTAAAGTTCCTTTAAAGCCGAAAATTCCGTTTCCTGTACTACAAGAGACACATACTAGTTTTTTAGATTCACTTTTTTCATCTTTGTTATCTTCATCAGAATTTTGTAAAAAAAATGGTAAAACTTTAAAAAATAAAGTATCGTAATTTCCCATATCTTTTGTCTTATTTTTTTCCATATTCCCCTCCATATTTGCGAGTTATATTATAATTTATTTTTTTTTATTTGTCAAGATAAATATAGATTTTTACATTTAGATATGTTATAATCTTTAGAGAATAGGAGAGTGTTTAAAATGCCAGTGCTTTCAAAAATAGAATTACAGAGAATGGATGAATATTTTAGAGTTTTAAATTATTTAAGTGTTGCTCAGCTTTATTTACTTGATAATCCTCTACTTCGAAGAGAATTAAGAATAGAGGATATTAAACCAAATGTTGTAGGACATTTTGGAACAGCTCCAGGACAGAACTTTATTTATATGCACCTTAATAGAATAATAAAAAAGAATAATCTTAAAATGATTTATATATCTGGTCCTGGACATGGTGGACAGGCAATGGTTGCTAATAATTATTTAGAGGGAGTTTATTCTAAATTTTATCCAGAAATTACAGAAGACTTAAATGGGTTAAAAAAACTTTGTAAACAGTTCAGTTTTCCTGGTGGCATTTCTTCGCATGTAGCGCCAGAAACTCCAGGATCTATTCATGAGGGAGGAGAACTTGGATATAGTCTTGCACATGCTGCAGGAGCAGTTTTGGATAATAAGGATTTAATTGCTGCTTGTGTTGTAGGTGATGGAGAGGCTGAGACAGGACCTTTAGCAACTAGTTGGCATCTTAATAAATTTTTAAATAGAAAAAGTGATGGTGTTGTGTTACCTATACTCCATAGAAATGGTTATAAAATATCAAATCCGACTGTTTTTGGAAGAATGAATAAAGAAGAAATTAAATCGTTTTTTGAGGGATATGGATGGAGACCTTACTTTGTATCTGGAAGTAATTCTTTAAAAATGCATGAAGAAATGGCGAAAGTCATGGATAGAGTTGTTAAAGATATTTTAAAAGTTAAATCACGAGGAGAGGGAAAATATCCAGTTGTTATACTTACTACTCCGAAGGGATGGACTGGTCCTAAAGAAATTGATGCTTTAAAAATAGAAGGTTCATTTAGATCGCATCAGGTACCAGTTGTAATTTCTAGAGAAAAAACAGAAAAACTTTCGTTACTTGAAAAGTGGCTTAAAAGTTATCATGTTGAAAAATTATTTGATGAATCAGGAGCTTTAATAAAAGAATTAAAGGCATTATGTCCTCCACTTACTAAGTGTATGGGGTCTAGTAGTTTTACTAATGGAGGTTTATTATTAAAAGATATTATTACTCCAAATTGGGAAGACTATTGTTTGGATATTAAAAAACCAGGTAGTATTGTTGCACAAGATACTATGGAACTTGGAAACTATATTAGAGATGTTTTTAGACTTAATAAAGATAATAAAAATTTTAGATTATTTGGACCTGATGAAGCTTTATCTAATAGATTTAATCATGTGTTTGAGATAGCTAAAAGGACATGGAATTTTAGGTTTAGTAAGAATGATGAATTTTTAGCAAATAATGGTAGAGTAATGGATTCTTATTTATCTGAACATTTATGTGAGGGAATGCTTGAGGGATATCTTTTAACTGGTAGACATGGGTTTATACATAGTTATGAAGCTTTTGTAAGAGTAATCGATTCAATGGCATCTCAACATGCAAAGTGGTTAAAAGTATGTAAAGAAATTCCTTGGAGAATGCCAATTGCATCACTTAATTTTCTATTAGTTAGTCATGTTTTTCAACAAGATCATAATGGATATACTCATCAAGATCCTGGATTTTTAAATCATATGGTTACAAAAAAAGCAGAAATTGTGAGAATGTATTTACCTCCTGATACCAATTGTTTACTTTCTTGTTTTGATCATTGTTTAAAAACAAAAAATTATGTAAATGTAATAGTGGCTTCTAAACATCCTCGTCCACAGTGGTTGACTAGGACTCAGGCTCGAGTTCATTGTAGAAAAGGAATAGGTGTTTGGAATTTCGCAAGTAATGATTTAGGTAATCCTGATGTTGTACTGGCATGTGCTGGTGAGACGCCAACGCTAGAGGTGCTTGCTTGTGTTGATATTCTTAGAAAGTCGGTTAAAGGCATTAAACTTCGTGTTGTTAATGTTGTAGATTTAATGAAATTACAATCTTCTGATGTGCATCCTCATGGTCTTACTGATGAAGAATATGATTCGATTTTTACAAAGAATAGACCAATTATTTTTAATTTTCATGGATATCCTTCTCTTATTCACCAGTTAACTTATAAGAGAAATAATAAAAAATTACAAGTTCATGGATATCAAGAAGAAGGAACAATTACAACAACATTTGATATTAGAGTTCAAAATGAAATAGATAGATTTAATTTAGTAATTGCAGTTTTAAACGAAATTCCAAGATATAAAAGTTCTAGTAAAGTTTTAATAGATTGGTGTTATGATATGTTAAAAAAGCATAAACAGTATATTAGTGAATATGGAGAAGATATGCCGTTTATAAAAGATTGGAAATGGGAAGGCTTTAATGATTAATAGTTGTTTACCATTTCTTTTTTATAGTATAATAATTTTATTAGAGGTGAAATATGAGTACAAGAAAAAATTTGAAGTTACCTATAGCCATTACATTAATTTTAATAGTTATAATAATTTATTTGTTTTCAACAATAAAACAAACTCATGTAGTTTGTCAGAAAAGTAAGATAATGGATGCGGGAATAAGAATTAATGAGAAAATAGAAAGTATATTAGATAATAAAGGTATAAAAAGATTAACGGTGGTAAAGAAAATTATCTTGCCTGAAAAATTTAGTAATGAGAAATATTTGAAGAGTATTGAGTTTTCATTAAAAAGAACTTTAGATTATTTAGGTGATAAAGTAAATTATATAGTAGATAAAGATATGATTATTATTCAAATTGATAGTGATAAAAACGAGATTATTTTACTGGATAATATAGATTTTTTTGACAATGGTGATTTGGAAATAAAAATAAATTCTAATACAAAAAGTACAGATTTAGTAGCTTTAAGAGTAGGCGATAATTTTACTGTTGGAAATTTAATGAAAAAATTTAAAAATAATGGTTATGTTTGCAAGTAGGTTAAAATGAATAAAGAATATGATATAAATAATTTAGTAAAAGAAATTGATTTTAAATTAAATGAATTTAATGATATCAATGGAATTATGCTTACAAATAGAGAAATTTCTTTATTAGAAAAATATAAAATTAATTATAAAAAATGCAGAAATTTAAAGGAAATTATTTTTGAAATAGAAAATATTCTTAATGATATGGAAATCGTTGATGAAGAATTAGAATATATTTCTTCTTCTATTTCAGAAAGAGATTATTATCAAAATAATAATAAATAAAAATTTAGTAATTAATTTTTTAAAAACAAGTTTAAAATTAAAACTTGTTTTTTGAAATAGCGACTCTGTTTAAATAATTTTTTAGAGTAGTAAATTTATTTTCTTTGTATTATATTTTATATTTAAAAATATAGTATTAGATTTTTTTAATGTTTGGAATATTATATTAAAAAGTTTTATTTGTTTTTTAAATGTTTTTATGATATAATTGTTAAGTTTTAAAGGGGTGATATTATGTATTTTGTTAATGAAGATAATTTTAAAGAAATAATGCTTAAATATGAGTTTGCTTTAAAAAGGTTGGAAACAGAATTAGGCGTATTATTAGACGAATATAAATATAGAAAAGGATATAATCCTGTTGAACATATTAAATCAAGAATAAAATCTTTAGGAAGTATTATAAACAAACTTGATAAAAAAGGATTAGAATATACTACTGATAATATTGTAAGAAATGTTCATGATGTTGTTGGAATGAGAATAGTGTGTTCTTTTTTGTCTGATGTTTATGAAATTGTGAATTTAATTAAATCGAGTAAAGAGTTTATTATTATTGATGAAAGTGATTATATCAAGGATCCTAAAGATTCGGGTTATAGTAGCTATCACTTAAATATTTTAATTCCAGTTTATTTATTAAATGTTACAGAATACATAGAAGTAGAGATTCAAATTCGAACAGTTGCTATGGATTGCTGGGCTAGTCTTGATCATAAATTGAGTTATAAATTACCAAAAGATGTACCAGAAGAATTAAGAATTAGTATGACTAAAAAAGCTATAGAAATAAGAGAGTTGGATAAGAGTGTACAAAAACTGTTTGGGATAGTCAAAAAATATACAGATGAACAAAAAAATAAAATTGAAGATTAATAATAATTCTCGTTTAAGATACTTTAAAAGTATCTTTTTCTTTTAAAAATGCCATGATATAATTTTAATAGAAAAGAGTGATTTGATGATTTATTTAGATTATAGTGCAACAACACCTGTTAATAAATTAGTACTAGATACTTATAGCAGAGTGTGTCAAGAATTTATAGGAAATCCTAATTCTTTACATAAGTTAGGGACTGATGCTAGAAAATTAATAGATGCAAGCAGTGAGCAGATTGCTAATATATTAGGCGTAAAATCAAGTGAGGTAATTTATACTAGTGGAGCAAGTGAAGCTAATAATATGGCAATAAAAGGAGTTTGTTCTAAGTATAAAAATAGGGGTAAGCATATTATTACTACTGAACTTGAGCATTCCTCAGTTATAGCGCCTCTTTTTTATTTACAAAATTGTGGTTTTGAAATTGATTTTGTAAAATTGGATGAAGATGGTTTGGTTGATTTAGAAAATTTAGAAAGTTTGATAAGAGAGGATACAATACTTGTTTCTATTGCTTCTGTAAATAGTGAAGTGGGAGTTAGACAAAATTTAGAAGCAATTAGTAAGGTAGTGAAAAAAAATCCTAAAACAATTTTTCATAGTGATGTGACACAAAGTATTGGAAAAGAGTATATAAATTTTTCGTATTTAGATTTAGCTTCTTTTTCTGCTCAAAAATTTTATGGAATGAAAGGTATTGGTTGTTTAATAAAGAAAGATAATTTAAATATAGATCCGTTAATACATGGTGGGAAGTCAACAACAGCTTTTAGAAGTGGAACACCAGCAACTCCTTTGATTGCTTCTTTAGCTAAGGCATTACGATTAGCATATGAAGATTTTGATAATAAAAATAATAAAGTAATAGAATTACATAACTATTTAATAGAAAAGTTAAAACTTCTTAATATTTATATTAATAGTAATGATAAATGTCTACCACATATTATAAATATAAGTTTAGATAATATTAAGAGTGAAGTAATGTTACATGCATTAGAAGAAAAAGAAATTTATATCTCTACACAAACGGCATGTTCTTCAGGGAATTATTCAAAAGCAGTTTTTGCTGTAACTAATGATAAAAATAGAGCTAGTAGTAGTTTAAGAATTAGTTTATCTTATTTAACAGAAAGAGAAGAATTAGATAATTTTATTATAAATTTTAAAGAGTTTTTAGATAAATTAGATTTTAGGAGATAGTTATGAGAGTAGTTAAAATAAATGCAGTATGGTGTAGTGGTTGTCTAGTTATGAATAAAGTTTGGAAAAAAGTTAATGAAAAATTTTTATTTGATACAATTGAATTAGATTATGATATGGATGAAGAAGAAGTTTTGAAGTATAATCCAGGAAATATTTTACCTGTATTTATATTTTTTGATGGTGATAGAGAACTTTTTAGAATTGTTGGAGAAGTTAGTGAAAGTGAAATGATAGAAAAAATAGAAAGTTTTTAAAAAAATTGTGCTGTATATGAGAGATGAGAAATTAATTTTATTTGATTGGGGTCATGTTATACAAGATGGAAATTCAGTAAAATATAATTTGGAAGATGCGAGAAGAAATATATGTATAAATATTGATTCTAGTAAAATAGATGAACTTTTAAAAATATTTGACTTAGAAGAGTTTTGGATATTAAATGGTAAAGAATTAGAAGCATTTATTAATAAAAAGTTAGATGAAATAGGTGTTTTTCTGAGTTATCAAAAGTTTAGAGAATTATATTTAAAATATAATGAGAATGTTCCTTATTTTAAAGAGATTATAGATTTAATTAATCTTTTAATTAAAAATAATTGTTGTGTTGGAATTCTTTCTAATATTAGTGAATTTGATGTTATACAATTAAATAAACACTTGAATTTAGATAAAATGAGTTATTTGTTTTTTTCTAGTTTTTTGAAAGTTAATAAACCTAAAGATAAAATCTATGAAATAGTTTTAGAAAAAACTAACTTATTACCAAAAAACATTTTATTTATAGATAACACAAAAGAAAATATTGATACTGCAGAAAAATTGGGTTTTTGTACTTGTTTAGCAACAGGAGAAGAGTGCGATAAAATTAAGCAAAAAATTAATAGATTTTTAAATGAAGATAGTGAGGTAGTTTAATGAAAAAATTAGTTTTAGTAATAATTGTTTTGTTTTCTTTAATTTTTCCTTTTAACATTAATGCTTTAGAGAATGATAAGATAACTTTATATTTATTTCATGGAGATGGGTGTCCACATTGTAGTGATGAGCAAGATTTTTTAGAAAGTATTAAGGATGATTATAAAAATTTAGAAATTGTTTTTTATGAGGTTTGGTACAATGAAAGTAATGCTTTACTTTTAGAAAAGATTGAGAAAGTATTTGATATTAATAGAAGTGGAGTACCAACTACTGTTATAGGTAAGACAGTAATTACTGGTTATAATGAAGCTAGAGCTAGTACGATAAAAAGAGCAATTAAATTTTATCAAGAAAATGAGTATGTTGATGTTGTTAAAAAAATAGAAGATGGTTCTATTGAGGATGAGTTAATTCAAAGTGAAGTTGATCAAGAAATAGAAAAAACAAATGATGAAAATGGAGAAAAGGATCCTTATATAGTAGATGAGTTTAGTTTGCGAGAGAAAAATTTGGATGATGAATTAACTATTAACTTACCTTTATTTGGTAAGGTTAATTTAAAAAATGTTACTTTAACTTCAGCTAGTGTTATTATAGGTTTTATCGATGGATTTAATCCTTGTGCTATGTGGATATTATTATTTTTAATTAGTGTTTTAATTGGGATGAGGAATAAAAAAAGAATGTGGGCTTTAGGTTTAACATTTTTAATTACTTCAGCTTTAGTTTATATGATAATTATGCTTTCTTGGATTAATGTTGCTGTTAAAATTACGACAATAGTTTGGGTTAGAAATATAATTGCTATAATTGCTTTAATTGGAGGAGTATTAAATTTAAAAAGTTTTCTTAAGAGTAATAAAAGTGGTTGTTTAGTTGTTGATGATAAAAAAAGAAAAAGTATACTAAATAAAATAAAAAAATTTACACATGAAAAAAGTTTTGTTTTAGCACTTCTTGGGGTTGTTGGACTTGCTATATCTGTAAATTTAGTAGAATTAGCGTGTTCTGCTGGGCTTCCTTTAATTTTTAGTGAATTATTAGCTATAAATAATGTTTCTAGTTTTATGAAATTTGTTTATACTTTACTTTATATTATTTTCTTTTTAATTGATGATTTAATTGTATTTTTTATTGCAATGTTTACAATGAAAGTTACTGGTATTTCTACTAAGTATGGAAAATATTCACATTTACTTGGTGGGATTGTTATGTTATTAATTGGTGTATTATTAATAATAGCTCCTGATTTATTAATGTTTAATTGGTAGTTCTTTTATAATTTTATAAAAAAGCTTAAAGATAGTTTATTTCTTTAGGCTTTTTGTATTTAAAATGAATTATTTTTATAACATTTCCACTGAAATTATTTACTTATTTAAAAAATTTAGTTATAATATATTTTAGAATAAAAGGAGTTTGACTATGAATGAAAAAGAAATGGTTGTAATAGAGAATTCTGATGGTAGTACAATGGAAGTTGAACTTGTTACTTATTTAATTAGTGAAGATCAAATGCATACTTATTTAGTTTATTCAAAAGGTGAAAAAAGTGGAGCTTTAGAAGATGAAGTTATATATATTTCAAAAATTTTAAAAGATGGAGAAATTTTAAAGTTAGAAGAAATTGTTGATGAAAATGAATGGTTGGCTGTTCAACAATTATTAAAAAAAATTGCTAATGGATAAGTTGGGAGGTGTTTAAAGTGGATAGTATGGATAATTTCGGAGAAGCTATATATACTGTGAAAAGTATCTTATTTGATATACTTTTAGAAGTAGAAAGAAGATTAGAAGATATTGATATTCAGATTAATAGAACGGAAGATAATCAAAAAAAAGAATCATTGAAGTCTTTGAAAGAAACTCAAGAGACTAAAAGAAATGAAATATTAAAACTTACTAATAAATTAATGGATAATTTAAATTCTTTGAATTCTTATGATAGCAATTTAAGTTATATAGCTAGTGATGAAGAACAAGCTAGTTTAGTTGAAGAAACTGAAGACGATTTTACTAATGAAGTTGAAGATGTATCAGTTACAGAAAGTGTAGAAGTTCCAGTTAGTAGTGAAGAGGTTGTACCCGATGAAGTTGAAGTAGCACCAGTTGCAGAAAGTGTAGAAGTTCCAGTTAGTAGTGAAGAGGTTGTACCCGATGAAGTTGAAGTAGCACCAGTTGCAGAAAGTGTAGAAGTTCCAGTTAGTAGTGAAGAGGTTGTACCCAATGAAGTTGAAGTAGCACCAGTTGCAGAAAATGTAGAAGTTCCAGTTAGTAGTGAAATAAATGTTCCAAATGCAACTGTTGTTTCAGTTCCTAGTATTCCAGCAACCGAAACAACTGTAACAGATAATAATTGTTCTCAGCAATTATCAGATTTAAGTATACAATTACCGATTGTTGATGCATTAAAACACGAACAAGGACAAATTACTCCAGTTCCAAATGCAACTCAAGTAAACGAAACTATTTTACCACAAACTAATCCACAATCATCATCTTATATTAAATTTATTAAAAATGGAAATGAAGTTGGCAAAGCTATTTTAACAACTTCTGAGCAATTCGCTAAATTAAAAGGATCTTGTGGAACGCAAAAGGCCTTACTTAATTTAAAAGGGTCTCTTACAAATAATTCTTCTGTAGGTAACACAAATAATACTTTAGATGGCGATGTTACTGAGCAACAATTAATAAATAATGGTTTATTAGAACCAACGCATGAAGAGCTACAAAAGAAAATAGAAATAATGTTAGCTCAGGCTAATGAATTGTATAGAAATGGAGATGCAAAAGCAGCTCAAGAAATGTATAATCAAATAAGCATTTTAAATAAGCAATTGCAAGAAAGTACTGGAATTAAAAAGTAGGAGTTTTATGGAATTATTATTAGGTAAAGATTTATGTGAAGATAATTATTTAGAATATGTTGAGAGAATTGTAAATATTTTTAAGTTGTCAACTAAAGAAAGTTCAATTATTTTTCAAATAAGTATAAATGATTTAAATTGTTTAATAAAGCTTTCAATGGTTAAACAAAATGGAGAAAAAGAAGCATTTAGAGATCAAACTTCTAAATGTGATCAAAATTTTTATGACAAGTTCGTAGATGTTTTAGTTAAAAAGTTTTTAGAAGAAGTTAAAATTATTAATAAAGATGTAGTTAATTTGGATAATGATAATTTCTTAACATTAAGATTAATTACAGAAAATAATGATTTATTTATTTTGGATGGTTTAAGTGAAAATTATGCTAATCATTTATTTAATATAGATGGCAATAAAGAAGAAATAACATTTTTTTCAAATGATGAGATGGGAATTGGTGGTTTAAAAATATTTACATTAATTATAATAATATTTATTGTAATTTTATTTGCTTTAATTTTTATCTTTTTTTAGAAACTAATAAAGGTTGAAAGGAGATTAGTATGCTTAAAAATAAAATAAATTATTATGCAAAGATATTAATCTTTTTTTCTGTAATTATTTTATTATATGGATTTTTCTTGGATTTAAAAAATGATAGTAAGCTTTTAAATCCTGTTTATGATGTTGTTAAAACAAAAGAGGAAAAAAATACTGTTTCTATTACAACAGTAGATGGATCAGAGGTTGTTCCAGGTAATGAAATTACTAATGTAAAAGATAAAAATGATAATAAAGATAGTAATAAGAATAATTTAGAAAATTTAATAAAGGAAGAAAAAGATTTAGTAAATAGTAACGATAAAAATAATAATTTTGTTACAACTTTAGATACATTAAATGATAAACTTCATAAAGAATTAGAAGAAAAATATGATGTTGATATTAAATATGGTAAAGAGACAGAAGGGTATGAAGTAGGGGGATTTTCAACAACAACTATTAATGATCCAAGTTTAATAAATACAACTTTAAATCGTTTAAAAACTCTTTTTTCTTTATATCCTGATAATATGTTCAAAGAGATAAATGATGGGGGGATACCTTTAACAATAATTTTAATTAATAATTATTCTGATAATAGTATAACAGGAATAACAGATTCTAGTTTTGATTATGCTGATATTTCGATTGCTTTGGAACATCCATTAGAAGAATCTTTTTATCATGAGTCTTACCATTATATTGAGAGATACATTTATAAAAAAGGTGGAAATTTTAATTCTTGGAATTCTTTAAATCCAAACGGATATAAGTATGGAACAATTGTTAATAATTATTCATATGACAATACTTTTTTAGAAAATGTTCCTTTTGTTAATAATTATGCTCAAACTTCAGCAGCTGAAGATAGAGCTTCGACTTTTGAATATATGATGGCTGAAAGTAAGGCTAGTTGCTTAAATAAAGGAAATGTGGTTTGGGAAAAAGCTAATTTAATTAAAAATACGATTGAGGTAGTATTTAATAGTGTCAGTCCTAATGCTGTTGAATACTGGGAGAGATATATATAGGAGTGAAGACTATGAAAAAAATAGTTATTAATGAGAATAATTTAACTGATAATGATATAGAATTGTTTGTAACAAGAGTAAAAGGTTTAATTATTAATTCTAGAGGAAAAATATTGTTAGCACATAACAATAATTCTTATCAATTTCCTGGAGGGCATGTAGAGAATGGAGAAACACTTAATGATAGTGTAGTTAGAGAAATTAAAGAAGAAACAGGAATTAATGTATTAGTAACAGAGGAACCTTTTTTAGTAATAACTACATATGATAATAATTATTTTAATTCAGCAAAAAAAGTGCGCAATGAAATTTTTTATTATTTATTTAAAACGGATGATGTACCTAATCTTAATGAGACTCATTACGATGAGTTAGAACTAGCAACAGAATTTAATTTATTTTATGTTAACTTAATTGGATTAGATAAATTTTTGAATAAAGCTCTTGATGAAAATAATATAGATGAAAGTATCGCTCAAGAGATGTTGTTAGTTTTTGAAGAATTTAAAAAAATATATGGAGAGAATTAGATGAATATATTAGTTACTGGTGGTTGTGGATATATAGGATCACATACTTGTATTGAATTACTTAATAATAATTATAATGTTATTATTTTAGATAATTTATCTAATAGTAAAAATAATATTGTTGAAAAAATAGAGTGTTTATCGGGAAAAAAAGTCAAATTTTATGAAGGAGACATGATTGATAAAAATATTCTTAGAAAAATTTTTAAAGAAAATAATATAGATGCAGTAATTGATTTTGCAGCGTTTAAAGCAGTTGGAGAATCTATTATAAAGCCAGTTGAATATTATAAAAATAATGTTTCAACAGTACTAGAACTTGTAACCATAATGAAAGAGTTTAATTGTAAAAAACTTGTTTTTTCTTCAAGTGCTACTGTTTATGGGGCTCCTGAAAAAGTCCCTATAACAGAGGAATGTAAGATTGGTGGTACAACAAATCCTTATGGAACCAGTAAATTATTTGTTGAACAGATTTTGAATGATTTATATAATTCTGATAAAGAATGGGATATAGCAATTCTTAGATATTTTAATCCAATTGGAGCTCATGAATCTGGTTTAATTGGAGAAGAGCCAAATGGAATTCCTGCTAATATAATGCCTTTTATTACTAAAGTTGCTAAAGGGGAACTTAGTTGTTTAAATGTTTTTGGAGATGATTATGATACACCAGATGGGACAGGGGTTAGAGATTATATTCATGTTGTTGATTTAGCTGTGGGTCATATTAAAGCTTTAGAAAAATTAGAAAAAGAGGGGAAAGGATTATATATTTATAATTTAGGAACTGGTCAAGGTTATAGTGTTCTAGAACTTATTGATGCTTTTGAAAAAGCAAGTGGTATAAAAGTAAATTATAAAATTGCTCCGAGAAGAGCAGGTGATATAGCAGAATGTTATTCTGATCCTACTAAAGCAAGAGAAGAATTAGGCTTTGTTACAAAAAAGAGTCTGGAAGATATGTGTAAGGATGCTTGGAATTTTGAAAGTAAAAGTTAAAGCATGTTTTTTTTGTAAAATATTGTAAAATTAAGAAAAAATTAAAAATATTTCTTAATATTTATGTTAAAATAACTAATGTTAATTTTTGAGAGGGGGATGTTTGATGAAATATTATATTTTACCTATTAATACAAATATTATAAAATATGAGAATGATACTTTAGATAAGATACTTGAAATTGTTAATGTAGAATTATATGAAAGAGGAAAACAAGAACTAAATATTGTTTATGAGGTTATTAATGATGGAGTTAAAATTGAAGTGGTTCAAAAACATTTAAAAGATTTGTTTAAAGAATATAAGATACCAAATAGTATTTTAATTGAAAAAAATGATAATGGTTTAAAGGAATTAAAAACTGGTTTACCTCTTACTTTAGTGGATCATAAAAATTTAGAAATATTTAGAGTTTCTAATTTAGAAATTATAGATTTTTTTGTTAAAAATAAAAATTATGGTGAAGAAATTTGTAATTTTTTTGAACATTTTATAAGAGATGAAAAAAATGTGAAAAATAAAAACTTATTTTAAAAAAATTATTTTAATACTCGTAACGACTACAATGACGAAGACAATAATTCTAACAATATTTTCACTTCGGGTAAATATTATTTATAATTAAGTAAATATTGTTTACTTAAAATTAACATCTAAAAAAATTAGATGTTAATTTTTTTGATACGAATTAGTTACTATGTAACTTTAAATAATAAAATTTGTTTATATAATTTCTAATTATATTTATTTACTAAATAGTTAAAATTAGAGTAGCTAATTGATGAAATTGTAATTTATAAAAATTTAACTTTTTTTAATTAAGAATTTCAAAATTTTTCTTCTTGTTTTATAAAAAAAATTAATGTATAATAAAAGTCATTGGAGGGAAAAATATGGCAAAAAAAGTAGAAAAAGAAGTTAAAAATAAAAATGTTCATGAAGTAGATATAAAAATTGATGGTACAGAATGGACAAAGGCTATAGATGAAGCATTTAAAAAAGAACAAAAGACTGCTAAGGTTGATGGTTTTAGAAAAGGTAAAGTTCCAAGAAATGTTTATGAAAAAAAATTTGGCAAACAAGCTTTATTGGTAACAGCAGCTGATATGGTTTTACAAAAAGCTTATTTAAAAGCAATCGAAGAATCAAAATTAGTTCCTGTTGTACAACCAGCATTTGATGTTAAAAGTTTAGATGATAGTGGTGTAGAATTTATCTTTAAGTTTATTACTAAACCAGAAGTAAAAGTAAAAAAATATAAAGGCTTAAATATTCAACCAGAAAAAGTTGAAGTTAGTGATGAAGAAATTAATCATGAACTTGGTCATTTATTAGAAAGATATACTGAACTTGTTACAAAAGATGGTAAAGTAGAAAATGGTAATATAGCTATTATTGATTTTGAAGGATTTAAAGATAATGAACCATTTGATGGTGGTAAAGGTGAAAATTATTCTTTAGAAATTGGTTCTAATACATTTATTCCAGGATTTGAAGAGAAAGTAATTGGAATGAAAATAGGAGAAGAAAAAGATTTAAATTTAACTTTTCCTGAAGATTATGGAGTTAAAGATTTAGCTGGAGCTGATGTTGTTTTTAAAGTTAAAGTAAATGAAATTAAAGAGAAAAAAACACGTGAATTAGATGAAGATTTTTTTGAAGATTTAGGAATGGAAGGAATTGATTCCGAAGAAAAATTAAAAGCCGAAATTAAAAATTCTATTATGGCACAAAAAGAAATGAATGCTGAAAATAAATATGTTGATACTATTTTAGAAGAAGTAGGTAAAAATGTAGAAGTTGATATTCCAGAAGAAATGGTTAATGAAGAAGTTAATCGTCTAATGAGTAGATTTGAAGAACAAATTAAAATGCAAGGTATCTCTTTAGATTTATATTATCAATTTACACAGTCTAATGAAGAAGCATTAAGAAGTCAAATGGAAAAAGAAGCATATAGTAATGTATTGTATCGTTTAATGTTAGAAGAAATAATGAAACTAGAAAAAGTTGAAGTTAGTAAAGAAGATGCTGAGAAAGAAACAGAAGAACTAGCTAAAAAATATCAAATGGAAAAAGAAGATTTCTTAAAAGAGTTTGGTGGAATAGAAATGATTCAATATGACTTAGAAATGAGAAAAGTTGTTGAGTTATTAAAAGAATATAACAAGTAATGTAAATTTACAAAAAAGGAATTTTGAAGTCTTCCTTTTTTTTTGTAAAGATGATAATATTATTTAAAAGGAGATATTATTTTATGGATAAGAATGGGTTAAAATTTTTAGTATTTTTATTATTATTTATAAATGTTTGCTTATGTGGATATATTGTTTATGATAAAGGTTTTTCTAATAATGATATTGGGGAAAAAAAAGATAAGGTAAAAAGTGAAATTGAAATTTTAGAAGTTAATGATCCATTAGTAAGTAATTTACTAAAAAAAATAGATGGTAGAATGGATTGCAGTGATGATAATATTTATTTAAGAGATGAAAAGTTTACAGCTAGTAACTTTAGTAACGAGGACATGTACCAATTATTACTAAATAATATTTATAGTAAAATAAGTGATATAACAGTTATACCTTATGTTTATAAAGATTTTACAACTCAAGAATTAAATGACGAATTAAAAAATGTTGTAGGTAAAGATTATAAATTTAGTCATAAAACTTATAATTCTTGTCCAGAATGGAAATATGATGATATTGAAAAAGTATATAAAGCACCAATTGAAAGTACTTGTGGTTGTACTATGGGACCTTATCACAATATTAAAAAAATTGTTAAAGTTACCAAAGAAAATAATATAATAAATATTTATTTTAGAGTTATATTTGTAGATAAACAAACTGGAAAAGGTTATAAAGATTATGCAATGAGTGAAGAGATTCCAGATTTAATTCGTTTAACTGATACTTTAGCAATTGATGAAAATTCTGTTAATAATATAAATAAAGGTACATTATATAAAGTTGTATTTGAAGACGAAAATAATAACTATATTTTTAAATCAGCAGAACCTGTTGAATAATATTTTAACTAAGTCGTTAAATGTAGGCTTAGTTTTTATTTTGTACAAAAATACTATTTATTATTGACTTTATACTTATCTAAAATCGACGAAAATTGGTTACTTTTATTATTAAAAAGAACAACATAAATTTTGTAAAATAAATTTCTTAAAATGTTTGATTTTATTTTAGTGTTCATTTATAATAGTAAGCAGTATTAAAAATTTGGAGGTGATTTATCTGTTAAATAATAAACTTTTAATATTAATTATTAATGATATGGTCATCTTTCCAAATAATGAAGTTCGTTTAGAATATGATAATTTATATGATAAGCAAATAATTGATCTTTTTGATAAGATAGAGGATAACTTAATGTTGATTGTTAATCCCATTGATTCTCAAAAAATTGATATAACTAATTTACCTAAATATGGAGTTTTAGGAAGATTAAAATTGAAAATGGTTGTTCCTAATGGTAAGACGAGAATAGTTATTGAAGGTGTTAGTAGAGTTGAGTTATCGGCTTATATTGAAGATGGAGAATTTTACAAAGCCAATTACAAATATATAGAAAATAGCGAAAATGAAGAAAGTCATAATTATTTTAATGTCTTAATAAAGGCTTTAGAAAATTATGTTTCGAAAGTTCCTTATATGGGTAATGCTATTTTAGGACAATTGGGTGGAGTTGCAACTTTAGATGAGTTGTGTGATTTAATTGTAAGTTTCTTACCATTAAAGTATGATGAAAAGAAAAAATATATTTTGACTATTGATCCAATTGAAAGATGTAAATTTTTAATTGCTGATATGAATAAAGATTTAAAGTTAGTAGAGTTAGAACAAAGTATAGAAGCAGAAGTTGAAAAAGAATTAAATCAAAGTCAAAAAGAATATTTTTTAAGAGAAAAAATAAAATTAATGCAAAAAGAAATTGGTGATAATAAAGGTAAAGATTCTGATGTAGAAAGACTAACTAAAAAAATAAAAAACTTGAAATGCTCTCAAAAAGTTTCTGATAAAATTAAAAGAGAAATTGATAGATATGATAGTTTAAATAATAATTCTCCAGAATTAGGTATGATTAGAGAATATTTAGACTGGATGATAAATTTACCTTGGAAAAAATTTACTAAAGACACAGAAGATTTAGTTAAAGTAAAAACAATTTTGGATAGCTCGCATTATGCTTTAAGTGAAGCCAAGGAGAGAATTCTTGAATATCTTTCGGTAAAACAAAATACTAATAATTTGAGAAGTCCAATAATTTGTTTAGTAGGTCCTCCAGGAGTTGGTAAAACTTCACTTGCTCTTAGTATAGCGAAGAGTCTTAATAGAAAATATACTAAAATTAGTGTAGGTGGAATAAATGATGAAGCTGAGATTGTTGGACATAGAAGAACTTATATTGGTGCAAATCCTGGAAGAATTATTCAAGGAATTAGGAAAGCGGGAACAACAAATCCTGTATTTATAATTGATGAAATTGATAAAATGAGTAAGGATATTAAAGGAGATCCAGCTAGTAGTTTGCTCGAAGTTTTAGATCCAGAACAAAATAGTAAGTTTTCCGATCATTATATAGAAGAGGAATTTGATTTGTCGCATGTTATGTTTATTGCTACTGCAAATTATGTTGACCAAATCCCATATGAACTTCGTGATAGATTAGAAATAATAAATATTTCTAGTTATACTGAATATGAAAAATTAGATATTGCAAAAAATCATTTGATTCCATTACAATTAGAAGAACATGGTTTAACACCTTTACAGGTTCAAATTACAGATGAGGCAATTATGACTTTAATAAGACATTATACGAAGGAAGCTGGAGTACGTGAACTTGGAAGAATTATTGCTTCTTTATTTAGAAAAATTGTTAAAAGAATTTTACTTAATAAAGATGAAATTTTTTATAATTTAGATTGCTCAATGGTAGAAGAATTATTGGGAAAAAGAAAATATTTATATTTAGAAACATTTGACAAAGATGAAGTAGGAGTAGTTAATGGAATGGCTTATACTGTTTTTGGAGGAGATATTTTACCCGTTGAAGTAACATTGTTTAAAGGTAAAGGTAATTTAATACTTACAGGATCTTTAGGTGAAGTTATGCAAGAATCTTGTCATATAGCATTAAATTTTATTAAATCTAATATGGACAAATTTGGAATTGATAATAAAATTTTAGAAGAAAATGATATTCATATTCATGTTCCTGAGGGAGCTGTAAATAAAGATGGTCCTTCTGCGGGAATTACAATTACAACGGCATTAGTTAGTCTCTTTTTAAATCGTGAAGTTTCAAAAGATTTAGCTATGACTGGAGAGATAACGTTAAGAGGAAGAGTTCTGGGAATAGGTGGTTTAAAAGAAAAAGTAATTGGAGCACATAGAGCAAATATTAAAAGAGTTATTATTCCTTTAGAAAATGAAATAGATTTAGAAGAAATTCCTATGGAAATAAAAAAAGATATTAAATTTATTAAGGTTAATAATTATCTTGAAATTTTTGATTATTTATTTAAAAGGAATTAGTTATGGAAAATGAGTATACAGTAGATGATTTTTTTAATGTATTAATATTAAAAAATCATTTGATAGTTTGTCGATAGAAAAATTTAATGATTTATATGCTAAACATGATAATTTTTTAGTTTTATTAGATTCTATTGCAGTTATGACTAAAATAGATAGTGCTTTCTTACTTTTTGATAGAAAATTTAGTGATAAGATTTACTTTGCTATTAGAAATAATCGAAGAAAGTATTATCATGATGAAGAAATAAATAATATAATAAATAGTATAATTTCTTATATTAATGAGGCCCAAGCATATGAATTAAGTTATAAGAATATACTTAAAAATAATTATTTAGCATATCAGGAAGATTGTCGAGGGATAGATTTTAATTGTGAACAAATATTTTTTGAGTATTTGGCTTTTGATGCACTTACTTTGACAGCATTAAAAAATAATAGTAATATGGAATTTTTGAAAGAAAATGATACTTATTTTTTGGCAAGTATTAATTATTTTATAGAAGTGATTCCAGAAATTTTTAAAGATAAACCTATTTATAAACAAACTATGTTAATGTTAGATGAATTAGTAAAAAAAGGGTGGCCTTTTTCTAAATCAAATAGAATATTCTCTCGAAAAACAAAAGAAAATTTGCAAAAAGTTAAAGTAATTGAAGAATATTAATTCTTCTTTTTTCATATTATTTTTTAGGAGGGAAATATGAAAAAAAAAGTTGCTTTTCAAAAAGAAATACAATTTCCTACAATGATAGGAGAAATTAGTGCAATCTCATTAGAGAATGAATTAAAATTTGTAGATGGTTCAAACATAGAAGGAAATTTATTATTATCAGGTAAATATAAAATGACTGAAGCTTCAAGATTAGAAGAAGACTTTAGTTATAAAATACCAACTGAAATAGCATTAACAGAGAAATTAGATTTAAATACTTCAAAAGTTGAAATAGTAGATTTTTTCTATGAAATTAATAATGAAGATACAATGATTTGTAATATAGAATTATTAATTGATGGAGTTGAAATTATAGAGGTTGATGAGATTGAAGAATTAGATCGAAGTAGTGATGAAGAAAGAGAATGCGATGGTGATAAAAAAGAGATGAAAGAAATAGAAATACCTAAAATAGAAAAAGTAGAGACTATTGAAAAAGAAGATAATAAGGAAATAATTTCTAGAGAAGAGAAAAAAGAAATTATAAAAGAAGAAATAATATCTAAAGAAGAAAATATTTCAACGAAAGAAAGCTCCTTATTTATTAATTTAGGTGAAGAGGAGGAAACATATGGTACTTTCTTAGTTTATATAGTTAGACAAAATGAGTCTATTAATTCAATTATTGAAAAATATAATACTAATATTGAAGAGATAGAAAAATATAATAATTTAAATGATTTAAATATTGGAACTAAATTAATAATTCCTATTCTTAATGATTAATATAAAAGATTGTTTACAAAACCACAATATTAAAACGAGAAAGTTAACATATTTAGATAATTATGTTGTTATTGATTCAGACGAAAATAAATTTCTACTAAAAATAAAAGATAGTGATAAAAAAGAATTATTTAATTATTTAGAACAAATAAGATATGATTATTATTTGCCTTTAGAGAATAGTCATAATGATTATTATGAGTTATATCCTTATTATAGTGATAAAATAAATGATAAATATACTAAAGCAAAAGAATTAATTTATGCCCTTGCTTTATTACATTTAAAAACAACATCATATGTAGATTATAATTCTGTAGATTTTAAGGAAATATATGAAGAATTGAATAATAGAATTGATAATAGAATGATGTATTATTTAGATTTACAGGATTATTTAGAAAGTGTAGATTTTCTTTCTCCTGCACAGTTCTTATTATTGAAAAATTTTAGTAATTTTTATAAAATACTTAGAATAGCAAAAAATCGACTTGAAAATTGGTTTAGTATTGGAAATAGAAATATTAGAGAAGTCTTATTAATAAAGAATGTGGGGTTAGATAATTTTAGAGTAGGAGATAGAAGCTATTTTATAGATTTTAAAGATAGTAAAAAGGGTTTTGTAATATATGATTTGATAAGTTTTTATAAAAGGGAAGCAATTAATGTTGATTTTCCAAGTTTATTTAATTTGTATAATAGCAAATATCAATTAAAAATTGATGAGTTAAATTTATTTTATGCAGTGATTTGTATTCCAGAGAAAGTTGTTTTTTCAAAAAATAATTATCAAGATACTTTAAATGTTAAAAAAATTATTGATTATGTTTTGTTAACACTTTCTTTTGTATCAGAAGAAAATAAAGAATATGAAGAAACAGATAAATAAAAATTCAAAGAATAAAATAAAGACATTTAATTTTGTTGTTATAAATATTAAGATAAGTAATTGATAAAAAATAATTATTAAATTTATTAATATTCCAAAGAGGAAGAAGATACTGCTTCTTCTTCTTGCTTTGCAAGAATTACATCGACAGAAAGGTTTGTGTTTTAAATTCATGATAATCACCTACTTTATAATATTCTAATTAAAAAAATAAGTGATATTATTGACCTTAAATTTTTGGAGTGTTATAATTATATTGATAATTATTATCAATAAGGTGTTATTATGAATACAAGAATTACAAAGCAAAAGGAGATAATCTATAGAAGTATAGTAGAAGATAAAAGTCATCCTTCTATTAATGATATCATTGATAAAATTAATGATAAAAAGTTAGGGATAGGTCAAGCTACAATATATAGAAATCTTAACAAGTTAGTTAAAGAAGGCTATATAGATAAGTTTACTTTTTTAGATAGTGTTCATTATGATGGAAATATAGTTCCTCATAATCATTTTGTTTGCTGTGAATGTGGAAAGATAATGGATTTGTTTGATGATGATTATAAATGTAATAAAGAGATAATCGAAGATAAATACTCATTTAAGATAATTAAAATTTACACAACTTATGAAGGAGTTTGTTTAGATTGTCAAGGAAAGAGGTAAAAATTATGGAACTAAAAGGAAGTAAAACAGAACAAAATTTGATGACTGCATTTGCAGGAGAATCTCAAGCAAGAAATAAATATACTTATTTTGCTAGTAAAGCTAAAAAAGAAGGATATGAGCAAATTGCAGCAATATTTTTAGAAACTGCTGATAATGAAAAAGAACATGCTAAAATGTGGTTTAAAGAATTAAATGGTGGAGATATTCCTACTACTGCTTTAAATTTAGAGGCAGCAGCTGATGGTGAAAATTATGAGTGGACTGATATGTATGATGAGTTTGCAAAAGTAGCTGAAGAAGAAGGATTTACTGCTATAGCAGCTAAATTTAGAGGAGTTGCAGCTATTGAAAAAGCACATGAAGAAAGATATAGAAAATTACTTGAAAATGTTAAAGGTGATTTGGTATTTAGTAAAGATGGAGATAGAGTTTGGGTATGTCGTAATTGTGGACATATTTGTATTGGAAAAGAAGCTCCAAAAGTTTGTCCAGTATGTGCTCATCCACAAGCATATTTTGAAGTTAAAGCTGATAACTACGAATAATATAAATTTTGAATTAAGAAAAACTCTAACTGATGGAAAATTAGTTAGAGTTTTTCATTTTTGATACTACTATTTAATACTACTATATAGTTGGGAATGATTGACAAAAAGAATAATTTAATATATAATATGGGCAATATTTAGGGGGAAAGAGTGAATATTATGGATGATGAAAAATTTGGTAAGGAATTTGATGATTTGTTTGGTGATTTATTTAAAAATATACCAACTAGAGAGGAAATAGAAGCTAGAAAAAGAGAAGAAGAACAGAAGAGAAAAAGCTTTTTGGAATATCAAAAATTTTTAGGTGCTTATGCAAAGACTCTTCCAGGTGCAGAGAAAATTAGCGAAGATAATCCAGCTGTAGAAATAAGATGTGGTATAAAGGAAAATGGTGAAAGTTATATGAGAACTATTACACGGGAGGAAAAGCTTGATGAATTTTTGAAAGAATTAGATGAATTATTTAAAAGTAATGATTTTAATAATCTAGATAAAGGTCATTATCATAGATAAGATTTATTTTTTTTTAAAGTTATAAATTAGAAGTTGTAGGTGAGAATTATGAAAATTAAAAAGATTAAATTTAATAGTGAAAAGGTAAAAGAGTTAGGTCCTTATTTAATAATGGGTTCATTAACAATAGGAATTGGTGGATTATGTGGAGGTTATTATTTACCAGATAATTTTAAAGATAATATAGATTGTGTAAATCATTCTGAAATTAATACAGATAATTTAGAAATTTTTAATGGAGAATTATATTATGTATTTAATGCAGGAGAACATGAAGTAAAAATGTCTCAAAATGATGCTTTTTTTAGAAAGATAGAAGCTGTTCCAGGATATGAAATTACTGAAGTTTTAGTTAATGGTTGGAGAGATAATAGTCAAGTGGTTTTTGTTAATAAAGTACCAGTTAGAGCTAAAGTAACAAGTAATGAAAATGGTAATTTAGAATTTAATGATTTTGGTGTAGTTATTGAAGAAGAAAAAGTTAAAAGTAAGTAAATTTTTAGAGAATGGTTTTAATAATCATTCTTTTTAATTAAAAGCAATTTCGACATCTAGTTCAGTATCAACTATAGCAATATATAAAAAGATAAGACCTGCAATTAAAATTAGATTTGAAGCTAAGGAATTAAGTTTAGTTAAATTAACTTTTCTTTTATCATCCCAAGGTTTTAAATTTTTAACATTATCATAACCATCTTTTGCGAAATATAGGTAAACGATAGTTACAGTTGCGAATATTATTATGGTTAAAATTCGATATATCTCTTTAGCTTTTTGATCATTATATAAAAAGTATTTTTTTTCATATTCATTTGCAATAAAAGAAATACCTATAATTACAAGGTATAAAAGCCAAATGTTATTTTCTATTTTAATGTCTTCTAATCTACTAAAATTTTCATTCATATTAAAATATATTCTTATTAGTTTAATAATATAATTTTATAGGTGATGTGAAATGAGTATAATTCCTAATATACCTGCTAAAGCTTTTTCTTTTAGTGCTGTTGTAGTGGGATATTTATTAATTGATGATTTGACAGCTAATGAACAAAATGCTTTGGGGAATTGGTTGATGTTAACAGCACAAGTTTTATCGACTAATGCTTTTTATCAGCAGGTTCAACAAGAAAGAAGGAATACATCAAATTCTCAAAACTTAAATTCAGGTAATTGGAATACGGAAAGAGAAATTGCAATGCTTAAAAAAATGGTTAATGCTTTAAATAAAGAAATTGAAAACTTAAAATCAAATGGATGAGACTGTATCATTTTCTTTAGAGACGTTTAATTGAAAATATAAAAAACATAATATTCCTACAAAAGTTAAAATACTTCCAAATAATCTAATTTGATAAGATTTGCTATTTTTGTGTTTTTTATAATCATAAATATTTCTTTCTAAAAAATAGAAGTATATTAAAATAGTAATTATTAAGCTTATTGTAAAAATATTATTAGCTAAATTATTAGATTTTTCATCATGATTAGTGATGGATTTTTTTATTAATTCATCTCCAAAAATATTTCCAATAGCAATTACTATGTAAATTATCCAGATGTAATTTTCAAAAGTTAAACGTTTAATTGTTTCAGATTGATTATTCATAATTAATTATATGCTATTAATTGAAAGTTTTTAATAGATTATGTTATACTATTTTCAAAAAAAGGGTGACGTTTATGAAGAAGAAGGAATTACTTGCACCAGTTGGAGATATGGAGTGTTTAAGACAAGCTGTTTTTAATGGTTGTGATGCAGTATATTTAGCAAGTAAAAGTTTTGGAGCAAGAAAGTTTGCAACGAATTTTACTAATGAAGAAATAGTTGAAGCAATTAAATTTAGTCATTTATATGGTGTAAAAGTTTATGTTACTATGAATACTTTAGTTAAAAATAATGAAGTGGAAGATTTTTTAGAACAAGCTTATTTTTTACATAAAAATGGAGTTGATGCTTTAATTGTTCAAGATTTTGGAATGATTTGTTTGCTCCTCCTGATGTATCCTAATTTAGAAATTCATGCATCTACTCAAGCTAATACTTCATCAAAGGAAACTTGTAAGTTATTTTATGATTTAGGAGTTAGGCGTGTTGTTTTTTCAAGAGAGTTAAGTATTGATGAGATTGATAGTATTGATATTCCAATAGAAAAAGAAGTTTTTATTCATGGAGCTTTATGTATTTCTTATTCAGGACTTTGTTTAATGAGTAGTATGTTAGGTGGTAGAAGTGGTAATAGAGGAGAGTGTACAGGAACTTGTAGAATGCCTTTTACTTTAGCAAAAAATGGAAAAATTTTAAGTGATAAAAAATATTTACTTAGTACAAAAGAATTAAATACTACTAAATTTATTAAACGATTATTAAGTAGTAGTATAGATAGTTTTAAAATAGAAGGGAGAATGAAGAGTCCTTTATATGTTGGTTTTATTACAAGATTTTATAGAAAATTAATAGATGAAGAAGCGATGAATTTATTTGAAGAAACTAATAAACTAAAAACTATTTTTAATAGAGATTTTACTAAAGGGCGTCTATTTAATGCTGGTGATAAAGAATTATTAAATATAGATTCTCCAAATCATATCGGATTAGAAATTGGTAAAGTAATAGATGTTAATAAAGATAAAATAAAAATCAAATTACAAAAAGGATATCAATTAAACCAATATGATGCAATAAGATTTTTAAAAAGTAAGAGTGGCTT
Organism: uncultured Mollicutes bacterium; assembly: GCA_947652375.1. GTDB lineage: Bacteria > Bacillota_I > Bacilli_A > RF39 > UBA660 > UBA3789. The sequence continues at coordinate 30,425 of CANTCS010000005.1, read as the reverse complement.
AGTTGTAAATTTTTTATACGATAAAAAAATGATGCTTACTAATTCTTCTAATGATATTTGTTATGTTGATAATAAAATCAATTTAGAAAAAAATGATATTGTTGTAAAAACTCAGGATTATTTATTAAATAAAGAATTTCAAAATATTGATCAAAAAAGAATAAATATTTCATTTGAAGTGGAAGCTATTTTAGGAAAAAAATTAAAAATTACAATTAGTGATGGGATAGATAAATTTAGTTTAGAAGAAGATACAATTTTTAAAGCTTTAAAAATAGCAACAACAAAAGAAGATATTATTAAAAAGCTTAATAAATTAGGAGATAGTCCTTTTATATGTAATAAATTTTTAATTGATTTAGATGATAATATTTTTATACCTATAAAAATAATTAATGAAATGAGAAGAAAATTAGTTGATAAGTTAATTTCAATACGTAAAAATAAAAAAGTTGAAGTTATAAAAAAAGAAGTAGTTTTTACTAAAAATATGAATCATAATAAAAAAAATAATAATATTTCTTGTTTAGTTAGAAATAAAGAGCAACTTGATGTTTGTTTAGAACTTAATGTAGATAGAGTTTATGTCACTGAAAGAAAGTTATATGATTTATATAAAGATAATGAAAAGGTTTATTTTATGACTGAAAGATGTAGTTTTGATATTACTAATAATTTAATGGAGAGAAGTTTAGTATCTGAATATTTTGATTTTTCTAATGAAAATCTTGTTTTAAATTATTCTTTAAATGTTACAAATATTTATACTGCTTACTATTTAAATAAGATGAATATTAAAAGTATTATGTTATCTCCTGAACTTAGTGAGATAGAAATTAATGATTTTTTAGAGAAATATATAAGTAAATTTGGCTTTACATCTTTTGAAATTTTAGGTTACGGAAGAGTTTTTAATATGATTATTAAAGGAAATATTTTAGATATAAATGTTAATAGTTATGAATATAATTTAATAGATTTTAAAAATAGAAAATTTCCTGTATATTTTGATGGTATTAATACTTATATTCTTAATTATATAAATAATGATTTATCTAAAAAAATTAACAATTGTTGTATTAGATTAGATTTTTTTGATGAAGATGTTTTTACTATTAGAAATATTGTAAAGAAGTATCAATAAATTAAAATCATATATTAAAATTTATAATTATATGTTAGAATATAATTGTAAGGAGTGATTTGATGACAGATGACAATAATGTTTTAAAAAATTATATAATTTTGATAGTTGTAATATTTGCAAGTATATGTTTGACTTTGTATTTATGTAAATGGTATCGTGTTTATGATGATTATCAAAAAGAAATACCTGTTATTAGAGATTCTTTGCTTGAAATTACTGATGATGATTTAGATCATTATTTAATGGAAAATCCTAGTACTGTTATTTATATGTGTACAGCTAAAAACGATATATGTAGAAATTATGAAAAGGATTTAAAAAAATTAATAAAGAAAGAAGATTTAAATGATAAGATTATTTATTTAAATTTATCAACTGCTAATTCAGAGCATTTTGTTAATGAATTTAATAATAAATATAATTTTAAAAATAAATTAACTACTAATTATCCAGCTTTTGTAATTTTTGATGAAGGGAAAGTATCTGGTATTCTTCAAGGAAGTAATAATAAAAAATTAACTATTGGAAATACTAAACAATATTTAGAATTAAATGAAGTAAATATAGGAGAGTAAGCTTTCTTTTACAGGAGGTAGTATGAATAATATAGTTTTATATCAACCTGAAATTCCACAGAATACAGGAAATATTATGAGAACATGTGTTGCGACTAACACAAAGTTGCATTTAATTAAGCCATTAGGATTTGTTATTGATGATGTTCATTTAAAAAGAAGTGGTGTTAATTATATAGATAAATTAGATTATGAAATTTATGATAATTTTGAAGATTTTGTTAGTAAAAATGAAGGAGAGTATTTTTATTTTACAAGATATGGTCATAAACCACATACAAGTTTTGATTATAGTAATAAAACAAATAAAAATTTATATTTTATATTTGGTAAAGAATCTACTGGAATTCCAAAAGAATTATTAAGAAATGATTTAGAGCATTGTATGAGAATTCCTATGACGGACAATGTAAGAGCACTTAATGTTTCAAATAGTGTAGCTATTGTAATATATGAGGCTTTAAGGCAACAGGATTATAATGATTTACTCATGGAAGAACCTCATAAGGGTAGTGATTTTTTAGAAAGAGATTAAGTTTTCTTTCTTTTTTTATATATGAAAAATAGTTTGTTTTATGATTAAAGTTTTTATAATAAAAATTAGAAAGTCAAGGTATAAAAAAGATTATAGCTTAGTGGTTGATGTTAATTTTTAAAAGAGAATAATTTATAATAATTGTATAAAAAAACTTCTTTTGTCTCATAAATGAGATGAAGGGAGCTTTTTTATGGGAAAATATAAAGTAGAAATTAGTGGAATAAATACAAGTGATCTAATTTGTTTAGAGCAAAAGGAAATGATTGAATTATTTAAAAAAATGCAAAGTGGTGATTTATTTGCTAGAGAAATGTTAATTGAGGGAAATTTAAGATTAGTTCTTTCAATTTTGAAGCAATTTTATAATAAAAATGAGAATTTAGATGATTTATTTCAAATAGGTTGTATTGGTCTAATGAAAGCAATTGATAATTTTGATTTAAGTTATGATGTTAAGTTTTCAACTTATGCAGTACCTATGATTTTGGGAGAAGTAAAAAGATACATTAGAGATAATAATAGTATTAGAATTAGTAGGTCATTAAAAGATACAGCTTATAAAATTATTAAATTTAAAGAAGAATATTATGCAAAAAATGGAATTGAGGCTTCTATAGAGGTTATTTCAAAAGAACTTGATTTTAATGAATATGAAATAAGTAATGCATTAATGTCTCTTAAAGATCCAGTTAGTATGTATGAAGCAATTTATAATGATGGTGGAGATACTATTTACTTATATGATCAAATAGAGGATAAAAAAAATAATATTGATTTAAGTAATAGATTAGCAATTGATAATGCTATAGATGAGTTAAAGGAACGAGAAAAATTTATTTTAGATGAAAGATATGTTATTGGGAAAACGCAAATGGAAATAGCTGAAGAACTGGATATTAGTCAAGCTCAGGTTTCTCGTTTAGAAAAAAAAGCTATTAAAGAATTAAAAAAAGTATTAAAGTAAAATTTTTTTCATATTATTTGTTAGGTGATAATATGCGTTTATCTGATTTACAATCAAAAAAAATAGTTAGTGTAACCTCTGGAAGAAATATGGGAAATATCATAGATTGTGATGTTAGAAGTGATGGAAATATTGAATCATTAATTACTTCACAGGGAAAAACTATTTTTTCTTTAAATAGAGAGAGTGATACAAGAATATTTTGGAATGATATTACTAAAATTGGAGAAGATGTAATATTAGTAAAAAAAGATTAAAATTTGGATTTGCTAATAAAGTTTTCTTTGTTATGGGACTTGTTTTATTAGCAACTTTTTTTTTAATTGTAATGATTGATAAAAGGATAAATGTTATATTAGATCAATATATAAATATTGAGGTAGAGAGAGTAACAGGTAATATTGTTAGTAGAGCAGTAAGTGAGGTTATGGCTAAGGAGGAGTATAAAAGTCTTTTAGTTACAGGGGATAAAAATATTTCTTATAATACGCAAGGTATAAATAAGTTAATTGATAGTATTTCTTTATGTGTTCATAATAAACTTATGGATTTGGAGAAAGGGGATGCTGATGATATCTTTGGTATTGAAAGATATAGAAAAAGTAAATTTAAAAAAATGAGTAAAGGAATACTTTGCGATATTAGTCTAGGCTCAATTAGAAATTCAAGTTTATTTGCTAATGTTGGTCCTACTATTCCTATTAAATTAACATTTACAGGACAAGTGAAAGCTGAGATTGATATAAAAACTAAAGAATATGGGATAAATAATGTTATTGTTGAAATGAGTGTTATTGTAAGTGTAAGAGAACAGGCTTCTATGCCTCTTACTTCTAAACAAAAGGATATTGTTGTAACAGAACCTCTTTCAATTGAAATTATTAAAGGAGAAATACCTGATTATTACAATGGATTAGTAAGTTAGAGTGTGATATAATGACATAGAGGTAATAATATGAGTGAGATAGAAATTAATGAAGTTAAATATGAAATAATTAGAAATGATAAAAATTGTTTAAATAAAGTCGATTTAGAAGATAAATTAACAGATTATTTTGATGATTTTGATTTTGTTTTTGGTGATTATGCCTATGAAAAAGTTCGTTTAAAAGGTTTTTATAAAAGTAATAATAAAAAAGTAAAGGATATTAATGATATAAAATATTTAGATGAATACATAAAAAATTATTGTAGTTTTGGGACAAAAGTCTTTCTTTTAAAAAAAATAAAATAAATACTTGTTTTTATTACGAAATATGATAAAATTATATTATATGAATAATAGTATAGGGAGAGTAAACATGGATAATCAAGAAATAAAGAAAAGATTTTTAAAAATTGTATCAGAAGATGGTTTGGAAGAAAATGTTGAAATTATTGTGGCTTTTGAATTTAAAGATACTGGTAAAGAATATATAGTTTATACAAAAAATGAGAAAGATGGAAATGGTAATGTAACTGTTTATATCTCAAATGTTGATCGTTCATCTGGAAAACCTCAATTGATGGGGATTGATAATGATAATGAATGGAATAGAGTAAAAGATGTTTTACGTACATTATCAAAAGCAGAATAATAATATTAAAGGAGGTATATCTTTATGGGATTAATGAATTTTGAAGGAACTATAGATGACTTAGAAGAACAAAATGCTGGTTTAATTAACGTTGATAAAGAATTTTCGAGTTTTGCAGCAGTTCCAAGTGTTGATTGCAAAAAAATTAAGCTTCAGCCTATTTCTCGAGAGAGAGCTCAACAATGTTTGGATAGATTTATTGGTATAAATCAAGTAGAGTTGAAAACTATAGGACAAAAAACAGATAACGAATTGCTAGAAAAACAATATAGTTTTAATTCAAAAGGTTATCTAGATACTAATTCTTTAGCTTATATTGTTGATGAAACTTTAAAATTAGCGGTTATTGAATCTTTGATAAGCAGTAGAACATCTAGTAATTCTAAAATTAGAGAAAGAGCAGCTATTTTGGCTGAAAGATATGTAAATACTATTCAGGATAAATATGTAGGAAAAATAAGAAAAAACGTTGATATAAATGTTATTCCATCAGCTGAAACTGTACAAGAAATTGGACAAAGTGTTAATTCTGGTTTTGCAAGTGCAATAATAGAAGATATTCCTTCTGTTGATATTCAAGGTAAAGTAGGAAGTAATATGTCTTATGATCAAAATGGTGGAGAACCATTTTTAGGAAATCAAGTTATGGAGAGTGGACTACCTATTGATACAGAAAGTTATATTTCGCGTAGTACTAATCGTGGAGCATCACATCAAGATATAGAAGATGTTGTTAGAGGTGGAATGGAAAATGTAATATCAGAAAGTTATATTCCAAGTAATTCTAACCGTGGAGTATCACATCAAGATATAGAAGGCGTTGCTAGAGGTGGAATGGAAAATGTAATATCAGAAAGTTATATTCCAAGTAATTCTAGCCGTGGAGCATCACGTCAAGATATAAAAGATGTTGTTAGAGGTGGAATGGAAAATGTAAGATCAGAAAGTTATATTCCAAGTAATTCTAGCCGTGGAGCATCACGTCAAGATATAGAAGGTGTTGTTAGAGGTGGAATGGAAAATGTAAGATCAGAAAGTTATATTCCAAGTAGTTCTAACCGTGGAGCATCACGTCAAGATATAGAAGGTGTTGTTAGAGGTGGAATGGAAAATGTAAGATCAGAAAGTTATATTCCAAGTAGTTCTAACCGTGGAGCATCACGTCAAGATAAAGAAGGTGTTGTTAATGATGGATTACAATATGTAAGATCAGAAACCGATATTTTAAATAAATATGGACAAAGTGATAGTTATTTATCACATGAATCAAATATTATTGGAAAAAGTGTGCAAAGTGTGAATGAGGTAAATGATGTTTTAAGTAATGTAGATTCTAGTGTTTATGGAAATGGAAAAAGTATAGATTTAAATCATGCTAGGGCTTCTAGAACTGGTACTGCTGCTAAGATTGGACGTTTTGATGCTTCAGGAGAGTTACTAAATAAAAATGATGCAAGAGAATATAATTATGTTAAAATGAGTGACGATGAAATTCAACAATCGAGAGATTTAATTGAATATGATAAATATGAGAATGAATACAAAAGACAAATCGAGCAAGCTAAGAAAGAAAGAGAACAAAATAAAGATTTTTTAGCACCTGCTGTTATTTCATTTACTGATGTTTTTAAACCTGCAACATTAGAAAATTCTTCAAGAAATAGAAGTGAAAGTGTTGGATCATATAATAATGTGAAAAAGAATGATTATGTGGATATAGAAATACCTTCTCAATTAACTTCAGATTTTGAAGATTTATCTGCAAAAGATATGTATGATGCTATATCAGATCCTGATATTAAGATTACTGCTGATGATGCTAGAGGTATGAGGGAGCGAATATTAAATCTTTTAGCAAGACAACAGGAATTAACTACTAGTGCACGAGATGCATCAGCTCAATTAAAAAGAACACAAGAAGAAAGAGAAATAAAAGCTGAAGCTGTAGGTGGAATGCTTCAAAAATTACTTCTTTATCGTGATGCTGTGGCAGAAGATTGCAAGCGTACTGCAGAACAACTTGGAGCTCTAAATGAAGCAATTAAAAACGAATTAGATGAAGTTTCAAAATACGATAAGATTATTAGTGAACTTAATGGTTTAATTGATACTGATCAAATTGATTTAAATATGCCTAGAGGGAAATAATTCCTTCTTTTTTTTCATATATTTTAATGGTGATATTATTAAAAGTTTAATTAAATACTATTATGGGTTTGAATTGTTTTCATATTATAAAGATAAAAATAGAACGGTTATTAAATATAATAATGAAATTTATTATTTAGAAAGAATTGAGAATCCTGATGAAGTTATAGAGCAATATAATATGTCAAAAGATTATGATATTTTTTATAGTTTTGTAATTAATATGAATGATTCGATTGTTTCACAATGGAATAATGGTTTCTATGTATTATTAAAAGATAATTTAAAGAGTTTTGAAGATTTTAACTTAGATATGAATAGTTTATCTGTTAATTCTTTAATTTCTCTTAATTGGAGAGAATTATGGATGCGTAAGAGTGATTATATTGAATATTATTATGCAAATATAGTTGGTAAATACAAGTTAGTTGATGAAAGTGTTAATTATTATTTAGGTATGCTAGAAATGGCTATTTATTATTTATATGATTATAAAGATTATAATGATGCAGGATTTATTGTTCATAAAGAATTTAATAAAAATAGTCTATTTAATCCTCTTAATTTAAAAATAGATGTAAAGGAAAGAGATTTTGCGGAGTATTTAAAATTTATTTTTTATAATAATGAGTATAAAAATATTGATGTAGAAAAACTTATTAATAAATATAAGGATTATTATAATTTTGAATTGGTAATTGCTAGGCTTTTATATCCAAATTATTACTTTGATTTGTTTGAGAAAATTATTTTATTAGAAGAGAGTGAAAATGCATTATTAAATATTATTTCTAGAAATCAAGAGTATGAAGTATACTTAAAAAAAATTATTACTTTTATAGGAACTTTTTTTAAAGTAAAAAAAATAGATTGGCTTTAAATCAATCTAAATTTATTACTTCTTTAACTTCTGGAATTTCATTTATTATTAGTTCTTCTATCCCATCTTTTAATGTAATGTCAATCATAGCACAGTCCTTACAGGCTCCGGATAATGATACATAAACTATATTATTTTCATATTTTATAAATTCTATATTACCTCCATCACTTATTAAGAAAGGTCGAATTTTATCTATTAATGCGGTAATTTGCAATTCAATTTCCTTATTATTCATTTTTATCACCAAAGAAATTATATCATTTTTTTTGTTGATGGTAAATAAATTTTAATTTATGTGGTATAATTACTTTAAGGAGAAGATTTATGAATAATTATAAAGTGGGAGATGTTGTAATAGGACATGTAACAGGGATTGAAAAATATGGAATATTTTTATCTTTAGATTTAGGGGGAAGTGGACTAATTCATATTTCAGAAATATCTAATTCTTTTGTAAGGAATATTAATGATTATGTTGATTTAGATGAAGTTATTAAGGCTGAAGTTATCGGAATTGATGACTCTAAAAAGAGATTAAAACTTAGTATTAAAAATATAAATTATAGAAATAGGCCAGAATATAGATCTAAAATTTGTGAAACTGCTAATGGATTTTCTACTCTAAAAAATAATCTGGATTATTGGATTAATGAAAAATTAGAAGAATGGCAAGAAAAAAATTAAAAAAATTTTAAATAATTATTGACAAATGTTTTAGAAATTGGTATATTTAATACTGTCAATTGGTTTGTTTTGGGCGATTAGCTCAGTTGGTTAGAGCACCTGCCTTACAAGCAGGGGGTCACAGGTTCGAGTCCTGTATCGCCCACCATTATGCCGAAATAGCTCAATTGGTAGAGCAACTGACTTGTAATCAGTAGGTTCCGGGTTCAAGTCCTGGTTTCGGCACCATTTATGGAGAGGTAGCGAAGTGGCTAAACGCGACAGACTGTAAATCTGTTCTCTTTGAGTTCGATGGTTCGAATCCATCTCTCTCCACCACTTATAATATTGCCTCGTAGCCAAGTGGTAAGGCATCAGACTTTGACTCTGACATGCGTTAGTTCGAATCTAACCGAGGCAGCCATTTTTAAAATTTGATCTGTTAGCTCAGTTGGTAGAGCATTTGACTTTTAATCAAAGGGTCATGAGTTCGAATCTCATACAGGTCACCATGTGCCTGAGTGGCGGAATTGGTAGACGCACAGGACTTAAAATCCTGCGAGAATCAACCCTCGTGCCGGTTCAAGTCCGGCCTTAGGCACCATTTAAAATTTAACCAATATAATTATTGGTTTATGGAGGAATACCCAAGTCTGGTTGAAGGGACCGGTCTTGAAAACCGGGAGGTCGTGCAAGCGGCGCAGGGGTTCGAATCCCTTTTCCTCCGCCATTGATATCGCGGGATGGAGCAGTTTGGTAGCTCGTTGGGCTCATAACCCGAAGGTCAGAGGTTCGAATCCTCTTCCCGCAACCAATTATTTGTTTATGGTTCCTTGGTGCAGCTGGTTAACACGTCTGCCTGTCACGCAGAAGATCGCGGGTTCGAGTCCCGTAGGAACCGCCATATGGCTTCATAGCTCAGTCGGTAGAGCAAGGGACTGAAAATCCCTGTGTCGCTGGTTCGATTCCCGCTGGAGCCACCATTTTTATTAATAATAAGGACAATTTAATTCAGTAGCTGAACAAGATGTCTTGCGCTCGTAGCTCAGTTGGATAGAGTGTTTGGCTACGAACCAAAAGGTCAGGGGTTCGAATCCCTTCGAGCGCACCATTTTCGGGAAGTGGCTCAACTTGGTAGAGCACTTGGTTTGGGACCAAGGGGTTGCAGGTTCAAATCCTGTCTTCCCGACCATTTAGATTATAAAGCCTTGAAATTCAAGGCTTTTTTATTAATTTCTCATTTTTTAAAAACTTTAGTTTGTTAAATTTATGGTAAAAGTTAATTATATGAGCGTTTTTATGCTCATATAATTATATAAACTCATATTTTTTAATAACTTTTATATTGTAGTGTTGTGTATTGCAATGTGGGAATTGTAAAGCTTTTAATGATTTTTAGGCTCTTTATTATGAGTTGTATAAAAATTAATGATTATATATTAAATAATTATTTAAAAAAGAAAATTTACTATTGATAAAATTAAAGTTTATAGTTGAAATAAAAATTAATTAAGAGTATAATTGTTTTTATAAATGGTTATACAAAAGGGCGAATGAAATTAGAAAACTCTTTTTGAGACCAAGCCATATGCTTTTAACCGTTGATGTTCAACGGTTTTATTTTTTGGATGAGGTTATTATGAAAAGAAAAGAATTACATATATATTCATGTTGTTATATTAATGATGGAATAGATTTTAAAAAATTATTTAAATTATTAAATATTTCTGATAATTTTAATAATGAAATGGATATTAAAAAAATTTTAAGTATTTTATTAAAAAATAAAGTATTAGTCGAAATAAAAATGAAGGATAGGTTAGAATTGATAATAGATAAAATTAATTTATTATTAAAATCGTCATCTATTGATATCGAATTAGATATTGAAAATAATTTTATAGCGAAACATTTGCAAGAGAAAAATTCTATGCTTATTTATAATTTAAATGTTATTTGTAAATATATTAGGAATTTAGGATATGAATTAGTACAGTTATTTCCAATTGTTAAAAAGAAAACCTCAAAATTATATTTTGTTATTATTCCTATTGATAAATTATTGGATTTAGCTGAAATAGGATATATGGGGTGAAAATATGAAAAGGATCTATAAAATAATTTTTGAATTATTAATATTTTTTATTTTTGTAATAATATATTTATTTTTTTATAATGATTTTTTATTAAAAGACTTTTTAGAGATATTAAATTTTTATTTTATTGGAAGAATTATTTTTAATTTAATAATTTTATCAATAAGATATAACTTTTTTTCGAATGGTAAAAATAATAAAGTTACAAAAGAATTGTTTGAGAGTAAAATATATGCTCATTTGTCTTTAATTTTTCTTTTTTTGTCATTTTATAAATTTTTAAGATTTACCTTTATAATATTATTTATTATTTTTGGGTTGCTTTATTTTCTTTCTAAAGTATCTTGGTGTTTAACTCATAATAAAAAAAATAGTTTAGAGAGGAATTTTGAAAAGGATGAGGCTAATACTTATACTAAAAAGAAAGATGATTTAAATGAGGAAGTTAAAACTTATAATTTATTTTGTGTTAATTATAATTCGATGGAATGTTATCAATTATTAGAAATAATATGTAATAATACTTTTGGTATTTTGGATAATTTTTTTAAAAGTTCTTTTATAACAATTCTTGAAAAGTTATTTAGAACTAATTATTTATTTTTAGTACAAAGAAGTATGTATTTTGGAGATTTAGATATTTTCTGTGGTATTATTAATAGTTATTTGAAAAGATTAGATATAAATATAAAAATTTCAAAGGATGATGTTGCAAAGTATGATAGCAAGGAAATGATTGAAAGACGTAGTTGTTTTAAATCAACATTTTATAATGATTTAAAAATTATTGATAGAATATTGAGTAAAAATAGGCTTCATTTAGTTGCAATTGGTTTTTATGAAAATAATAATAAATTTTTAAGTTTAGGTATTGTTACAGATGATATTTATAAAAAATTAGAAAAAAAATTTCAGCTTTATAACTGAAATTTTTAATATGATTTTCCCCAAACAACATAGTGTTTTGCTTCTTTTTGGCAATAAACACATTTTTTATTTTCGATATTTTGTTCTTCAAGTGGTAAACATCTTGAACCAAAGCCTCCTGTTTCCGTTTTAATCAATTCTTCACATTTTTCGCTACCACACCAAGCTGCTTTTATAAAGCCTATTTTTTCACTAGCTATTTCTTTCATTTCTTCTAAAGTGTTAGCTTCGTAAAGATGGTTATCTAAAAATATTTTGGCATTATTATACATATCTTTTTGGATATTCTCTAAGATAATTGGTAATTCTTTTTCTAAATTGTCTATTGCAACTGGAATTTTTTCACGATTATCTCTTCTAACTACTATCACTTGGTTATTATCAATATCTTTTGGGCCTATTTCTATTCTTGTTGGAATTCCTAACATTTCTTGTTCAGCAAATTTATAGCCAGGAGATTTTTCACTAGCATCTATCTTTGTTTTAATATTTGCTTTTTTTAATTTTTCTAAAATTTCGTAAGCTTTATCCATTACACCTTCTTTATGCGCTGCAATTGGAATTATCATTGTTTGTGTTGGTGCAATTCTTGGAGGTAAAACTAGGCCTGAGTCGTCGCCATGAACCATTATAATAGCTCCTATAATTCTTGTTGATAATCCCCAAGATGTTTCATAAACACTGTGTAGATTATTTTCTTTATCTAAGTATTTTATATTAAATGCATCTGGAAATCCATTTCCAAAGAAATGACTTGTTCCAGATTGAAGTGCTTTTCCATCATGCATCATGGCTTCAATAGTATAAGTATCTTCAGCACCAGCAAATTTTTCTGATTCTGTTTTTTTTCCACTTATTAAAGGAATGGCTAATTCATTTGTTACAAATTCTTGATAAATTTGGAACATCATTTCTGTTCTTTTAATTGCTTCTTCACGTGTTGCATGAATTGTATGACCTTCTTGCCATAAAAATTCACGTGATCGAAGAAATGGTCGAGTTGTTTTTTCCCATCTTAAAACTGAATTCCATTGATTCCAAATTAGAGGAAGATCACGATATGATTTTACTTGTTTTTGCCATAAGTCACAAAATAAAGTTTCAGATGTTGGACGAATGCATAGTCTTTCTTCTAGTTTTTCATCCCCTCCATGACTTACCCAAGCGACTTCTGGTGCAAAACCAGCAATATGTTCTTTTTCTTTGTTTAGTAAACTTTCAGGAATCAACATAGGAAGATAAACATTTTCAACACCTGTTTCTTTAAATCTTTTATCTAAATTTTGTTGAATATTTTCCCAAATTGCATAACCATTCGGCAAATAATTTAAGCATCCTTTAGTGCTTGAATATTCACATAATTTTGCTTCTTTAACAACATCTGTATACCATGCTGCAAAATCAGTATTTCGTGAAGTTATTTTTTGTACAAATTTTTTTTCATTTGCCATAAATTTTTCTCCTTTCATGTATTAGTTAATTTTATCATAATAAATATTCTATTTCAAATAATATTATAGTTATTTAAACATATTATTAATTAGGTGATTTAATTTGAAATTAGCAAAATTTATAATAATCTTATGTACTTTTTTTCTATTACCATTTAATGTTTTTGCAGATAGTGCGGCTTCTACAATCGTTATGGATTTACATAGTGGTAGAATTTTATATTCAAGAGATGCAGATAGTAAAAGACTTATAGCTTCAATTACAAAAATAATGACGTGTATAGTAACTTTGGAAAATTCTTCGTTAGATAAAGTTGTTACTGTTGGTGATGAGGTAACAAAGATGTATGGTACAAATATATATATTGAAGTTGGAGAAAAAATTAGTATAAAAGACTTATTGTATGGTCTAATGCTTAGGAGTGGAAATGATGCGGCGATTGTTTTAGCAAATAGTGTCTTTAAAAATGAAAAAATATTTATTGAGGAAATGAATAAAAAAGCCAAAGAATTAGGAATGCACAACACAAAATTTTCTAATCCGCATGGATTAGATGAAAATACAAAAAATTATTCAACTGCACGTGATATGGCTATTCTTTCTCAATATGCTTATAAAAATAAAATTTATAGAGAGATTATTGGAACAAAAAAATACACATGTAAAACTAATCTGAAGAGTTATGCATGGTATAATAGAATGAGTTTGATAAATAATTATAAATCTTGTATTGGTGGAAAAAATGGGTATACTCCTAGTGCTGGTAAAACTCTAGTATCACTTGCTAAAAAGAAAGATATGATTCTTAGTATAGTAACTTTAAAAGATTCTGACGTTTATAATAATCATGAAATTTTGTATAAAAAATATTTTGATAAATATAAATTGTATACTATTATTGATAAAGATAGTTTTGAAATGGATAATAATTTTGTAGAAAGTGATGTTTATATTAAAGAATCATTTAAATATCCTTTAACAGTAGATGAATTAGAAAAAATTAGTACGATAATAAAAATAGATGAAAAAATAAATAAAAATGTAGTGGGGAAAATTATAATAAAATTTGATAATAAAGAAATTGGTAAAATTGATATTTATAAAAAAGAACAAAAAAAAGAAGATTTAAGCTTCGTTCAAAAATTTAAAAGTTTATTTATTAGATAAACGATAAAAATTAATTGAAGGTCTACAAAAAAGACGTATACTATTAGAATTATTAGTTCCAAGTCCACTTGAAATATAAAGCTTGGAATTAGGAAGAGAGTAATAATCTTGGTCGTATTTTTTAGCTCCTTCTTTTTTTATGGCATAATTTAGAAATGGAATTCGTATATTTCCATTATGGGAGTGTCCTGCTAAGAATAAATCTATTTGATAATTGGTAATTATTTTATCAACATAATCTGGTTGATGAAGTATGGTTATATTAAAAATATTTGAGATGTGATTTGGATCATTAAAATAAGAGTAAGCTATGTCAAGGTCTTCTTTATTTTTAATTGGAGTTGATACCCCAGTTAATAAAATAGGGTAATTTTCTTCATTGTAAAGTAGCTCACTTTCATTTTTAAGAATAGTAAAATTACTTTGGTTCATTATAGTTGTAAAATAATTATTATCTTCTTCACCTAAAATGGCATATTTTCCTAATGAAGAATTTAATTTTGTAAATTCATTGATAATTTTTTCTTGTTCTTTAGTTGTTAGTTTATAATTTTTATCAATTAAATTACCAGTAAAAACAATTAAATCAGGATTTCTGGCATTAGATATAGAAACTATATTTTTAACTTCTTCTAAAAACATAGTACTTCCATAATGGAGGTCACTTAATTGAATTATTTTTAAGCCATTAAAGTTAGATGGAATTTTTTTGTTTATGATACGATATTCTCTAACTTTTATTTTTACAGTTGAAATATTAGTTGTATAATAGAAGAAAATGGTTATAGAGATTATTAGAAAAAATATAATTTTAAGAAATAGTTTAATGAATTTTTTTAATTTTTCTTTATTTTGTTCTTTAATTATTTCAAGTTGTTTCTTTTCATTAATTTCTTGACGTGTCATATTATCACCATTTAAATTGTATCAAATTTTTTACAAAAAGTCTTTAGTTTAATCATAAAATACTTGTGTAATTTTTTTATTATGCTTAGTTTGATATCTTGTTTAAAAAGTTAATAAAAAACTTCTTCTTATTCTTTATTTATGTTATGATAAATATGGTGATTAAAATGAAATATGATGTTGTAATAATAGGAGCAGGACCTGCGGGGTTATTTAGTGCTTATCAATTAATTACAGAGAATAAAAATTTGAAAGTTGCAGTTCTTGATAAGGGAAGTTGTGTTAAAAATAGAGTATGTCCTATGAATAAAAATGGTGTTCCTTGTAAGAATTGTAATCCGTGTGCGATTCTTGCAGGATATGGAGGAGCAGGAACTTTTAGTGATGGGAAACTTAATTTTATTCCAAGACTTGGTAAAAGTGATTTAACTAAATATATGAGTGAGACTGAGGCTTATAAATTAATAGATGATACAGAAGAAATATTTAATAAGTTTAAGATGGATGCTTCAATATATCCTAGTAATATGGATGAGGCAGTTGAAATTAGAAAAAAAGTTGCTATTGCTGGAGCTAAATTGTTACTTATAAAACAAAAACATTTAGGTAGTGATCATTTACCAGAATATATAGATGGTATTTGTGAATATTTAGAAAATAATGGAGTAACTTTAATTGATAGAGCTAATGTTTTAGATATTAGAAGTTTAGCAACTAATAAGCATATAGTTACTTATAAAAGTGGTAAAAGTGAAGTAGAATTAGAAACTAAGAATGTAATTGTAGCTCCAGGTAGAACTGGTGCTAAATGGGTACAAGAATTAGCTGATAAATATGAAATACCTTATCTATCGCAAAGTATTGAAATTGGTGTTAGGGTAGAAGTTAGACGAGATATAATGGAAAGTATTACTAATGTTATTTATGATCCGACTATTTTTATAAAGACTAAAACATATGGAGATGAAATTAGGACTTTTTGTACTAATCCTGGAGGGTTTGTTGCGAAAGAGAATTATTATGGATTTATTTGTGTTAATGGTCATGCTTTAAAAGAAGTTAAAAGTAATAATACAAATTTTGCTTTTATTTCAAAAGTTAATTTAACAGAGCCTGTTACAAATACAAGACTTTATGGAGAAAGTATTGCAAGAATTGCTAATGTCATGGGAGATGGTAAACCAATAATTCAATCTCTTAAAGATTTAAAAAGTGGAAGAAGAAGTGAATGGCATCGTATTAATAAAGGTTTTATAGAACCAACATTAAAAGATTGTGTAGCTGGTGATTTAGCTTTAGTTTTACCACATAGAATTATAAGTAATATTTTAGAAGGATTAGAAACACTTGATAAAATTATTCCTGGTGTTAATAATGATGATACTTTATTATATGGACCAGAAATAAAATTTTTTAGTAATGAAATTGAAACTGATAATAATTTTAAACTTAAAAATACTAATATTTATTTTATTGGTGACGGTGCAGGGAAAGCAGGAAATATTGTTACAGCAGCAGCTACTGGTTTAGTGGCAGCTAGAGATATATTAAAGGAGAGTAAAAATGAAAAATAAAAATATTTTAGTAATTGGTACTATATTATTAGTTATAACTTTATTTTTAATTAGTATGTTTATGCCATCTAAAAAGAGTGAGAAATTAAAAGAAGAATTACTGGGAATAAATTATAATGTAGATGGAAATATTGCTAGTTTAGAAAAATATAAAACTGATAATCCAGTAGCAGCTTTATATATAAAAAATTATGGTTCAGTTGTTATAGAATTATATCCAAAAATAGCTCCTAATACTGTAAACAATTTTATAAGTCTTATTAAAAGTGGTTTTTATGATAATAATACATTTCATAGATTAGTTCCAGGTTTTGTTTTACAAGGAGGAGATCCTGATGGTACGGGGACTGGAGGACCAGGTTATTTTATTAAAGGTGAGTTTAATGAAAATAATTTTAAAAATGACTTAAAACACTCTAAAGGAATTGTTTCTATGGCAAGAAGTCAAGATAATGATAGTGCAGGAAGTCAATTTTTTATAATGTTAGATAGTAATAGTTATTTAGATGGAAAATATGCAGCATTTGGAAAAGTTATAGATGGTTTTGAGATTATCGAAAAAATTGAGAAAAAAGAATTAGTTGCTGATAGTGAAAGTGGACAACTAAATAAAAATTTAGAATTAAAAAAGGCATTAATTGATTTAAAAAATAAAGAATATGATGATGTAAAAAAAGAAATTAATTAAAATAAAAAAAAGAAGCTAGTTTAACTGAATTTTATAGACAGTTTATAAATAGTTTCTATTTTTTTATTTTAGTTTTATTTTTTTCATTTAGAGTAGTAGCAATTAAATCAGGGTAGTCAGTAATGTAAATAACATCTTTATATAAATCTTTTAGACAAGCTTTAATATCATCTATTTCACTAGTCGAATTAATTGTCCATATAGCAACATTTTTCTTTTGCTCTAGTAAAGATTTAATAGTATCGTAATCAATTAAATTTTTTCTTATAGTTAAATTGTTAAATAAATCGATGTATTCTAAATCTTTTTTAGAGTCAATAATGGCAAAACAATTATAATTTGTAACTTGTTCAAAATAAAGAATACCTAAGAGATTAGAACTTTGAAAATAAATATTTTTCTTATCAATATTTTTAAATTCATCCATTATTTTTTCAGTAAATTCTTTTACATTATCAGAAAACTTTAAATCTATAATTACTTTTTTATTTGATATTAAGTTTAGGCTTTCTTTTAGAGTTGATATTTGATATTCTTTATTTTTTAATGATGTTTTTCTTTTTAAATTTAAATTACTTTCTGTGTTAATTAATGCTTTAAAATAATCATTTAGTTTTAAATTTACTATATAATTAAAAGAATTATTTTCTAAATCTTTATAATTTGTTTGGGAAATTTCTGTTTTATAAAATGAGCTTTCATAAATATCATCATTATGTGATAATACTAAGTAATTATCTTTAGTCATTCTAGCATCAATCTCAATATAATCGATGTAAGGTTCATTTGCTGCTAGCTCTATCGCTTCAGAAGTATTTTCTACTTCTTTAGATGAAAATCCTCGATGAGCTGCTATTTGGAAATCATCATCTGAGAAATTTCTGGTGTATTCTATAATATTTTTAGATAATTCATTTGATTTTTGTTTATTTAAATTTATGTATGATGTCACTAAAGATAGGGATAATGTATAAATTAATAGTCGCTTTTTTTTCATATATAACTCCTTCGGTGTAATATTATATCATAAAAATTATTTTTTTATAAATTTATTGTGTTAATTTAAATATTTAAAGTTTTAAAAGTGACAGCTTTATTTTATAATTTTGGTTTTATTTTTAGTGCTTTTAAAAGTGATGATGAATAGTTAATATAATTTATGTAATCGCTTTGATATTGTGATTAATGATAAGAGTTTTTTTATGTTTGTATTGACATCTTGATAAAATAAATATATATTATGTTTATAGGTGTGATGACGGGTGTGGAAAGCCTCGAGCAGTATATTTTAAAGTTGATTCTTCTAGGATAAGTAAGGTGGAACCGCGGAATTTATTTCGTCCTTACATTATTCTGGGAGTTTTTATTTTAGGAGGGATATTACGAAGGTTTATATATGTGGTGATGAAAAACTTCTATTAAATAAAGAGTTTTGTATTACTGATAATATAGAAAATAGTTCTATAGTTTTAATTTTACCTGGTGGACTTGATGTTTATTATAATTTGTTTTTAGCAATTAAAAAAGAAAAAGAAATCTATCTTTATAATAAAGATTTTTTCTATACCCCTCTTATTAAAAATCTATATGATTTATATTTAAAAGGAGTTATAGATAAAGCCCCAAGTGAGTATATGAATATAGAAAGTGAATTAGAGAATATAATAAATAAAATAGAGGAGAGATAATATGAATAAATTAACAATGGAAAAATTAGTAGCTTATTGTAAGCAATATGGTTTTATATTTCAAGGAAGTGAAATATATGGTGGTCTTGCTAATACATGGGATTATGGTCCATTAGGAGCAAGATTAAAAAATAATGTGAAAGATTCTTGGCGAAAAAGATTTATACAAGAACGTACTAATGCATATGAAGTGGATGCGGCAATTTTAATGCATCCAAAAGTTTGGGAAGCTAGTGGACATGTTTCTAGTTTTTCTGATCCGTTAATCGATTGTAAAAGTTGTAAAATGAGACATAGAGCTGATAATTTAATTGATGATTTTGATGAATCGGCTCATGCTGATGGAATGTCACAAGAAGAGATGATTCAATATATTAAAGAACATAAAGTTCCTTGTCCAAAATGTGGTAAGAGTGATTATACAGATATTAGACAATTTAATTTAATGTTTGAAACTCATAGAGGAGTGACTGAAGGAAATAAAAATAAAGTTTATTTGAGACCTGAAAATGCACAAGGAGAATATGTTAATTTTTTAAATGTTCAAAGAACAATGAGAGCTAAACTTCCTTTTAGTATTGGACAAATTGGTAAAGCTTTTAGAAATGAAATTACACCAGGTAATTTTACTTTTAGAACAATTGAATTTGAACAAATGGAATATCAAACTTTTTGTAAGAAAGGTAGTGATAGTGAACTTTATAACTATTTTAAAGAATATGCTAAAAAATATTTTATAGATTTAGGAATTGGTGAAGATAAATTAAGATTTCATAATCATGAAAAATTAGCTCATTATGCGAAAGAAGCTTGTGATATTGAATATAATTTTAATTTCGGATGGGGTGAAATTAATGGAACTCATAATCGTACTGATTATGATTTAAGTCGTCACCAAGAATTTTCATCAGTTTCTCAAGAATATTTAGATCCTAATAATAATGAGAAAATTATTCCATATATAATTGAATCAACTGTAGGATGCGACCGACTAGTCTTGGCTCTTCTTGATAATGCTTATACTGAAGAGATGCTTGAGAATGGTGAAGTAAGGGAAGTTATGAAGTTTCATCCATATATTGCACCTTTTAAAGTAACTGTTTTACCTCTTGCTAAAAAGTATCATAGTGAAAAAGCGCTTGAAGTTTATAATAATTTATGTAAACATTTTATGATTAGTTATGATGATGCTGGTTCTATTGGAAAAAGATATAGAAGAAGTGATGCTATTGGAACACCTTTTTGTATTACTATAGATGATGAAACTATTAATAATCAAACTGTAACAGTAAGAGATAGGGATACAATGGAACAAGTTGTTTTAAATGTTTCTGAGGTTGTAGATTTTGTTAATAATAAAATTAATTTTTAATAATATTGAATACTTTGAAAAAACTTTATTCTTTATGAGGAATGAAGTTTTTTTATTTTATATTACTTCTTTTTTTTTATTAAACGAAAGTGTTAGTAAGTAGGAAAACTTCCCCACCCCCTAAAATAAAATCGAAGAAGAAAATTATTATTTTTTTTACTTGACAAAAAACATGGGGGGGGGGGTATTATTGAAATAGATAAGGTAAGGAGTGATAAAAAAATGAATAAAGTAGTAAAATTAGGGGGATTATTATTTATAATTTTGTTTATATTTGTATTAGGGAATATAGATGTTAATGCTATTGATATAACTACTGATACATCTGAAATGATTGGTAGTGGATATAATTTAGTCACTAATAGAGGAGATTTTAGAGTTTATGTAAACAACAATAGTTATGATAGAACAAGTTTTGATTTGTTTAAAATAGTAAATGTCTATTACAATTCTAGTAGAGATGAAGTTTTGTATGGTTTTACAACTAATTTTCAAACATTTTTAAATAGTAGTGAGTGTCCAAGTAATTTTAGAGCGATGACTATTGAAACTTTTATGACTTTAAATAATGGTGGTGCTATAAGAGATTTTTATGATAATAATTATATGGTAAGTGGAGGAAATTTAATATCTAATGATTTTGCAAAATTAATGAGTGAGTATGCTGGTTATGCAAAAAGACGTTCAATTAAATTCGATTATTATCTTTCATCATATACTCTTTCTTCAGGGCGTCCATATGTTAGTAGTAGTATTGAGGCAGGAACATATTTAGTTTTGCCAAAACATATTAGTAATGAAACTAAAGTTTCTGTTTTTGGAGTTATGGTAGATAGTGTAAGACTAGAAAAAAGTGGATCTACTTGGATATTAAAAGATGCTGGGATTTTAGCTAAAGAAACTAATACTCTTTTAACTCATCAAATAGCTGCTAATTATCAAGGGTCATTTAGTTTGTCAGCAGACGTGGGCTATGGAGGCAGTCCAGAAGGTAAAATTTCATTTGCAATCCCAACATATCCAGCCAATAGTTTAATTCCTCCAATAATAACAGTAACAATTGATAAAGTTCGAAATGAAAGTGGCTGGCTTAACTTTGTTACTTCGGGTTTTTCAATATCTGATCTATCATCAACGGGAGGAACAATTAAATATAATAATCAAGCTGCTGGAACAGCTGAAAGAAATGCGACTACTGGATTAGTTAAATTAAAATTTACAAATGTAAGTATTCTTCCAAGTACAATAGAATTTAAATATCATCCAGAACCTTTAAATTCAACTAATAGTGTAATGGGAGCCAACAAAAGAAATGCAACACTAGAGTTTAGTGATCCTTATACATCTTCTGAAACAGTAGCAGTAAAAACTGTACAAAGAAAAGCTGTAACATTTTATGCATATGCCTTACAAATAACAGGAACAAATGGAGCGGAATTTAAAGTTACAGATAGTTCAGGAGGAACTAAGGGAACAGTAACGATTGAAAGTAATGGTATCGGTGAACTAAAAGGATTAACAAGTGGAACCTATACAGTAACTCAAACAAAGGCTCCTGCTGGTTATGCATTATTAAGTGGTTCTCAAACAGTAAAAGTAGGAACTGGTGGAACACAAGTCTCAGGAAAAAATGGATATTATAATATAACAATAAAAAATACTATTTTAGCGATGTTACCTTTTACTGGAAGTATTGGAACAATAATATATACTATTGTTGGAGCCTTACTAATAGTAGGTTCGATTATATTTATAATAATACAAAAGAAGAAAAATAAAGAAAATCAAAAAACAACTAATATTTAGTTGTTTTTTTTCTCCCACCCCCTAAAAATAATCGAAGAATAAAAATTTAATTTTTTTACTTGACAAAAAACATGGGGGGGGGGGGGTATTATTGAAATAGATAAGGTAAGGAGTGTTAAGAAGTATGAATAAAGTAGTAAAATTAGGAGGATTATTATTTGTAATTTTGTTTATGTTGGGATTAGGTAATATAAATGTTAAAGCTATTTCTATTACAACAAGTAGTGAAACTTTAGCTGGGAATTCTTCCTTTAAAAAAGTAACTAATACTGGGAATTTTGAGATATATAAGCATTCTGAATATGATACAACTGTTTTTAAAGCTTATAAAATTGTAGATATTTATTATAATACAAATACTGATTCTTTAAAATATGATTTTACATCTAGTTTTAAAATATTTTTAAATAGTAATGATTGTCCAGCAAAGTTTAAGAGTTTAACAGTTGAGACTTTTAGTAGTCTTTCAAAGGGAGATGCTACTCATAATTCTGGAGGTTCAGTTACTGGTGGTTGGACTAGTACTAATGATTTTGCAGAATTAATGAGTAACTATGCTAGTTATTTAAGTAAAAGTACAGTTCAAGGAGTTACTTTAACTAATCGAACTAATGGAGAGTCTGCGTATGTTTCTTTAAATGTTGGAACATATCTAGTACTTCCATATACTAATAATAACTATGTTTATGCTGTTATGGTTGATAGTGTTTTGTTAGACAATTCAAATGGAAGTTGGGAAATTAAAGATGGAGCTGTTTATGCAAAAGCATCTAATTCTAGGGGTTTTAAATTAGAATTTACAGATGTTTCTGGAAATAGTAGAAGTACTGTTAAATATCTTAGTAAAGTTGATGATATTTATTACAAAATAGAAATCCCTATTCCTCAATATCCAGCAAATTCATTAGTGGAAAAGAGCATGACAATTATTTTACCTAATGGAACAACATCATTTTCTAAATATAATATTGGTGATTTAATATTAAGAAAAGATTTTGATAGTTCATCTGCAGATGTTTATATGAAAAATAGTGGAGAGATAGTTGGAAGTATTTCACAGTTGAGTGATGGAAATATACAATTATCTATTTCAGATATAACAAAATTATCTGGGATATCAATTTTAAATATTATTTATGAAAGCAAAAAATTAGATTTTTCATCTTTGATTTTAGGAGAAGAGGGAAATATAATTACAGCTAGAATGATAGCTAGTGATCCTTATAATGATTCTGCTGATAGTAAAGTAACATCTTCCTCTTCTATTTCTTTACATATTTATGCTTTGCAAATAACAGGTACAAGTGGTGCTGAATTTAAGGTTACAAAAAGTTATGATGATAGTCTAATTGGAACAATAGTAATTGGAGCAAATGGAATTGGAAGTTTAATAGGAATTGGTTCAGGCTCTTATAAAATTACACAAACAAAAGCTCCTGCAGGGTATTCAACATTACCAGAGCAAACAATAAGTATTGGTGGAAATGATAATAAGATTTCAGGAAAAGAAGGATACTATGGTTTAACATTAAGAAATGGAATACCTACTGCTTTACCATTTACAGGAAGTGGAGGGACAATTGCATTTATTATGTTTGGATGTATGTTTGTAATTAGTTCAATTATTTTTACAATTATATATAAGAGAAGAAAAAAACTAAAAAAGAAAATTGCTTAATTTATAATTTCTATTTTAAAGAAAATAAAAAATAATGGAGGTTTTTTATTTAAAAATAATAATATAAAAAAGAAAAATTTATAATTATGATGTAAGCAATGAGTCATTTAATTTTAATTTATATGATTTGTTGCTTTTTTGTACTTTATAATATTTATTATTTGTTTTATTTATCGTATAATTATTATAGTAAATGGAGAGATGAAATATGAAAAGTGATATTGTTATATTAATTCCTGCCTATAATCCTGATGAAAAATTAGTTAAATTATTAGAAGAGTTAATAAATAATAAATATAAAAATATTGTAGTTGTTAATGATGGAAGTAAAAATAGTGAAATATGGAAAAATATAAATAGTGAAATTATTATACTAACTCATAAAGAAAATAAAGGGAAAGGACAAGCTTTAAAGACAGGTTTTAAATATTGTTTGAATAAGTATTCTAATATTAATGGAGTTATAACAATGGATGCTGATGGACAACATTTGGTTAAAGATGTTAATAAAATATACGAGAGTATAAAAGAAAATTCAGATAGTATAATACTTGGGTGTAGAAATTTTTATGATAAAAAAGTTCCTTTGACAAGTAAGATAGGTAATATATTTTTTAGAAAGTTATTTAAGCTAAGGACAAGACAAAAAATAACTGATACTCAAACAGGCCTAAGAGGTTTTCCTTTTTCGATAATTAAAGAAATTTTAATGGTAGAAGGTGATAGATTTGATTATGAGACTAAAGTTTTATTTAAATGTGTGGAACTGAAATTAAAAATAATTGAAGTTTCTATAGAAACTGTTTATATAAATAAAAATGAATCAAGTCATTTTAATAAAATAAAAGATTCTTTAGATGTTTGTAAAACAGTTATAAAAAAATAGAAATTATTTAAAAAAAGTGTGTTATAATAATAAGTAGATAGTAGATTAGTTTGATTATAGAAAGTGGGGTATAAATTATGAATAAAAAGCTTAAAATATTTGTTATTTTTATATTTTGTATAGGAATGCTTATTTTTAAAGTTTATACTTTTAAAGTATCAAATACTTTTAAGATTGATTTAGAACATAAGTATATTAATAATGTTGCTAATATTGATGATAGTAATTTAAATAATAATTCTAATGTATATACTAATACTATAAATGATTCTGTAAGTTCAAATTTTACACTTAATATTAAGCAAAGTATAGAAAAAAAACAAGATTATTATAAAAAAGGAGAAAAGGTTCTTTTTAAAATAGAGGTTACAAATTTAGAAAATTTTCAAGTGAAAAATATAGTTTTAAATTTAAATGAAAGTGGAGTAGAGTTTTTACCGGGAGATAATTATACTTTAAAAAATAAAAAGGAGATTAAAGTTAACGAATTAGAAGCTAATAAAACTTTTGTAGTTTATGCAATTTATGAAGTAAAATCTAATGATATTAAAAATATTACATCTAAAGTTTCGATTACTAAGGCAGAAACAGCTAATAATTTAGTTTTTAATAAACTTGATAATACTGTTAGTACATTAGATTTTAAAGTAGGATGTGCCATTTTAAAAATTGTTAATAAAGAAGAGGCGACACAAGCAAAAAATGCAGTTTTTGGTTTATATAAAGATAGTGCTTGTGAAGATTTGATTTCAGCGGGATTAGTTTTTGAAAATTTGGAAGTTAATTCTATTTATTATTTAAAAGAAATTACTCCACCAGATAATTGTGTATTATATAAAGGGGTTTTAGCGGTTCAAGTTGATAATGAGGGGAAAATTCAATTAAAAAAATACGTGGCTGATCAAAATATTCAGTATCGTGCAATTAATTCTTCTAATGAGGTACCAACAATTAATGGTGATGGAACTGCTATACTAACACTATCACGTACAGCTATTAATTTTTTACCTAATCTTAGAGGACAAAGTAATCTTTATTATGTTTTAATTGGAGCTATTTTAATTATAAGTAGTATAAGTTCTTATATAATTTTTTGTAATAGAAAGAAGGTTTATTAAATGAGAAGATATTTAAAATATGGTTTAATTTTATTATTTTTATGTTTATTTAATAATAATGTTTATGCTATAGAGATAGATCCTGCAAGGATCGGAAGTTTAGAAATTGAAAATAGTTATTCTAATTTAAAACTGAGTGATACAAAAATAGAAATTTATAGAGTAGCTTTAGTAGATAAAAATTTGAAGTATTATTATTTAGATAATTTTGTTGATGCTCAACAAAAGGATTTAACTGGAATTACTGATAATAAAGAATTAGTGAATATTGCAAAAAAATTAAGTGAATTTATTGATCAAGAAAAGATTACGGCAACTAGTTTTTTAAAAACTAATCAAGATGGCAAAATTAAATTTAGTAATCTTACAACAGGTGTATATTTAATTAGAACTGAGAGTAAAACAATTGATAAATACAATTATTATTCTAATCCTGTACTTGTTTCTCTTCCTTTTTTCGATGAATTATATAGTGATTATTTATATGATGTGAAAATCAAGATTAAAACAGAAAAAGAAGAAGTTATTAATCCAGTAGATCCAGATAATCCTGATGTAAATTATCCAACTGATGATCCAAATAAAAATCCTGATAATGAATCTGTTCCAAATACTTTCGATAAAATTTATTGGTTTATAGGAATCTTTGTAGTTTCCTTAATAATTACTTTATCTATTTTAGTTTATATTTATAGAGTATATAAAAAGAAGAAATAAATGATAAAAATATATTAAGGAGAAGTTATTGTTATGAAAAAACAGTCAAATAATAATTTTCCAATTATAATATTTTCAATGTTATTTATAATTGGATTAGCAATAATGTTTTATCCTTCTATTTGTAGTTTAGTTAATAGTATGAAATATAATGATACAATTCTTAGTTATAATGAAGTAGTAGAAGGAGTTAATGAAAATAATGAATTTTTGGAAGCGGCTAAAAAGTATAATGACCAGTTAACTTCTACAACTTTAACAGATGCTTTTACAAATCCACAGGAAGAAAGTTCTAGTTCATATAAAAAAATATTGAATATCGATGATAGTGGGATTATGGGATATATTGAAATACCTAAAATCGAAATAAAGATTCCTATATATCATGGTACTGGTTCGGATGCTTTGGAAAATGGAGTAGGTCATTTAGAGGGAAGTTCTTTACCTATAGGAGGTGTGGGGACTCATGCAATATTATCGGCACATAGAGGTTTGCCTACATCTAGATTATTTACGGATTTAGATCAACTTTGGAAGGGTGATAAATTTTATATTTATATTTTAAATGAAGTTTTGGCTTATGAAGTTGATCAAGTTTTGGTAGTTGAACCACATGATACTGAGGCATTAATGATTGATAATGATGGAGATTATATAACTTTAGTTACTTGTACTCCATATGCTGTAAATACACATAGATTGCTTGTTAGAGGTAAAAGAGTAGATTATGTTGAGAATGCTGCTAAAGAAAAGAGAGCTGCATATATTTCTCTTTCAGATTTATGTTTATCAATTGGAATTTGGAGTGTAGATTTAGTTTTAATTGGAGCAATTATAATATTAAAAAGATCTTATAAAAAAATGAAAATAATGAAAGAAATTGAGGTGATTTAATATGAAGAATAAAAAAAGTAATTCATATTATTTATCATTAGTATTGTTGTTAATTTTATTTTTACCAGTTTTTCGTGTAAAAGCAATTGATGAAGTAGTTAATAGTCAAGAAAATGAAACGGTTGAAAAATATACAAAGACTATCAATGGAAAGACTAAGGAAAGTGTTAGCTCTTCTGATGTTTTTAAAATTCGTTTAGAATTAAGAGTTCCAAAAGAAAAAACTTTTTCAATTATTGATGCTTTACCTAACGGTTTTAAATATATAATGGGTTTAGATAAAGAAAATATAAAAGTTTATGATAATATGAAACAGGTTATAGCATTTGATCAGGGTATTAATGGAGAGAAAGAAAATAGAATTTATAATAAAAAGAAAGAGGAAGTAGGAACTTTTCAAATTTTGGATAACAAAAAAATAACTTTTGAGTTTAATACTGAAAAATTAGAAAGTGATATAATATTTATTGATTTTTCAGCTAAAATGGATTTTCAATTAGATAATAATGGGAATATTGTAAGTGGTCCCATTATTGGAAACAGTGGTAATCAAACTAGTTCTCTTTTATCTTATATAGATAGCCAAACTAATGAAACCGTAAATATTTCTTTTGATGTGGCAACTATTTATACTTATGGAATACAAATAATTAATACAGATGGGGCCAATATTTTAACAGGGGGAGAATTTACTGTTTATAAAGATGCAAGTGCAACAGATGCAGTAGAAAAAGTTGTTATAGGTGAGGATGGATCAGGTAAAATTAATTTTTTAGTAGCGGGTACTTATTATATTAAACAAACTAAGCCACCACAAAATTATCAAGTAAATTCAGAGATTACTAGTATTTATGTTGGTGAGATACCTACTACTGAGAGAAAGGTAATGGCTAGAGCTGCTATAAGTAATTATTCTATGGCTACATATGCTAATACAGTAGCTTTAACAATGCCATATACAGGAAGTAGTGAAACTTTAATTTATATTACAGTGGGTACTTTATTAATTTTAATGTCGATTGTATTAATGTTTATTTATAAGAAAAAACAAATGGTTAATTTTTAAATAAATTAACTATTTTGATTTGAGGAGGATTTTATGTTGACAATTGGTGTTACTTTAAGATATCAAAAATTTGAAGATGGGAGATGTTTTAATTATCTTTCTGATAGATTAAGAAGAACTTTGCAAAATGTAGGAGCTTATGTATTTCCTATTGCACCAGTCCAAGATGTTGATTATATGAATACTAAGGTAGATGAGTTTAACGAACTTACGGATAAAGAAAAAAATATAATTGAACATATTTTGAATTTAATAGATGGTATTGTTTTTCCTGGAGGAACTAAATTTACTCCTTATGACAGATATGTACTAGAAAGATGTATTGAAAAAGAAATTCCAATTTTAGGTATTTGTTTAGGTATGCAACTATTAAGTTGCTATAACGATAAGGTTTATATGGAAAAAAATGATACTTTTATAAATCATAATCAAGAGAACGATAATGAGTTGACTCATTTAGTGAAAATAAAAAAAGATTCTAAATTATATAATATTATTGGTAAAGAAGAGATTATGGTTAATAGTTTTCATAATTATCATGTAACAGAAAATAGTTTTTATAAAATTTGCGCAATTAGTGAAGATGGGTTAATTGAAGGAATTGAGTATCCTGATCAATTATTTAATATAGGAGTTCAATGGCATCCGGAAATTAGTTACGATTTTGATGAGAATTCTCGAAAAATTATTGAGGCTTTTATTCAGGCAAGTTTAGAATATAATAATTGTAAGTTTAAAAGTACTGTTACTATATAGAATTATTTAGGAAGAGTTATAAAACTTAAATGATATATTTTTATTAGTGGGTTTTATCAAGTAATAATAACGTTACGTAGTATGTTTATGATTTTTTCTTTTTGTATATTTTCCCCAACCCGTTTTACATTATCCCTTATTTAAAAAGGGTTGACAAAATAAAAACTATTTGATATAATGTGCTTACATTTAAATGAAGGGGGTTTTTAAATGGAAAAGAAAATAAAACTACATTATGTAGACTCAAGAAATATTTATGGTACTATGAATACAGGTACAATTAGACTTTCAAATATAACAGATGCTGATAAAGCAATGCTTTTAAAACAACATAATTTAACTAATTTAGAAGGATATGAATTTACTAAAGAAGATAAAAATAAAATTTTTAATACGCATTGGGAAAATTTTGCTCGTGATAATGGTTTTAATTCATCTAGTAAATTTATGGCAGATCAAGTTGATAAAAAAGGAACTTATTTTGAATTAGAGAAAGATTATGTCGATGCTAATCCAGGTGGTTGGACTGATATAAATGAAGATATATTAATAATTACAGATAAAGTTCCAGGTGTTGTTGCTGCACATCCAGTTGCTGATTGTCCAGTAGTAATAATGCATGATAAGAAACAAAATATTGCAGCTCTTGCTCATTGTAGTGCAGATTTAGTGGATAAGAAAATGCCTATGATGGTAGCTGATGCATTAACACAAGGTTATGGAACAAAAGAAGAAGATATTAGCATTTTAGTTGGTGCTCATGCTGGTCCTAATTGGACATATGATAGTTATCCTAATTTTGCAAAAGATGAAAAAGTTTGGAAAGATTGTATTACAGAAGAAGATGGATTATATAAAATTAATCTTAGAAAAGCACTTATAAAACAATTTGTTGAACGTAAATTAGCAGAATGTCCAACAAAAATGAGTTCAGTTGATACTATCACAGATTCACGTTATTATTCTAATTCTGCTCAAAGACATGATCCAAGCAAATTAGGACGTCATATTGAAGGTATATTCTTTGGAGAAGACGAAAAAGTAATGGGTAAAAGAAGATAATTAATTAATGTAATTTAAAAAGTGTGTCAAAATTTCTTGAAAATGTCAGTAAAATCATTTTGAGAAAATGTCAGTAG